>CAKTXN010000041.1 GCA_934630905.1 uncultured Eggerthellaceae bacterium
GCGCAAGCTCTTCCTTCAGCGCTTCGGTCTCGGGGGATTTTTTACTCTTCTTGAAAACCACGGAAGCTTTCTCCTTTCGCTTGATAATAAAAGGGGATCTGCTGTTTCAAGAAATACTCGGCACTCAAACTGCGCCGGGTAGACCGGACGAATGTTGGGCGGTCAGGCTCCGGGTCAGGTCCGAGAAGGCACTTCACCGATATAGGGCTCAAGGACGCGAACCGCCCCAAGGAGCGTATTTCAAAGAAATGCCTGATGAAAACAAAGAATTCCCAATCAAGGGAACGAGTATTTCTTGATACAACAGGTCGCGGCGGAACAAATCCCCGTCGCGACCCGTTTCTTGTGCGTTAAGCAGCGTTATGCCAATTCGCAGGAATTACGCAGCGGTAACGGTCTTGCCCTTCTCGGCATAGTACTTCGCAGCACCCGGATGATACGGAACGTTGGTGATGGAAGTTGCCTTCTCCAGGCTCATCTCGCCGAACTTGGCGTTGGAGCCAGCCAGGGTGTCCAAGTTCTCGAAGAGGTCAGCGGTGAACGCGTAGATTGCATCTTCGGAAACGCTGTTATCGGCAATGATAACTGCCTGAACGGAAACCGTGGTCACATCCTCATCGATGCCCTTGTAAGTACCAGCAGCAATAACGGACTTGCTGTAGTACGGAGAAGTCTTCATCAGAGAGTCAACATGCTCGCTGTCAAGAGCAACCAGGTAAGCCTGCTTGGAAGTGGACAGCTGCGTGATAGCCGTGGTGGGAGCGCCTGCTACGATGAAAGCGGCGTCGATCTGGCCATTCTGCAGGGAGTCGGCAGAATCCTGGAAGGACTGATAGGTGGGGTTGATGTCGGACTCGGTCATGCCGTAAGCGCCCAAAACATCAATCGCGTTGAAGTAAACGCCCGAACCAGCAGCACCAATGGAAACGTTCTTGCCCTTCAGGTCAGCAACGGTCTTGATGGTGGGGTCACAGGTAACAATCTGAACGGTCTCGTCGTACAGAGCGCCAACAATGCTGAAGTCCTTAACAGCAGTGTCGAACAGGTTCTTGCCTTCATAAGCGTAAGACAGAACGTCGGACTGGCAGAAGCCCAGCTGAGCTTCCTTGTCTTCCAGAGCAATAACGTTTGCCTTGGAGCCAGCGCCAGACAGGCTGGTCACCTTGATTTTCTGGTTGTTGGTCACGTCCTGAGCAATGACGCCGCCAACAGCGTAGTACGTACCCGATTCGCCACCGGTCACGAAGTTCAAGGTAGAACCATCGCCCAATCCCGTGTAGGAACCGCTTGCGCCAGCAGATGCGCTGCCCGATGCAGACGCCGACGCGCTGGAGCTGGAGCTAGAGCAGCCAGCCAAGGCGACAACCATCAACGCTGCTGCCGCAACCGCAATGAGCTTCTTCTTCATGTGCTTCCTCCTTTTTTCCTTCATGGTGAATGCCGTCTTTTGGGCATTCAGCTTCTAAGGTGAAACCTGCGCATACGGCGCAAAGATTTCGCGAGTTTTCCTCACGCCGAATTATATGCGCAAACACTATGACGTACTAAAGCGTTTTCGGTAAAGAAACCGAATGGTAACCTGTTAGGAGCCGTTCCAAGGCGTTTTGGCAACAAAAGGGTGCGAAAAGAAACACTTCTCTACGAAATGTGGCCCAAAAAGTCCTTCGTGCGCTCCGATTGCGGATGATCGAAAACATCTTCGGGCGTGCCTTGCTCCACGATAACGCCGCCATCCATGAACACCACGCGATCGGCAACATCGCGCGCGAAGCCCATTTCGTGCGTAACCACAATCATGGTCATGCCGTTTTTGGCCATTTCCTTCATAACGCCCAAAACATCGCGCACGAGCTCGGGGTCAAGAGCGCTGGTCGCTTCGTCAAACAGCATCACGTGCGGATCCATCGCCAACGCGCGCGCAATAGCAACGCGCTGCTGCTGGCCGCCGGAAAGCTGGCTGGGCTTGTAGTCCACGCGCTCTGCCAGGCCGACTTTCGTCAGCTGCTCGATGGCAACCTTCTCCGCTTCTTCCTTGCTACGCTTAAGCACTTTTTGCTGCGCCAGCATGACGTTTTTCTTCGCGGTCAAGTGCGGGAACAAGTTGAAGCTTTGGAAGACCATGCCCAGCTTGGCGCGCACCGCATTGATGTCGGTGTCCTTCGAGGTGATTTCCGTATCCTCGAAGAAAATCTGACCGCTGGTGGGTTCTTCCAGGCGATTGATGCAACGCAGCATGGTGGACTTGCCCGAGCCGGAAGGACCCAGGATTACAACCACCTCGCCACGATGAACATCCAGATCAACGCCTTTCAGAACGTGCAGGTCGCCGAAGTTTTTCTTCAGGCCGCGGATGCTTACGACCACGTCCTGCCCTACGTGGTGCAGGTTTTCGGCGGTTGCAGTCGCAGCAGTCGCGGCGGCGCCGGCGATCTCGGACGCGGCCACGGCGGCGATTTCGGTCACGGCCACGGCGGAATTATTGGCGGCTGTCATTACATGCCCCCTTTCTTTACCACGGGTATGCCCATAGAGGCTTCTTGAGCTGCGAATTCGGCGTTTGCGGCGGCAACGGCTTCTTCATCGGCACGACGGCTTGTGGGAGTAGCAACGCCCTTCTTGCCGAAGCGCTTCTTACGCGAAGAACCAGCTGCGCCTCCATCGGTACCCGCAAGCTTCATCTCCAGCTTGCCCACGAACTTAGCAAGCGGCAGCGTGATGACCAGGTAGAACAGCGCCGCAACAATGTAGGGCGTAATGGAGCCAGTGGACGCCACAATGCTCTTGGAGTATTGCACGACTTCCATAATGCCAACGGCGGCCAGCAGCGAAGTGTCCTTGTACAGCAAGATAAATTCGCTGGTCATAGTGGGAATAACGCGACGAACCGTCTGCGGAATGATAACGAAGATCATGGTTTGCGCGGCGTTCATGCCCAGCGAGCGCGAGGCCTCGTTTTGACCCTTGGGAATGGATTGAATGCCCGCGCGGAAGATTTCGCACAAATACGCTGCGGAGTTCATGAACAGCACGATAACGCCCAGCGGGAAGTTCGGAATGTTGATACCCGCCAGCGGCAAGCCGAAAAACGCCACGTAAATCTGCAAAAACAGCGGCGTGCCACGAACAATGTTCACGTACAAGCTGCCAATGCCGCGCAGCACGGCCAGCTTCGACATGCGCATGAGCGCCAGCAACAGACCCAGCGGAATAGCGCAGGGGAACGCGCACAGCACAATGCCCAGCGCCATAAGGAAGCCGTTGAACACCACGGGGATAGAGCGGACCATAAGGGCAGGGTTCAGGAAGAGCTTCAGGAATTTGTTGTCGCACCAGGACTTATACCAACCGGAAGACTCAATAGCCTCGGCCAGCTGCTCGGGCAACGTCATTTCCGTCACATTGATTGCGGGGATGTTGGTCAGCTCACGCTCGATGCCGGCCGACGTGTACGTGCCCGTTATCTGCTGGGAGCCGCCCGCAGCGGGAAATATCACGTCATAGACTTCCAAGCGGTAGTAATCGCCTTCGTAGCCCGCGGTATCAAACGTTGCAGTGATAGTCTGTTCCTCGGAGCTGAACTGGGCTTTCTTCAGAATAGCAACGCGCTCGGAGCCGCCATCTTTCAGCAGCGTCACACGCGCGTCGTCCACGCCGAACGTCGTTCCCTTGGGAAACGTCAGCGTGACCTGAGTCAACGCTTCGCCCGCGTCGGCCTGGCCTTCCCAGGTGATGCGCGTTGCCTTGTTGCCCATGATTTCGGCGCCCGAGTCGCTGTTCGTCTTCGCCGTGGTTTTCACGGTGTCCAAAGCATGTGCTTGCAGCGGCAGCGCCATCAGGCACGCGAAGGCAACCAGTACGGCAAGAGCCGCGAGCACCACGCGAGTGCTTCTCGATTGTTGCGGTACTGCAATGTGATGATTCATAGGGATGTTCCTTTTTCTTTACTACGCTTTACTACGCTTCCGCGTTCTTGCTTGTGTTGCGTTTGGGCTGGTGGGGGATTCGTGCAACGTACAGCTGAGCCGACCTGCGTTGCAGCGGGTCATTCGGATTTGCTCCGCCAAGCGCCGCATCTCCCACCGCATGGACGCGGGGTCCGCTCAACCACAGAGGTCCGCACAACCTCCCAAACGCAAAATATCCGGCGAAAAGCGCATGCTTCCCGCCGGAACTTTTTCGCTACTTCAAAAAGATTAGAGCCACTTGCTGCTCAGAGCGTCCAGCGTGCCATCTGCTTCAAGCTCGGCAAGCGCCTTGTTGATGGCGGCCAACAGCTCGGGGTTGCTCTTGGAAACAGCGGCGCCGTACTCTTCGCCCGTGGCATAGGTGCCCACAACGGCAGCATCGGTGTAGGAGGTGTTCACCATAGTGGAAACAACAGCAGCGTTCGTGCAAACGGCATCAACCTTGCCAGAAGCCATTGCGGCAAAGCAGTCGTTGGAGTTCGTGAAGGACACAGCCTCGGCATCGGGATAATTCTCGCGGATGTAGGACTCACCCGTGGTGCCGCTCTGCACGGCAACCTTCACGCCTGCAGCCTTCAGGGCATCAGCGCTGGTGTACGCGCCGTCCTTCATGGTTGCAATGGACAAGTCGTCGGTGAAGTACGAGGTGGAGAAGTCAACGAGCTTTGCGCGCTCGGGGTCAATGGAAAAGCCCGAAATGCCGCAGTCAATCTGCGTACCAGCGTCAACCGCCGTCAAAATGGCGTCGAAGTTCAGAATGGAGAACTCAACGTTCAGACCCAGCTTTTCAGCGATAGCCTTGGACAGGTCGGGTTCGAAACCCACAACTTCGCCGTCCTCAAGATTCTCGAAGGGCGGATAGTCGGGGGACACGCCCACGGTCAGCGTGCCTTCCTTGACCAGCTTGTACTGGCCATCGGTGCTGGCAGATGCGCTTGCGGAGCTTGAGCTCGCAGAAGAAGCGCAACCAGCCAAAGCAACAACCATCAGGGCTGCCGCAGCGATTGCGATCAATTTCTTTTTCATTTGGTTCCTCTTTCCCTTTCATTTGATTGAGCAGTAGCTTGCTGCATGCGGTGCGCCGCATGAGTCATGCGCGCTGCATTTGCGCTGCACATGCAGATGCAGCTTGTTCAAGCTGAAGTGCACTTATTCTAGGGCGTTTTGTTTGAGAAAGCAATAATTTTGCTGAAATATTCATTTTTTATGGGTATTTTTGCTATTTTATGCAAAAAGTCGCACTTTTGTATCTTTTTCTTGCGTTTCGCAGTCAGCGCAACGGTCTGTTTTGGCGCCGAGTGAGCTTTCGAGAGGAAACACTTTCCTAAAAGGATCGCGTGGCACAAAAGGCGGGCGTCCACCAAACCGTAGACGCCCGCCCAACAAACATGCCGCACCCACAAGCTCCCGCAGCTTTACAGGTTCAGCTCCCACTTCTCCAGAAGCGCATCAAGCGTGCCATCATTGGTCAGCTCTTCCAAAGCGCCGTTGATTTGCTCCGTCAAAGCAGGGTTCGTCTTTGCAACGACCAGGCCGTAGTCTTCGCCTGAAGGAATCTTTTTCACCATGGCGCAATCGTTGTAGGAACCGTTCAGCATGGCACCCACCACAGAAATGTTCGTGCAAGCCGCATCGGCCTTACCAGCGGTCAGGGCCGCGAAAATATCGTTTGAGCTGGTGTAAGAAATCACTTCCGCGTTGGGGTAGTTCTCCTTCATGGATGACTCGCCCGTGGTACCGCTTTGCACGGCAATCCTTACGCCGTCCGCGTTCAGCGAATCGGCCGTGGTGAACTGACCGTCCTTAAGCGTTGCCACGCCCAGATCATCGGTGTAGAAAGACGTGGTAAAATCGATTTCTTTCGCGCGCTCGGGCGTAATGGAGAAACCGCTCATGCCCAGGTCAATCTGCGTACCCGCCTCAACAGCAGCAATGATAGAGTCAAAGTTCATAGACTTGTACTCAACCTTCAAGCCAAGCTTATCGGCGACAGCATTCACCAAGTCAACCTCAAAGCCGACAATTTGATCACCCTCAAGGTTCTCGAAAGGCGGGTAGTCAGGCGAGGTACCTACCGTCAGCGTGCCTGCATTGACAAGCTTCGCTTCCGTAGCGGCGGCGCTTGCCGCCCCCGATGCACTTGCCGATGCGCTGCTCGAGCTTGCAGAGCTAGAGCAGCCTGCCAAAGCAACCACCATCAAAGCGGCTGCCGCGACAGCAATTAATTTCTTTTTCATTACCGTTCTCCTTGTTCCTTTTGCGCTACGCGTTTCGCCGTCCGAGTTTCCGGCGACAACACATGCCCATGACGTCTACGTTGCACGTTAACGGCTGAACTTTGAGCCTGAACCGTTGTGCGTTTTACAAGGCGAACTATACGACAAAATTACGTTGTCATTTGATTTAATTAATAATTTCGTAACTTTATGCATTATTTTTAGCGATAAGCGGTTTTTTTTGCATTATTCACTGGTATTTTTCGATTTTTATAAGCTTATCTAAGAAGCAAACGACTGAATTATCACTCAAACTATTAATGGCAAGCAAGGAATCGCGCAACCAATCGCGCTCAACCCAGGCAAACAGGCGGCAAAACGCGCTCAAAACGCATTCAAAAAACGCTGCACGGGTCAGCTTGTCAAAAAAATGCGGCAAATGTGCAAAATATTCCTGTTCGGGGTAGGTCAATGGAGCTTTGTCGGCGTCACCTCGAAAAAACCAAAGCATTGCCTAGCTTGTGAACTGGGATTATATGAATCGACCATTATTAAGAGCGCGCGGCGATGAGCAGTTTGCGTCGAATCCGCGCTCTCACCTACCCCGAACAGGAATATTTTGCACATCGGAGCCGAAAAATCGACAAGCTGAGCTCGCGCTGTCATTGCGAGAGTCTTCGAGCCCGCATATTCGTCAATGGGCGCCAATCCCGCCAAGCAGGAAAGCACGAAGGAGCCATGAACGCAACAAGGTCGCCCTGGAAGGCGCGGAGCCGCCCGATCAGGCCAGACCCCTATCAAAGTCACACGGACAAGCCCGATGTTAAAAAGACCCCGTCACTTTTTAACATCCGCGCGCTACTGCGCAGAAGGGCGGGCGAGCTCGTAGAAGGCAACGGCGCTTGCCGCTGCTACATTCAAGGAATCTACCTGATGATACATGGGAATGCACACCGTGAAATCGCACGCCGCAATGGTGTCGTAGCTCAGGCCGTCGCCTTCGGTCCCCAAGACAACCGCCAGCTTATCGCACGCCGCCAGCGCAGGGTCACGCGGCGTGATGGAATCCTTGCGCAGTGCCAAAGCCGCCGTCTTGAACCCCAGCTCATGCAGGCGTGCCATGCCACCTTCAGGCCAATCATCGATGCGCGTCCACGGAATCTGGAACACCGTGCCCATGGAACAACGTACCGCACGACGATACAACGGATCGTAGCACTCGGGCGTTACCAGCACGGCATCCATGCCAAGCGCGGCAGCAGAGCGCATAATGGCTCCAACGTTTGTATGATTCGTGATGTTTTCCAGCACCGCCACACGATGCGCACCCGCAAGCACATCCTCCAGCGATCGCGGCGCCGGCCGATGAAACGCCCCCAACGCACCACGCGTGAGCTCATAGCCGATAAGCTGCTCAATCTCGCTGTGCGGAAGAACGAAAATCGGCGTTTCCGGATTTTGCGCATGCACCATATCAATAACGTGCGCCGTGTTTTCCAGCATCTTCTCTTCCAAAAGAAGCGACTGGCACTCCATACCACCCGCCAGCGCACGTTCAATGACCTTGGGCGCCTCGGCAATGAATATTCCCTTTTCGGGCTCCAACTTGTTGCGCAGTTGCGCCTCGGTGAGGCGCGCGTAGGCATCAAGCAGCGGGTCGCTTACCGACTCAAGTCTGACCAGCATAAACTTGCCCCTCTACTTATCAATTTCCTCGCGCGGATCGTGCAGATCGTTCGGCGGCACCACAATTTTGTCCCAGCCCATTTCCTTGAGCGCCTGCGCCGTGCGCCACGGCGGCGTGTTGTCCTCGAACGGCGCGCAGTAATTCAGCGCCTCGACCAGCGTCACGTTATGCATTAAGTCACCCATGGTGTCCACGTCGGGCACGGCCGGCAGATAGAGCGCAGGCAGCCCCGCCTCGCGCGCTTTTTGAATATACGCAGGTAGAACGGTCAATCCCGAGGGGTTGTAGAAAACGCCTGCGTGGTCGAAATCGGTTTCGCGCGTCCAACCCACAATAGAAACGCCCATTGCCTGGTCGGGAGCCAGCACAATGCCGCCGCCATCAACGCCGTCAAGGGAATGCAGCATCTCGAAGCCGTTGATCACGTCCTTCGTGTGTAGCGCCGGCATGTCAGCGCCCATAGAAAGAATGCAATCGGCGCCGCGCTCCCATGCTTGGCGGAACGAATCATTGTAATGCTCGTCGAAGCTCTTGCCCGTATCGCAGATAAACACCAGGTCACGAGGCCATTCGCCCGCATCGGAAAAAAGCTTTTCCATAACGGCAACGTTTTTCTCGGGCGTTGTGGAAATGATAAGCTCAAACGTATCGCGCACAATTTCGTCTTCAGGAATGCCCTCTTCGCGCAGCGCCATCACTTGCGCTTCGCTATCCTGCTCCATCTTCGTCATGGCGGCGCAGCAAATCTCAACCACGTCGAACAACATGCAGTGATACAGTCCCGATGCAACCTCGGGCTCGAAGATGCCGTCCTTCAGACGCGTCAGACGCGTTTTCACCAACCCGGGAATAGGCGGCTTGCTGAACAGTACCAGGGCATTTTTGCGTTCTCTCATGCGTTGATCCTCTCCGAAAAAAAGTTCCAGCTGGCATTGTACCAGCTGGAACGCATTTCGTATGTTCCCTTGCGCGAATAAAGGGCAAAATCGGGCGAAGGCGAAGGGCGCGGTTCTCAACCGCAACCCGCCAGCCACAGCCCGCTCCGGTGCAGCCGCCGCACCGCCACCGGCACGCGCCGCTACACACCATCAGTAGCGCGCCAACAGCGAAGGCGAAGGCGGAGACACAGGTCGCAGCCCCCAACCGCAAACCGCCAGCCACAGCCCCGCTCCGGCCGCAACCGCCGCGCGCCGACAGCAAGCCGCCAGCAGCGCCCCGCTGTCAGCAGCCCCTACACCATCAGCGACGAAACGGCCTTCGCGAACTCGAACGGATCATCCACCGGCAAGCCCTCGATCAGCAACGATTGGTTGTACAGGATGTTCACATACAGGCTCACCTTGTCAGTCTGACCTAGATCCTGCGCTTCCTTCAGCGCTTCGAAAATCTCGTGCTTGGGGTTGATTTCCAAAACACGAGCGCTCTTCATGCCATCGTAGCCCTCGGAGGCCGAGAACACGCGCTCCATGCCCAGCGACACGCCGCCCGTAGACACCAGGCACGCCGGCGCATCGGTCAAGCGCGTAGAGGCAACAACCTTCTCTACCTTGCCGTCCAGTGCCTTAGTCATGGTGGTGAACAAATCGGCGTTGTCCTTCTCTACCGCTTCGGCATCGGCTTTCTCGTCGTCGGAGCCCAGGTTCAGTTCCTCGGTGGCAATATTTTTCATCTCTTTGCCATCGAACGTCTGCATAAGCTGCAGCACGAATTCGTCAACAGGTTCGTTGCACAAAAGCACGTCGTAACCCTTGTCCAGCACGGACTTCACCAGCGGCGTCTTCTCCAAGCGCTCAATGCTCTCGCCCACGCCGAAGTGGTACAGAATGCTGTCCTGGCCCTCGGTCATGCCCTCAACATATTCAGCAAGCGTGACCATCTTGCTCTGCTTGGCGGAATAGAAAAGCAGCAGGTCAGACAACACATCGGACTTCTGACCACGGCTGGCGTAAATGCCGAACTTCAGGCTGCGACCGAAATTCTCGAAGAACTTCTCGTACGTTTCGCGATCGTCATCGCGCATGGCGTCCAGCTCGGACTTGATCTTTTTCTCGACCTTGCGAGCAATAGCGCGCAACTGGCTGTTTTGCTGCAGCGTCTCGCGGGAAATGTTCAGCGTAAGGTCCTGGCTGTCCACAATGCCGCGCACGAAGTTGAAGTAGTCGGGAACCAGGTCCTCGCACTTCTCCATGATCAGCACGTTCGAGCTGTACAGCGCCAGGCCCTTCTCGTACTCGCGGCTGTACATGTCGTACGGCGCGCGGCCGGGAATGAACAGCAGCGCATCGTAGTTGAGCGAGCCTTCCGCGTGGAAGCTCACCGTGCGCGCCGGATCCTCGAAGTCGTGGAAGTTAGACTTGTAGAACTCGTTGTATTCTTCGGGCGTGACTTCTGACTTGTTGCGCTTCCAAATGGGCACCATGGAGTTGATGGTCTCGATGGTCTTGTACTCTTCCCATTCGGGCTTTGCGTCTTCGGGCGCATCGGGCGGCAGCGGCTTCTGACGTTCCTTCGTCACCAGCATGCGAATAGGATAACGCACGTAGTTGCTGTAGTGCAGAATCAAATGGCGCAGGCCTTCTTCAGTCAGGAATTCGTCGTAATCTTCTTCGGCTGTGCTTTCTTTGATGGTCAAAATGACATCGGTGCCGTGCGTTTCGCGCTCGGCCGGCTCAATGGTGTAACCCTCCACGCCGTCGCTTTCCCAAGCGTATGCTTCATCGCTGCCGAATGCGCGGGACACAACGCGCACGTGGTCGGCCACCATAAACGACGAGTAGAAACCAACGCCGAACTGGCCAATAATGTCAATGTCGGAACCCTGCTGCTCGGCGTTCTCGGTCTTGAACGACTGGCTGTCGGAGTGAGCGATGGTGCCCAAGTTCTTGTCCAGCTCGTCCTTGCTCATGCCAATGCCGTCATCGGAAACAATAATGGTGCGCGCGCCCTTGTCGAAGTTCACGCGGATGCACAGCTCGTCTTTGTCAACGGCGGCCGATTCGTCAGTCAGACTCTTGAAATACAGCTTGTCCACAGCGTCGGACGCGTTCGAAATAAGCTCGCGCAGGAAAATCTCTTTATTCGTGTAAATGGAGTTGATCATTAGATCAAGCAGCTTTTTGCTCTCTGTCTTGAATTTTTTCATCGATCCTTCTTTCCCTTCACAGTAAAACAAATGCAATAGATATTGCTTGCCAAAACCGCTTTATGCGTTTTTTCGTACCGCCGGCGCGTTTTTATGCACGTACCTGCACGATTCCGCGCGATTCACGCACATCATTCGCACGTATGCCGCACGCACGACGCACGCCCTGCGAACGGCGGAAGGCAACGCATTAGCAGTCTCGGGTATCGAGTGCCAAAGCTGATTGTACTTCTGCGCGCATTGGTGTCAAGTTTCCTCAAAAAGCGTCATCAGGTCGTAATATTTGCCCTATAATCGTGCCGACTTATTTATGCGAAGAGCCAGGCGAAACACCTGGCTGCGAACAGCAAAGAGAAAAGGAGCCTTCTATGAAAATGCTCGACGAATTCAAAAAGTTCATCAATCGCGGCAACGTGATGGACATGGCCGTTGGCGTTATCGTGGGCGGCGCGTTCACGGCAATTGTCACGGCGCTGACCTCGAACATCATTAATCCCCTGATCACGCTTATCACGGGCGGCGGCATTGACACCGCAGGCGCACTGGTTATTCCGGGCACATCCATTGACTTCGGCGCGTTCATTTCCGCCATTATCAACTTCCTGATTGTTGCGTTCATCGTGTTCTTGCTGGTCAAGGCCGTGAACAACATGCAGAATCTGGGCAAGAAAGAAGAGGAAGCCGAAGACGAAATCGAGCCTCCCACCTGCCCCTTCTGCTTGGAGGAAGTCAAGGAAGGCGCCACGCGCTGCCCGCATTGCGCTGGTTCGTTTGATGCCCCCGCTACGCCAAAAGTGAAGGTCAAGGAGGATTAGCGCCAAGCGGGAAGGAGAGAGCGACTGCTCAGAGCACAATTGTTGTCAAATTACCCCACCTTTTGTCAACAATTGCGAAGGAGGAACACCGAGCACGGCACTCCTGCAAAGCTTGCCCGCTTAATGTGGCACCGCCAAAAGCCCCGAAACCATTCGGGGCTTTTCTTATGCAGGCTGCAGCCAAGCCAGAAGGCTGTTCGAGAATACGAAACGGACGAAACGGGTAAATTATCTCTATTGCCCTACACTTTTCGTAAATGCGCTAAATGTAGGGCAAAGGCGAAAAACACATCACCTTTAACTCGAAAATCGCACTATGCCGCTTCATTCATTTTCTCAAGAAGGCCAGCCAAAGCGCTCGCCATGGGGTTGTAGCCGCATGGTTGCACATTTGTCATGGCGGCTTCAAGAGCGCGCTTGTGCTCCAGGTGCTCTCCCTTGATAAGCGCGATCAGAAGTTCGGCGGTGTGCTCCGCATCTGCCAGCGCCTGATGCTGGCAATCGGCCGAAAGCTCGCGGTCAAACCACGCGAAAGCATCGTGCAAGGACATGCGCTTGCGGCGACCCCTCATATCCATAGCGCGAGGAAACACCCTTTGAAGATTCATCCAGCGACGCATGTTCGCGGGCATCTCAATTTCCTTCATAGCGCACTCGGAGACAATCTGCGCCTTATCGTTTTCACTCCAGGCGACCATACGGGTCCTTCCCTTGCCCACCCACTCGCTGAAAAGCAGCAATGCCTCGGCAAAGCGGGGCGCATCTTCTAGCATATGAGTGGTGATTCCCGTAAGTCGGCGCACTTTTCCGCTTACAGAAGTCGCCATTTCGGGTCTTACTAAACACCTAAATTCATCAAGCACACGTCCGTCTGGGCTCACCCGTACCGCACCAATCTCAATTACCTCGTATACCTGGCGCACACCATGCTTTCGCGCATTTCGTATGGAGGGTGTAAATTCCAGGTCAACCACGATGTTTTGATCATATGCGAGATGTGCCATTTTTCGCTCCTTGCGTGCTGGGTTCCTCAATTCGAAACCCAGTATAGCTCCTTCGCAAAAAGCGCATGTCCGTTTCCACGGACACCCCGGCATCTTACAACCCCTTGCTTTTGAACATGAACCGGCCCACACCTCTTTATGTTGCTGAAAAATGACCTCAAAATTCGAAGTTGTGGCAAGTTGGAAGTAGGTCAAGAACGGAAATCGAAGCATTTTGCGGCAAGCCCATGGCTTGTGAAAAATAGCCTCAATAAATATACCAGTTCAAAGCTATTCTCTGTTGAGATATGTTTTAATTTCCGATTGATGTCAAATGCCAACCTACTTCCAACCTTATGCAACTTCGAATTTGGCACCGCTTTTTCAACAACATACTTTTAAATCAGCTAAAAATGCGAAAAGTTTATCGCTCTAAGCTAGGACCGCCCGAAATGTTAAAAAGACCCCGTCACTTTTTAACATTAAGCGAGGCGGGAAGCTCGGACTGCTACAAGATGACCGTCGGCGTCTTCGAAAAGACAGAGCTTGCCATCGCGACCTGCGCAAAGGTGCTTGAATGTGGCGACCTCAGCCGGGGCGGGTCGTGCCGGCACGTCAAGCAGCTCGGGAATCTCGTTGCCAGCAGCAAAAGCGGTGTTATCACCTGGTAAAACGTCATCCGCTGCCCTTAAACTCGAAGGCAATACAACTTCCTCCAGTTCATCGCCGTCAAACATTTCCGCGTCATCAAGAGCCGCAGCAGAAAAGCTTACCGATGCTGCAGCGCAATCAGCACCCACAGCGCAGGTAGCACTTGCAGCCAAGCCCGATCCCTCAGATGCAGAAGCACTGCCCTCTGTGGCTACAATCATGCCCGATGCCGTTTCGCACGACTCCATTTCTTGTTCGGAAAAACCAAGCTCATCGGCAAAAGAGAGCCTTTTACGAGCAAGCTCCTGCAGCTCTTTCATAGCGCGCACGACTGCAGAATCATCGCATTTACCCAGCTCATCGGCAATTTCTACCACGCGCTCCCACGCGCGCAAATTCTCTTCTTCCTCGCGGCTGCGAAACGCATCAAGCCCGCGTGCCTGCCGTATCTGGGCGGCATCGCGAAAAGAATTCGTCAGCTTCATAGCGCCTCCTGAACCGCTGCTTTCGCGGCGCCCGCCGAATCAACAACGGGAGCATAGGGGCAGCGATCGCCTTCGTAGTCAACTGACCAAAACACCAGGCCGCACGCGGGAGCCGTTTCGCCCGCCGCGCTGCGATCACATGCCGCCAAAACGCGATTGATCCACTCCGGCTCACGATGCCCCGCGCCCACTTTCACAAGCGTGCCCACCATCGTACGCACCATGGAATGCAAAAATGCATTGCCTTTCACGGTGATTATCAGCAGGTTCTCGCCTATCACCTGAGTGGGCTCTACCTGCACTTTTTCCACATATCGAAACGTCGTTTTGTCTTTTGCGGAAGCCGCCAGGCAAAACGATTTGAAGTCATGCTCGCCCTCCAGAAGACGTGCCGCTTGCTGCATGGCTTCAACATCCAGCGGCTTGGAGATATGCCAGCTATAGTCGCGCATAAAAAGCGGCGGAACGGGGTCGATGCAGATATGATAGTGATACTCTCGCGATACAGCATCGAAACGCGCCGAAAAGCCTTCGGGGCGTTCCTCGATGTTTTTCACAACAATATGCTCGTGCGTTAAGGCATTCAGCGAGCGCAGCAATGTGCGCTGCGACCTTCCCCCGACCGCAGCAGCAGGAACCGAAAACGACACGACTTGCTCGCGCGCATGAACGCCCGCATCGGTTCTACCTGCGCAAACCGTCAAAACAGGCTGCTTGAACAGCAGCGAGAGCGCTTCCTCGACGTTCCCTTGCACCGTAAGCTGACCCGGCTGCCGCGCGAATCCCGCGAAGGGCACGCCGTTGTACCCGAGCGTCAGGGCGTACGTGCGCATCGGCTCATCCACGGACGTCGCACCCGCAGCATCCGGCGCTTCCGCCGTAGCCGCAGCAGCATCCGGCGCCTCCAGCACCGTGGCATCCGCCGCGCCTGCGACTTCCCCGGCCGCACCCGCAAGCGCCGCCATATCCTTTCCCACGCAACTACCCATGAAGCACGTCTCTTCCGAACAAGCGCGAAAGCTCCAACGCCAACACGCGCGACGTGGCATCCACGTGAACCGGCAGCTCCGCGCGGAATCGGCGTCCGTCGCCCTGCGTATACAGAAGCGACACGCCATCGCTCCCCGGGAATTGCTTCAGAAGCGCCGTAAGCTTCATGGAAACATCCAGGTTGTACTCATTCGAATACACGCTAATCTGCATGTGAAGCGGTTTTGCCTGCTCATCGCCCAATTCAATCGCTTCAACCTCGTACGCGATAATCTGGCTTCCGCGATCGCCGCACTCGAACTTGCCTTTTATCTTCACCACGGCGTCTTCCACAATGGCATCGGCAAAGTCGCTGTATTTGAAGCAAATGCACTCCATGGAGCCCGAAGTGTCCTCAAGCGTGAACGTTGCCATGCGGTTGCCGGTTTTCGTCAGCTTCGTGGTTACGCCGCTCACCATGCCCACGAAATCGCCGTTACGAATCTCCTTCGTACGCTCGGACAACTCGCCCATGGTGAACTTCGACATGCGTGCCAGCATGCGTTCGTACGGCTGCAGCGGATGCTCCGAAACGTAGATCTTCATGATCTCTTTTTCGAAGGCAAGCTTCGTGCGCTTGTCCCACTCAATGCCGTCGGGAGGCGGAACCTCCTCTTCAAAGCCGGATTCTTCGTCTTCGC
This sequence comes from uncultured Eggerthellaceae bacterium, assembly GCA_934630905.1. Taxonomy (GTDB): domain Bacteria; phylum Actinomycetota; class Coriobacteriia; order Coriobacteriales; family Eggerthellaceae; genus CAKUOV01. The sequence goes on from CAKTXN010000041.1 coordinate 15,615, forward strand.
CAAACATATCGAACATGGAAACCTGACCCGCATCGCGGTCGCGTTGGCGTTTCGCGGCGTTTTCCAGCAGGTTCGTGTCATCGACAAAGCTCATCAGCTGCTTGCGCGTGTAGCCCGTCGAGTCGAACGCACCACCCTTGATCAGGGCTTCAAGCGTCTTGCGGTTATAGCACTTCGAATCCAAACGGTTCACAAAATCGTGCAGCGAGCTATACGGGCCATTCGCCTTGCGCTCCGCAACAATCGCTTCCGCCACGTTGCGACCCACGCCGCGCACACCAACCAAGCCGAAGCGAATGCCCTCGTCAACAGGGGTGAATTCCTCGTTTGACTGGTTCACGTCCGGCGGCAAAACCGGCGTGCCGTTGTGGTTGCAGCTGGCAATATAGCGAATCAGGCGATCCGTGTTGCCCATGTAACTGGAAAGAACAGCCGCCATGAATTCGTTTGGATAGTGCGCCTTCAGATACGCCGTGCGCATAACCAAAATGGCGTACGCAGCCGAGTGCGACTTGTTGAACGCGTACTTAGCGAACTTCTCGGCGTC
>CAKTXN010000042.1 GCA_934630905.1 uncultured Eggerthellaceae bacterium
CCCCTTACCAGCAGGGGAAGTGGTACGCCGACAACCTGCCGTATTCCATTCGCCCGCGGCGCATCATCGTGTGCAATTTCAGCGAGATCCGCATCTACGATCAGGATTGCCCCAACCCGGAAAAGGAGTTCGTCTCCCTTTCGCTCGAGGAGCTCCCGGATAAGCTTTTTGTGCTCGGTTTCATTGCCGACAAGAGCGAATCGCGCTACGTGAAGGAGAAGGAGCTCTCCGTTCAGGCGGGCGAGATCGTAGGCAGGCTGTACAGGTCCTTCGCCGCGCAGTATGCAAATATCGACGCCGACAAACATGAGCAGCGATCGCTGAACGTGCTGCTGGTCAGGCTCGTGTTCCTCCTGTTCGCCGAGGACGCCGGCCTTTTGCAAGAACATCAGGCGTTCCTCCGCTACATGGAGAAGACGACCACGGCCCAGATGCGCAAGGCGCTCATCGACCTGTTCCGCATCCTGGACACGCCCTGCGACTTGCGCGATCCGTACGAAGACCCCGAGCTGCTCGCCTTCCCGTACGTCAACGGCGGGCTGTTCGCCGACGAGGGCATCGTCATCCCGCAGTTCACCGATCGGATCAGGGAGGATCTGCTGACCGAGGCGTCGGCCGGGTTCGACTGGAAGGACATCAGCCCCACCATCTTCGGCGCCGCCTTCGAGAGCACCCTCAATCCCGCTGCCCGCAGGTCGGGAGGCATGCACTACACCAGCGTGGAGAACATACACAAGGTCATCGACCCGCTGTTCTTGGATGACTTGAAGGCCGAGCTCGCCGCCATCGAGGGCGAGAAGGTCGAGCGGACGCGCAACGCCAAGCTTCGCATCTTCCAGAAGAAGCTCTCCGAGCTGACGTTTCTCGACCCTGCCGCCGGCAGCCACAACTTCCTCACCGAAACCTACATCAGCCTGCGCAAGCTGGAGCTGCGCGTCATCGAGGACCTGCAAGGCGATCAGTCAAGTATCCTGGGCGACGCCATCATGGTCAACATCGGGCAGTTCTATGCCATCGAGATAAACGACTTCGCGGTATCGGTGGGCAAGACGGCGCTTTGGATCGCCGAGCAGCAGATGATGGAGCGCACCCAGGAGCTTCTGCCTTATCGGGAGTTCGACTTCCTGCCGCTGAAGAGCATCGCGAACAGCGTGTGCGGAAACGCCCTGCGCATTGACTGGAACGATGTCCTGCCCGCAGGAAAATGCAGCTACATCATCGGGAACCCGCCATTTTTGGGCGCGAAGATGCAGAGCGCGGAGCAGCGCTCGGAGCTTCATGACGTATTCCACGGGGCGAAGAACTGCGGAACCATCGATTACGTTTCGGGCTGGTACATGAAGGCGGCGGAGTACATGGGCGATCACCCGATCCGCTGCGCTTTCGTCTCCACCAACTCCATCTGCCAAGGAGAGCAGGTCGCCAATATCTGGAAGCCCATCGCCGACCTCGGCGTGCATATCGACTTCGCCCACGACACGTTCCGCTGGAGAAGCGAGGCGAGCGACCAGGCCCACGTGTTCGTCGTGATCGTGGGGTTCTCCAAGCAGGATGTCCCGAAGAGGCTGTTCCACCATCCCTCGCCGGACAGGGATGCGATTTGCACAGAGGTTGATAGCCTTAACTGTTACCTTAAAAATGCACCTAACGTCTTAATCGATAGGAGGCCAAATCCTCTCTGCGATGTTCCAAAGATGACTAAGGGCTGTCAGCCGACTGACGGAGGGAATCTAATTATTGAATCCGATGATATAGCTGATTTTCTACTTAAGGAGCCGAGGGCGGAGCGTTTTATCAAGAAACTGATTGGTGCGAAGGAATTTATCCAAAGGAGGCCGAGGTATTGCTTGTGGCTCGTAGGAGCCTCGGCGGATGAAATACAGGACATGCCGGAAGTTAGGCGAAGGGTTGATGCTTGCAGGAAGATGCGTCTTTCGAGTTCGCAGGAAGGTACCAGAAAGCTCGCGGACCATCCCGAAACTTTTAGGGAGACATACAATCCTGATACTTGCCTGATTGTGCCAATGGCATCTTCGGAGCGGCGATTCTATCTTCCTATGGGGTTTGTGGGACCAGACACCATTTCGACAAATTTGAATTTAATCATTCAGGACGCATCGTTGTTTCATTACGGTGTCCTGCAGTCCCAGTTCCACAACGCGTGGATGCGCACGGTGTGCGGGCGCCTCAAGAGCGATTACCGGTATTCCGCCGGGGTCGTCTACAACAACTTCGTGTGGCCGGATCCGACAGAGGCCCAGCGCTCCGAGATCGAGCGTTTAGCGCAGGCGGTCCTGGACGCGCGCGATGCCCATCCGGGCAAGTCGCTCGCCGACCTCTACGACCCCGATAAGATGCCCGCCGACTTGCTTGCGGCGCATCACGCGCTGGACGCCGCAGTCGAGGCCGCCTACGGCGTTGGCTTCCAGGGCGATGAGGAGGAGATCGTGGCGCATCTGTTCAAACTCTATGCGCAGAAGGTCGGCAACCAATAGGGCACCTTGCTCGATAGGTCGGCTTTACGCAGTGCTTGTTGCCAAAAGGCCCTTCATTTCGGGCAAATCGACGATAATCGGTGGTCGGTGATTTGGCGGTCAGCCTATCGATTTTCATGCAGCCATTTGACCTGGTATTATATTGCTGTGAAAAATCGAATCAATGCTGTCAGCCGCTTTAAGTGCTAAATTTGCAGCTTGTAAGGCGAGCGAACCACCGAATATCGTCGATTTGCCTGAATTTGCCCTCGCTTTTCCAACAACCGCTCGCCTGAGGTTGCTTTTCGATGCCTCAAACGCCAACAAAATTCGTCTTTTTTGGCGGAAGGAATTGCACGTTGCCGTACCAGCAATAAAAAGACAGCCTAGGGAAGGCGTTCACCTTACGACTCCGCCTGGATAATGCTTCATCGAGCTTATGAATCGCTCAACTTATCCAAGCGTCGCAGTTCGGTTCAACCTTCCCCAGGCTGCCTTTCGGTAAAACGGCACTTATGCCTTACTCATCACCCTTCGCCGTTTCCGCCGGCAAGTACGGTCGCGCATTCAGCGCGGAAAGCGCAATCGTCGAGCCATTATGGGCAGCCGACGATGCCTGCGGCGAAATCACGCCGCCAATACCCAAAGCCAAAAGCAGCGAGTTAAAGCCAATCGTGAAGCGATACCCTGCCGCCATACGCGCCTGCAAAGCGCGGCACAGCTTGCGCAGCTCTACGAGCGCGCCCAAGTTGTCGGAAACAAGCGAAATATCGGCTGCTTCGCGCGCGACAGCACTTCCGCCGCTCATCGCAATGCTCACGTGCGCCGCCGCCAAAGCGGGCGCATCGTTCACACCATCGCCAATCATGGCAACCTTGTAGCCTTCTTCTTGCAGCTTGCTTACCAGGGCATGCTTGTCCTCGGGAAGAAGATTTGCGCGGAATTCGTCCACACCTGCTGCTTCTGCGGCTTTCTGAGCAGCACCGGCATTGTCACCCGTAAGCATAATAATGCGCTTGAAGCCTTCAGCACGCAGCTGATCCACCACTTCTTTCGTACCCGGCTTCAACGGATCCTCGATATAGATAACACCTGCTAAAACGCCATCGACCGCCATCAGCAAGGGGGAAGCACCATTTGCTGTGGCATGAATCTTTTCAAGAACCTCGCCGGAAACAGCAATGTGCTCGTCTTCCAAAACGAAATGCTCGCTGCCAATAACGGCGCGTTTTCCGTCGATGCTGGACGCAATACCGTGCGCAATGATGTACTCCACTTCCGCATGGCGCTCGCGATGCTCCAAACCCTTCTCCAGCGCCGCATTGACCACTGCGCGCGCCACAGGATGCGGGAAATGCTCCTCAAAGCAGGCCGCCATACGAAGAATCTCATCGGGAGTAGCTTCGCAATATGATTCAACGCGACACACGCTTGGCTCTGCCGCCGTAAGCGTGCCCGTTTTGTCGAACACGATGACGTCGGCTTCGGCCATTGCCTCGAAGTACCGCGACCCCTTGACGATAAAGCCGTGCTTCGCGCTTTCGCGCTGCGCCGCCATGACCGCAATAGAACCCGAAAGCTTCAACGCGCAAGAATAGTCCACCATAAGCGCTGCAGCCGTTTTCGAAAGGCTGCGCGTGGTAAGCGCCACCACGCCCGCTAGCAGGAAATTCCATGGAACAAGCTTGTCAGCCATGTTCTCGATACGCTTCTGCGTTGCCGATTTCATGGCCTCCGACTGCTCCATAAGCGCCACAATAGAACGAATCTTGCTTGCTTGGGGGTCACCCGTGACAAGAATGCAAATCTCGCCATCCTCAACCACGGTGCCGGCATACACGGTATCGCCCTGCGTGCGCATGATAGCAAGCGGTTCACCGGTAAGCGAGCTTTGGTTCACTGCCGCCTGGCCGCTTATGACTTTACCATCAACGGGAATGGAATCCCCCAAACGCGCAACCACAACATCGCCCTGATGGAGCTGGTCAAGCGGAATTTCAATCTCCAAATCGCCCTCAAGTTTGCGCGCCGCCGTAGGAATAGCCATAAGGCTTTGCGCTAAGCTGCTCTCGGAACGGCGCTGCGTGTAATCTTCCAGGGCATCGGAAACGTGCAGCAGATACATTGAACGCCCAGCGCTCGCACCATCGCCCTGCATGAATCCCATGGCAATAGCAGCTGCATCAAGCACGGGAACATCAAGCCGGTGCGCCCGAAGCGATGCCCACGCCGCACGGAAAAACGGTACGGCATGAATGGCGCGCAGCACCATTTTCACCGGCTGGGGTAAAAACATGCTTCGACAGAAATGCCACAGTGTCATATTCGCCAAAACGGAGAATAAATGCCGGGGGCGCGGCGCCAAAGCAAGCGAATCTTCCGGTTTCCACCGCTCGATTTGCGCCCGCTGCATCTGCCCTACTTCCCGCAAAAGCGCTTGCCGCGCCTGATCAAGCGACAAGGAAGCGGTTGCCTGATAACACACGGCAACCGCCCCGATGCGCGGATACACCACGCATTTCGCTACGAAGCACTGCTTACCCAAAAGTTCCTCAATGGCAACAGCATGCGCTTCGGGTATTTTTCCGTGCAGGTCAAGGCGAACACGCCCTGGTATGCTGCTTATTACGGAATAGCGCATAATCCGACTCGCCTACTCCGCCTTGTCCTGCGCGCATTCGCACGAAGACGCAGCTTCTTCAGCACCTTCGGCGCAGCCTTCGATACCCTTTGCCTGGTATTCTGCTTCTGCCATAATGTCATCGAACTGGGCTTTTGCCTCTTCAACCAGGGATTCGCAGTTCTCCTTTGCTTTCAGGCCCTGCACCAGACCTTTCACATAGATATTACGTGCTGTCTTAGACGTAACCGCCTTCACGCCTGCCGTGCCTGCCAGAAAACCTGCGCCTACCAAAATTGCCGGATGCATAACCGACTCCTTTCTCTTTTTTGAGCTTTATTGCTCTTTTGTTAACAACATCTAACATTTTATCGAAAAATGATTAGAATGCGAGAAAAAGATAGCCTGAGTTAACAAATCACCATAAAAAAGTTTCACATTGGAAACATGGATTTGTTGCTCGAACACGAATGGAGCGAAAATATGGCAAAAACCCAGGAAACGGACCGGCCCTACGTACACATCACGGGGCTTCGCAAACACTATGGCGAAGGCGATGCGCGTCTTGAAGTGCTCAAAGGTATAAACGTATCCATCGATAAAGGCGAAATCTGTGTACTTTTAGGTCCTTCTGGTTCGGGAAAATCGACATTTTTGAACATCATAGGCGGTCTTGAGAATGCCGATAGCGGTTCGATTCGCATTGCCGGTGCTGATCTTGTCCACTTAAACGATCGCCAATTGGGCGAATATCGCCGTCGCGAGCTGGGATTTGTTTTCCAGTTTTACAACTTGGTGGGCGATTTGACCGTGCGTGAAAATATTGAAGTCTGCAAGCACATCTCGTCAAACCCCCTTGATTTGGATGACCTGCTCAAATCGCTGGGCCTATGGGAACATCGCAATAAATTCCCTTCACAGATTTCAGGTGGTCAGCAGCAGCGCTGTGCGATTGGTCGTGCTCTGGTTAAAAACCCCGGTCTTCTGCTCTGCGATGAACCCACCGGTGCGTTGGATTACAAGACTTCAAAGGAAATCTTGGCACTTATTGAAAGCGTAAACAAACAATACGGCTGCACTGTTGTTATTGTCACGCATAATGATGCCATTAAGAACATGGCCCACCGCATCCTTCGCCTGCGTGATGGGCAAATCATTGAAAACGAGATCAATAACTCCCCCGTCGCTGCGTGCGATTTGTCCTGGTAGGAGGCGTGTCAATGTCTCCTTTGAATAAACGCCTGCCGCGCGAATTTCGGCACAACCCTGGCAAATGGATGGGTATCATTTTGCTTCTTGTTTTGTCGATTTCCCTGGTGGCGGGCTTTCTTATGGCCAGCTCGTCTATGAAGCGCATCTTGAGCACCGTAGATGACGATTACCATATCGAAGATGGCCGCTTCACCGCAAATTTCCCCGTGAGCAACTCCATTCTCGATAAAATCGAAGATCTGGGTGTAACCATCTATCCGAATTTCAGCTATGACACCTCGCTGAAAATCGAATCGTCCGACACCGATATGACTGCGCGCGTATACACCAACCGCGAGCAGATCGACCTTCCCGCTTACTTCGAGGGAACGGCTCCCCAAACAGATGCCGAAATCGCGCTCGATCGCGTATTCTGCAATAACAACGGCATTGAAGTGGGCGATACCGTTCATGTTGACGGCCGCGCATTCACCGTATCGGGCATTATGTCGCTCTCTGATTACCAGGCGATGTTCGAGAAAAACACCGATTTCGTGTTCAACGCGCAAACATTTAGCGTAGCGCAAGTTTCCCCTGAAGGATTTGCGGCACTCAAGAGTCTTACCTGCACGTATACCTATTCCTTCATTATCGACGACCGCAGCTTGACCGATGCCCAGCGCACCGATTTCGAGCAAGATATGCTTGATGTACTTGAGGACAACAGCGTGGCGCTCTCTGAATTTCTTGATCGCGACGCAAACAATGGCATTGGATACGCCGAAGACGATATCGAAGGCGACAGCGTTATGTGGATGACGCTCATGTACCTGCTTATCGCTATTCTGGCATTCGTGTTTGTGGTGCTTACGTCCTCCACCATCGACGAGGAAAGCGCCATAATCGGCACGCTTCTTGCATCGGGGTATAGAAAACGGGAAATCCTTTTGCACTACCTTGCGCTGCCGCTTTTCTCGGGCGTAGCCGGTGCTCTTATTGGCAATGTGCTGGGATACGCGTTCCTTATCCAAAAGATGTCTGATTTGTACTACAACAGCTACAGCCTGCCCCCTTACCGCACCATTTGGGACTGGAGCGTTTTCGCGCAATCAACGCTGCTCCCGGTGGCAATCCTTGTTATCGTAACGCTTATCGGCCTTGCCCGGAAACTTCGCTGCACGCCCCTGCAATTCCTGCGCCGCGAGACATCCAAGCGTTCGCGCCAAGGCGGCAGCAAACTCCCCGAGAAGCTGAGTTTTGTGCGACGTTTCCGCTTGCGCGTGTTCGGGCGCAACATTTCGCACTTCGCAACACTGTTCTTAGGCATCATGTTTGCTTCTCTTCTGCTGCTTTTCGGCCTTTGCATGCTGCCCACCGTCAACAGCTATGCGTCCTCGCTTGCCACCAGCCTGGTATCAGAGCACACGTATACGTTGAAAACCCCTGTTGAGCTGGAAGGAACCACCGAGCAGCGCGCGCAATACGCCGCCGCCTTGAAGCTTGCCGATGCAGTTGATCTGTCTGAAATCGATGAAGACGAAGTAGAGGACAAGCTTACCGACGTGCTTGAAAAACGCATTGAGGGGCGCATAAAGGAGAGCCTGCTCGCTCAATCGACACGCGTAGATCTAACCTCATGCGGACTCGGTGTGGTTGATTTGACAACATTCAACGCTGACAGCATCAGCACCGACGATTTTGATTTTGACGCGATTGATTTCAGCGACATCAGTCTTTCCGACCTTGGACTGGACGGCGTTGACCTGGGCGGTCTTTCCGAAAACGAATTCTTCTCACTGCTGAAGGATGCGTCTGAGATTGATGAAGACGCCAACGTGGTGAACAGCGTTGAGAACAGCAAGGAAGCAGTTGCCCAAGCAGAGAAATTTGTTGTTTCCGCGCTGGAATACAATCGCGGAAACGATGCTGGCTGGGAAAGCGTGAACTTATACGGCATACAACCGAACTCCCGCTACTATACCGATTTGCAACTTGACAACAATACCGTTACTGCTGGTCGGGGCTTCATGATGAAGTTCGACCTTTCCGTGGGCGATACTGTTGATTTTTATGACAAGTACGAAAATAAGACTTATACGTTCACCATTGGCTCGATGTGGGGCAACAGCGGCACCATGGATATATATGCGCCCCTCGATACGGTAAACACCCTTATGGGAAACGATGCCGATTATTTCAGCGGATATCTATCCGATATGCCCCTTGACTTCGACGCGCGTTATCTTGCCAACGACATAACCCCCGAGCAAATGGATAAAATAGGCGCGCAAATGGAAGATTCCATGGGAGGCATGATGCAGCTTTTGGTGGGAGTATCCGTTGCCATCTTCGTTGTTTTGATGTATTTGCTCACAAAGACAATCATAGAGCGCAGCGCTCGCGCCATTTCTTACATGAAAGTGTTCGGCTATACCAACAAGGAAATCAACCAACTGTATCTGCGTTCAATCACCGAGGTTGTTATCGTATCGCTTATTGCCGTTATCCCGCTTATCATCGAAGCGCTCACGCTTTTGCTGAAGGTGGTATTCATACGCTACAACGGCAACTTCACCATGACACTCCCTATCGAGCGCGTTGCCCTGGAAGTGGTCCTTGGTATTGTCTGCTACGCCCTTGTGGCGTACTTCCACGCCCGTCGCATCAAGAACGTACCGCTCGCCCTTGCCCTTAAAACGCAGGAATAAAGCGCCAACGCCAAACACAAAAGGGTCAGCCTCGAATGGCTGACCCTTGGGAATAGCGTAAGTTGGGCGGCATGACTTACAGCAAACACAAAAGAGGCAGCCTCTTTCGAGACTGCCTCTTCGCAACTATCAGTATTTCGAAAAGCCGAAACTACTTCTTCTGAACGCCGAAACGATCCTCGCGGTAAGCTTCGATGTACTCCATGCAGAATTCATCGTTGCCCATCAGAGCGCTTGCACCGTAGATGCAGCCCATCATATCGCGGTTCAGCGGGTCAACAATAGCGGAGTCCATACCGTTGAACATGGAGAGAATCATGAACGGGATGTTGATGTGCTTACGAGAAGGCATGTTGAAGGAGATGTTGGACAGACCAGAGGTGATGTGAGCCTCGGGAGCCTCTTCCGTGATAGCACGGCAAACTTCAGCGAAGCAGACAAAGGATTGGTCGTTGGTGCCCAGAGTCTCTACCAGCGGATCGAAGAACAGCTGATCAGCGTCAACGCCGTACTCTTCGGCCTTCTTCATGACCTTGCGGAAGTTGTCAATACGACCAGCAGCGTCGGAAGGAATACCGCGCTCATCATCGTCGAGCATGACAACGCACTTCCAGTCGGTACCAGCGATAACGGGGAATACCTTGTCAACCTTGCCTTCGCACAGAGAAGCGGAGTTGATCATACCGGGAACCTTGCAAAGCTTCATGGCTTCCAGCAGCACGTCAACGTTAGGGCTGTCCAGCGTGATGGGGGTGTCAACGACTTCCTGGATCAGGTTAACCAGCCAGGTCATGGTCTCCAGGTTGTCACCAAAGCCGTTGGTGGTAGCAGGGCTGCAGTCCAGGTAGTCTGCGCCAGCCTCGGTCTGAGCAATAGCGATTTCCTTGATGTACTCTGCATCGCCCTCTTCAACAGCCTTACCCGTACGGGGTACGAAGCCATTGATTTTCTCAGCGATGATGTAAACCGGACGATCAGAATCTTCACCGATCATAGGAATCCTCCCTTTCGTGTGCTCGTTTGCACGATCTTCTTAGTTTTCACCCCGGCGACTCTTGTCGCAGGCGCAAAACTTCTTGTAGCTATTCTATACCGAAAGATAGAATTTTTTTGCCTCCGTTGCATTATTTTGACATTCCACCCCTAAAAGGAAAGCAAATGTAAAAAAGAGCTTGTCAGGGAAGAAAAAGCAGCGTACGCACGACGCGCGAAGACAAGAGGGGCGCGAGGCATGAAGCCAAGAGAGTACCATGAAAAAAAGCCAGCGTACGCACGGTACGCTGGCTCGTAAGGTGAACCTTGATGTTACTCCTCGGGCTCGCTAGCACCAGCAGGGTAACGCTTCGGCGCGTCGGACGCCGCCTGGGGGCCTTCCAAAAACTCGCGATCAGGGGAAACGCCCGGCATCCACTCACGACGCGCGTAACCGTCGCGCCCCTCCACCATGTTGCCCCACGGGCTTGTCTGCCAGTTGGCCCATTGGTTTGGCGGCACAATGTAGTCCGCCAGGCTCTCGGCTCTTCCGTAATGCTTCGTGCGATGGTACGCCTTATACCAAATGCAGTAGCGCTCACCAGGGAATACCTCGCACCAGCCATCGCGCGAGCCGCCGCACGGTCCATTACGCTGGCACTTGGGACACTGCGACATGGGGCACGTGTAGCCGCACGCGTATAAGCCGCAGTCGCCGCAATCAATGCAGTGATACAGCGCAACTTTGCTTAGATGCTCTATGCCATGGGGACGCAGCTGCCCGCGCTTACGGTCTTTGCCGCCAACGACCGACTTGAACGCCGCGTTAATGGGGCTTCCCGGCACGAACACCAGCTTGTGGAAGACGCGCGACATCCGGTAGTTTCCGCGAATCTCCTTGTCGCCGAAAAGATCGCCTTCCAGGGAATTGCGCTCATTGGAGTTCAGAAGCGTTTCGGGATCTTGCTTGTACACCCAGAAGCTTGTCTTGGGCGCAAACATCACATCGCGTGCTGCTGCCTGCCAGTCGCTTGCGTATTCCTGCGCTTTTTCAAGCAGGTATTTCACCGTTTCGGCATTAACGTGAGCACCGCCGATATGAACGCCCGCATAACCCATGCCGCGCGCTGCAGCAATAAGCTTCGCTGCACGATCAAGGCGCGCTTGAAGGCCACCATCGGGCAGTTCTTTTTCCGCACGCACAACTTCCAACAGCTCATCGGACACATCGCAACCGGGAACTCCGCCGCGATGCATGAATGCCGCCGTGCCCGCATTCAGCACGAAAATGTTTGCAACCAGGGGAACATCAATGCCGGCATCGCGCACGAGCATGAGCATTTCCTGCATCTTGCGCGCATCGTAGCCCACTTGGCTCACAATGAAACGCGCGCCGGCAGCAACTTTCTTCTTCAGCTTATAGAACTGCGTGAACACTTCCCCTTCCGTCCATTTGAAGGGAGAAACCACGGCACCCGGGAAGAAATTGGCCGGCTGCGTGCGCACGAGCTTTTTGCCGCGCGGATACGCCATGCCTTCGTTCATATCGCAGACAAGCTGCGTCATGGTAACGGGATCAAGGTCGAACACGGGGCGCGCCTGGCCCATCCAGCCGCCGGTGGGAGCATCACCCGTCATGCACAGCAGGTTTTCGATTCCCGCGCGTTGCATGCCGTAGAGTTGCGACTCAATCTGATTGCGATTGCGGTCTTTGCAAGTCATGTGGACCAAGGGAACAACACCATGGGAAAGCAGATCGGCTGCAAAAGAGTCCGCAAGAAGAGCAGGCGTACCACTAGGAGAATCGGTGATAGAGATAGCGTCAACCAGCCCCGTGTTCCAAATCTCAACCGCCTCTTCAAGCGTCTTTATCTGGGTTGGCTCCACCGCTCCCCTACCGGGAACAGCTTCGACGCTTACTACGAACGAGCCTGACTCAAATGCCTCTCGAAAACGATTTTGAACCATAGCATCTCCTTGCATCGCTGGCCACTCTCGCTAACAGCAAGTCCGACTTCCGCGCAAGTACTTTTAGATTCACTCGCCCGTTGTAGTCGCTCGCGTTCGAGATTTCCCTTGCCCCTATTGTGCAACAAAAAACGCCCACCGAACAGGTCGGTGAGCGTTTCGAGCCAATTAAGTCGCGAAAGGCTTAACCGGGAATTAACCCAGCATAACCTCGGCAGCCTTAGCAGCGCAAGCGCCTGCGTCAACGGTGTAGTAGTCAGCACCGATTTCGTCGCAGAATGCCTGGGTAACAGGAGCGCCACCAACGAAGATGGTGCGGCCATCGTCCAGGCCAGCGTCCTTGATAGCCTTAACAGCGTCGGCCAGAGCAGGCATGGTAACGGTCAGCAGAGCGGACAGGCAAACGAGCTTGCACTCAGGATGCTCACGCAGGTAGTCGCAGATAGCTTCGTTGGAAACGTCAACGCCCAGGTCAGCCATTTCAAAGCCCTTGCCCTCGAGCATCATGCGAACCAGGTTCTTGCCAATGTCGTGCATATCGCCAGCAACCGTAGCAATCATGCCGTAGCCAGCAGGCTCGGAACCAGCAGCAGACAGATGCGGCTTCAGAACCTCGGTGCAAGCAGCCATGGTACGAGCAGCAACCAGCATTTCAGGAACGAACAGTTCGCCAGCAGAGAACTTCTCACCAACGTAGTCCAGAGCAGCAATCAGACCGTCGTCCAGGATCTGCTGAGGAGCGACGCCCTCTTCCAGGCACTGCTCAACCAGCGGCACAGCCTTCTTCTTCTTGCCCTTGATGACCATTTCTTTGAGCTCTTCAAGCGTAGACATATCGTGTCCCCTTTCTTTTTAATTTGCGTTACTCTTCCTAAGCAACACTGAGCATAATAGAGGTTTTTTTCGCTTAAAAATTGCTCATTCTTGCTAATTTTTGCACTTTCTTGACAAGTTATCACCATTTACCAAACAGCGGCGTCATTGAGGCCCGCCATCTCCGAAATATCGGAGACGTCGTTTATGTCAACGAACGTGCATCCCAAAAGACGCCCGCGGCGCGAGCGATAATTTCCCGGCGTCATGGACGTTTCGCGCTTGAACACGCGAATGAAATAGCTCACGGAATCGAAACCCACCGAATCGGCAATTTCCGCAATATCCTTGTCGGTGGAAATGAGCTCGCTTTTCGCCGCCTGAATGCGCACTTCGTTCACGTACGTCACAAACGTGCACCCCATGTGCTCTTTGAACGTGCGCGAGAAATACGAAGGCGAAAATCCCAGCGCGTCGGCCGCCTCTTCAAGAGACACGTGACGACGGTAATTCTCGTGGATAAACGAAACCGCGCGGTACTTGAAGTCGTCGAACTCCACGTCGTAAAGGTTTTGGACCATGCCAATAACCTGCTCGGTGAAGTGATGCACGCGGCTGCACATCTGATCTTCCGAGTTCATGAAACGCATTTCGCCGCGGCAACGCTCGTTTGCGGGGAACAAAACCTCCGCCGATACGCCCGCACGCAACGCGGAATGCGAAATGACGGAAACCAGCTCGTCAATGCGCTCGCGAAGGCGATACCGCGAATCTACCAGACTCGATGAAAGCAAGAAGCCCAAAAGCTCGTTCAAGGCGTGGCGCGCTTCGGCCTTGTCGGCCTGACGGACGGCATCAATAAGCTTGCGCTCGAACTCAACCGGGTACTCTTTCAAATGAACCGATTTCAGGCCCAAAAGCGGCGCATCGGCGCCGTATGGACGCTGCGCATGGGGCGACGAAAGCGACGTTATGCCCTCGGAAGAGCTGAAACCGAACATAGCGGTTGAAAACACGAGCGCAAGTTTTTGCAGGTATTCGCCGGTACGCAGGGGAATGCCGTCCTCTTCGTCCACTTCACGGAAAGCGTCGGGCGCAACGTTCGTATCGGCGGATGTTTCAATGCGAACGGGGCCAATGGTCGCGGCGGCAACCAAGCGGCTGTCTACCACAACGGGTGCACAGAAGAACAAATTATCCTCGGGACAAATGTACAGGTAGCTTCCGTTGGCGTTGTCGGCGAAAATGGAGGCCAAACGATGCACGCGTTCGCACCCTTCGGGCCAGTTCTTGCCGTTGGTGATTGCCTGAGCATGCGGACAGAGCTGCTTGCAGGAGCAGCGCGCGAAACGCACTTCAACGCCAAACTGCTCCGACGGGTTGAAGAGCGTAACGCCCAAACCGCTTGTCACGCTAAACGCCGAGACAACGCTTGCCGCACGTTCCTCGTCGTAAAACGAATTTGCCATAATCTCTTATTCTTGCCTTTTTCTCTCTTTGCGGAAGCGCCCTTGGGTTGCAGGAATGCACCACGCAGCCAGTACGTCCAAATTCGCGAAACCATCAGGCAAAACTTTTCCATTGTCGAAAACCCGCCTGACCGCTTTTGCGAAATATAACTTTCTTGCCTTTTCTTGCATTTGGAAAATAGCACATTCTTGAGCACATCACGTAAATTACTCTATAAACGTTACCCTTAGTACCCTATCGTTTAGCAGGGAGTTGACAAAATACGTCAATTTTTCCGCAAAATCGGTCATGTACTTTTTTGAGATTGAACGATTGCATTTTTCGGAGCAGGCAGAACGCTGTGAACGAAGCAGGCTTGCTCTTTTTTGCGGTAGAGGCATCGTTTACAATACGGGAAGTCACAAACCGAGCTTTTCGCGAAGCGGCGCGCCACGGCCCAAGGCTCGCGCGTCAGCAGCAAATTTACCCGAAAAAAAGGAGCCTCCATGGACACAACGATGTGCTACATCCAGCAAGGCGATAACTATCTCATGCTCTATCGCAACAAGAAGGAAAACGATCCTAATCAGGGAAAATGGATTGGCGTAGGCGGCAAATCGCTGCCAGGCGAAACACCCGAAGAATGCGTGCTGCGCGAAGTTGAAGAAGAAACAGGCTTCCTGCTTTTAGATTGCAAGAGCCGCGGCATGGTTCGCTTTGTTTCCGATACTTGGGAAACCGAGGACATGTACGTATTCACGGCAACGAATTTCGCTTTTCCGCCCACAACGCCGCTGCGCGATGGACTCCCCTTGCCCGAATGCGCCGAAGGAACACTTGCCTGGATCAACGAGGCCGATGTGCTTGACCTTCCCCTTTGGGAAGGCGATCGACATTTCCTGCGCAAGCTCATGGCGGGCGACGCAGATGTATCCATGACCCTCACGTACGAAGGCGAAGCGCTGGTGAGCGTGGAATAGATGGTGCAGAGGCGCCGCAGCGGGACTGTCTCGATTTAAAAAGTATTCTATACGTATTTATTACTTAATTATGCGTGTATAATACGTTGCAAGTACTTACTTCTACAACATGTGAGGTTCAATATGCCCATGACAATAAGCATCGATGATGACTTGAAAAAGGATTTCTCGAACGTTTGCAAAGAAATCGGATTGCAGCCTTCAACGGCCTTTACCATCTTCGCAAAAACCGTGGTGCGAGAGCGCGCCATTCCGTTCACCCTTTCCGCAGACAGTGCGTACGAGCGTGCGGGAAGAGCATACGACAGCACCATTTCCGAAGGAATTGCAAAGGGATTGCGCCAATTCGATGAGGGAGAATACGTAACACGAGAAGAATCCCGTCAGGCACGAATAGCAAATCAAGCAGTGATTGCATGACGGCGTACCAAGCATTGTACGCCAGGCAGTTCCATGAACAGCTTATGGAACTGCCTGAATCCGTATATGAGAAAATTGAACACTCCGTTGATATATTGCTTGACAATCCAGGCTTGCTGCGCGATTACAATCCACCCTACGAAGCAACAATTCCCCCGGTGGAATCGTCCAATTACCTACTCACCAGCAAATTGTTGACAAATTACCCCACCTTTTGTCAACAACGATAGCCAATCTCTTAGATGCGCAGCCCGAAAC
>CAKTXN010000043.1 GCA_934630905.1 uncultured Eggerthellaceae bacterium
ACACTCACGCAAAAGAGACCCGTTTTTCCAGGTCAGAAGGGGTGGACGGGCCTCAGCAACTGTCAAATTCAGGATATGGTTTCTCTTATTTTCCCACTTCAGACACACCATACTCATTCATGATATGTCGTAGGATCTCCGACCCGTCTTGGATATCTTTTCGCAGCGCCCAATAGTCCACGGGGCGTCCCTCCACACTTGTTATAGCAATGCGATTGATGTGGTGTTGCTCGTCGCTTAGGCCCCTAATCGGCTCTTTCAGCAGGTTATACAAACCCCAAGGAACCGAACTGGTAATGTATGCGGCAATATCTTCCGGCGACATGTTCATGCCCGACTCGCCCCAATAACGAAACATCGAGCCCGACGAAACCAGAAACGCTTCAATCTGGAAAGCGGCAACGGAGTCAATGCGCTCGCGACGATACTTCGTAAGCGTCTCCATCAAAACATCACGTTTGTAGTCGAAAAGGGCGTCACCCGCCATGCTAGACGATGCGCCTTTTGGAGCGGCAGAGAAATACGCCTTGTAACGCAAGAACTCAAGACACGTGCGGTACAAGCCAACAAACCAAGTGCACGTACGTCCTATTTGGGTAAATCCCGCATCAATGGCGCGACGGCACACCCAAATTGCCATGTCTTCTTTGTTGTCGAAATAACGATAAAATGTGGGTTTGGAGATATGCGCCTCTTCGCAGATGCGCTTGATGGTGATTTCCGACACAGCAGCACCCTGCTCGATGCATCGATTGTATGCATCGAAGATGAGCTCGCGCCACTCTTCTTCGCGTTCTTTTGACGAACCCGCCATGTTGTCCCCTTCCCCAAGCGAGACTCATTATAGAAAATCAGAGCGCATGTTGAAATAGCAAAATGCAAAATAATTGTCCTATCTTGCCCATTATGGCATATTTTTACGAATCGAAAAATGGACATTTTAAGAAAGTGGCGTTGAACTGGGGAAATGTAGAATTGCACTATTTTGCGAAATATGACGTATTTTGCGGTTGCATTTTTCTGAGCATCGTGAGCAACGTTGCAAAGGGAATAAAGCGGGCGCTTGAGCAGCGCTGCCAGTATTACCAAGCATTACATTCCTGGCTATCGAAAACTTCGCAAACCGCAATTCCCACCCCTTCACTGCCGAAAAAATCCGTATGCGCCGCACCGCAAAACCAGCGCTCTTGGTATCATGGAAAAAACCATTTCCCACGCGAAACTATCGCGTGGTGCGCATGCATTGCGAAAGCGAGGATCCGTCTATGATTACGCAAAAACTTGACCAGCACATTGCCGCTTTTCTTGAAGGCTATCAGGCTGAAGAGCATTTCTTCGCCGGCTACAAGAAGCATTTCCCCAGCAGATCGGCAGTTATCGACCTGCTTGACGACATCAAGATTCTGATGTTTCCCGGCTATTTCGACAACGAAAGCGCGGCGGGCGACAAGTCGGAGTACCTGATTAGCGAGCGTTTGATGCACATTCAGCGCGTTGTGCAGACGCAAATTAAAAAAGCACTGCTCTACGAAAACAACGGCCTTTCCGAAGACGAAGCCTCCCAACGCGCAGAAGTTGCCGCCGAAGCATTCATGGACGAACTGCCCCACGTGCAATCGCTGCTGCTCAAAGACGTGCAGGCCGCTTTCGATGGCGACCCCGCTGCCAGCAGTCGCGAGGAAATTGTGCTGTGCTACCCCGGATTCTTCGCCATTTTCGTACACCGCATTGCTCATGTGCTGTACCAGCAAAACGTGCCGCTGATTCCTCGCCTGATGAGCGAGTACGCACACGGCGTAACGGGCGTTGACATTGCGCCGGGCGCAACCATTGGCGAGTACTTTTTTATTGACCATGCAACGGGCGTGGTCATTGGCGAAACAACCATCATTGGCGCGCATTGCAAGCTGTATCAGGGCGTTACCCTGGGCGCCCTCTCCACGCGCAAGGGCCAAATGCTGCGCGGCGTAAAACGCCACCCCACGTTGGAGGATTACGTAACGGTGTACTCCAACGCCAGCGTGCTAGGCGGCGAAACCGTGATTGGCGAAGGCACCGTAATTGGCGGCAGCGCCTTTGTGTGCCAGTCCACGCCGAAAAACGCGCGCGTGAGCGTGAAGAACCAGGAAATCACCGTGCACGACCCCGCTGCGGACGATCCCGAGGACGACTTCGAGGAAGTGTAAGCGCTGGGCTTCGAAAGTGTCGAGTCCGGGAGGAACGGCAAGTAAGCGCCACTTTCCGAAAAGCAGCGGAACAAGGGGAACGTGAATCATGAAATTGCTGGAAGAGCGCATTGTCGCTGATGGCGAGGTCAAAGCCGATGGCGTATTAAAGGTTGGTTCGTTTTTGAACCACCAGTTGGACACGGCGCTGCTTGATGAAATGGGCGCCGAATGGGCACGTTTATTTGCGGGCAAGTCCATCAACAAGATTCTGACCATCGAGGCATCGGGGATTGGCATCGCTTGCATTGCTGCACGTCATTTCAACAATGCACCCGTGGCGTTCGCGAAAAAAGCGAAGTCCATCAACTTGACGGGCGACCAGTATATGACCAAGGTTCAGTCGTTTACCCACGGCAAGGTTTTCGATGTTATTGTTGAAAAGCGCCTGCTCACACCGCAAGATCACGTGCTTATCATTGACGACTTCATGGCAATGGGCGCCGCCATGAACGGCCTTTTGGAGCTCTGCGAGCAAGCAGGCGTTACCGTTGAGGGCATTGGCATCGCCATCGAAAAAGGGTTCCAACCCGGCGGCAAGCAACTGCGCGAACGCGGCTACCAAGTGGAAAGCCTGGCCATCATCGAGTCAATGGATCCCGAAACCGGCACGATAACGTTTCGCTTGTAGACATCAGACAGGCGGTCGCACGCGTCCCGCGCTTGCCTGCTTGCGCATTTTCATTGGGTGTTTTGCTACACGAGCTCCAGCTAAAGCTTGATCCAAAACCATGTTGTTGACAATATGCCCTGTAATTCGAAGTTGTGGTCGGTTGGAAGTAGGTTAGAGACGCAAATCAGGGCATTTTTCAGCGTGTACTCCGCTAGCAGAAAGCATTGATTTGTAAAATGCCTGTTCATAATTATATCCACATAAGGTATATTGAGCTGCACAAGCACTGCTGGAGAGTCAACCTACTTCCAACCTGCCACAACTTCGAATTTGACCCCGCTTTTTCAACAACATGACCGAAATCGAACACCAAAGAGGCAACTCCACCCCGCCATCCTGATCCCGCTCGAAGTTGATGCAAGTCTTTTCTGTTCCCCCTGCAAATGCAGCAGAAGCACCCCAAAATGCAGTATTATATGAGGGTTACACAAATTGCGGAAACTGCAGAAAGGGATATTCGTGTCTACGCTTTCCGACCAAATAGCATCAAGGCGCACATTCGCCATTATCAGCCACCCCGACGCGGGCAAAACAACGCTTACCGAAAAGCTGTTGCTGTATACGGGCACCATTCAATCCGCGGGCGCGGTAAAAGGCAAAGGCGGGTCCCGCCAGGCAACCAGCGACTGGATGGACATCGAAAAAGAGCGCGGCATTTCCGTGACCTCTTCGGTACTTCAGTTCACCTACGGCGGAAAGTGCGTCAACATCCTTGATACCCCTGGTCACCAGGACTTTTCCGAAGATACATACCGCACGCTCATGGCTGCTGACGCCGCCGTAATGGTTATTGACGGAGCAAAAGGCGTTGAGGCGCAAACGAAAAAGCTCTTCAAAGTTTGCACGCTGCGCCATATCCCCATCTTCACGTTCGTGAACAAGTGCGACCGCGAAATCCGCGACCCCTTTGAGCTGGTGGAAGAAATCGAACAGGTGCTGGGCATCAACACCTACGCCATGAACTGGCCCGTTGGCAACGGACGCGATTTCCGCGGTGTGTTTGACCGCGACACGCGTCGCGTTATTTCCTTCTCGGGCGACGGTCACGCGAACGCCCAGAAAATGGTCGAGGAAATTGAGAGCGAGCTGGATGACCCGCAGACCATCGAGCGTATTGGCCAGGACAACTACCAAACGCTCACCGACGAGCTGGAACTTCTCGACGGCGCCGGTGATGAGTTCGACTTGGATGCCGTGCTAAGCGGCAAGCTGACGCCCGTATTCTTCGGATCGGCATTGACGAACTTCGGCGTTGAACCCTTCCTGAAGGAATTCCTGAAGCTCACCCCCACGCCACTGGCATACCGCGACGTGAACACAAACGAGCTGGTTGATCCCATGCGCGATGAATTCAGCGGCTTCGTATTCAAAATTCAGGCGAACATGGACAAAAACCATCGCGACCGCATTGCCTTCGTGCGCATTTGCTCCGGCAAATTCGAACGCGGCATGGATGCCTACCATGTTCAGGGTGGCAAGAAAATCAAGCTTGCCACGGGCACGGCAATGATGGCCGACGACCGCGCCATTGTAGACGAAGCATACGCCGGCGACATCGTGGGCCTGTTCGACCCGGGTATTTTCAGCATTGGCGACACCCTGTGCGGCGGCAACTTGCGCGTTCAGTATCCGCCCATCCCCACGTTCACGCCCGAATTCTTTGCGCGCGTGAGCCAGGTGAACACCCTGAAGCGCAAGCAATTTGTGAAGGGAATGGAGCAGCTGGCTCAAGAAGGCGCCATCCAAATCTTCCGCGAACTGGGCATGGGCATGGAAAGCGTTATTGTGGGCGTTGTAGGCGTTTTGCAGTTTGACGTGCTGGAACGTCGTCTGAAAAGCGAGTACGGCGTGGAGGTCCGCCGCCAGCCGCTACACTACAGCGAGATTCGCTGGGTCATGAATGACCCCGAAAAGCTGGACATTGCAAAAATGCGCCTTTCCTCCGACGTTTTACGCGTAGAGAATATGCGTGGGCGACGTCTGCTGCTGTTCACGAACGAGTTTAGCGTGCGCTGGATAACCGAGCGCAACCCCGAACTGCAGCTTTCCGAATTTGGCAACGTCGAATTCTAGTAACAACGAACGGAGACATCAGCCTTGCCCAAGACGATTACCGGGAAAATCAAGCTGAAGAAGCCGACGCGCCACACAGCGTTATCGCTGGTGGCGCTCGCTTTATGGTGCGCTTTCATCTTTTACATGAGTGCGCGCGTTGCTCAAGATTCCGATGCGCTGAGCCTGGGGTTTGCGGGACGTTTCTTGCACTTGGTGGTTCCCGGGTTTAGCGATATGAGCGCGGCCGACCAGCTTGCCTTAGCGAAAAGCATCAACCACCCCGTGCGCAAACTAGCGCATTTCACGGAATACCTAGTACTGGGCATGCTTGCCATCAATGCGCTACGACTGCATATGGGCAGCTCAGGGCGCGATTTCGAAGACGAAGCGACAACACCTTCCCGAAACTTTTATATCCCCGCATTGAGCTGGGTGTTCTGCATTCTCTATGCCGCAAGCGACGAATTCCATCAGCTGTTCGTGCCTGGTCGTGCCGGCCTGGTCACCGATGTCTGCATTGATTCCGCGGGAGCGCTCCTGGGAATCTTGCTCTTCCTTGCCGCGCTGCACCTAACTTCGCGCCGTGCCAAACGCAAGTAGGGCACGACAAACGCGTGACCGGCGTGTGACCGATACGCGATGAAAGCGTGACCTGCAACAATGCCGACCGCAAGGACCATCGCGGCAAAGTCAAAAAAAAACGACAACAGATAGCGCGTGTTCCTACACAGTTCCGCTTGACTTGGTACAATAAAAAGCAATACGTTCCGGTAAATCACCGAAAGATAGGAGACCTTATGGGTTTGATCAGCAGCCTTTTTACCCTGCTCCCCACGCTTGTCATCATCGTTCTTATCCTGCTCATCATGGGCGGCGCGTTTTTCGTTGTGCAGCAGCAAAATGCCTACATCATTGAACGCCTGGGCAAGTACAACCGCATTGTGGGGCCGGGCTTCCACTTCAAGATTCCCGTTCTTGAGCGCGTTGCCGCAAAAGTGGGCATGCGCACGAACCAGATTGACTTTCGCATTGACGCGAAGACGAAGGACAACGTAACGGTAACCATGGACATTGCTGCGCAGTATCACGTAAGCTACGACCAAAATGGCGCAGGTCAGCGTGGCAACGGCGTATATCGCAGCTACTACATGCTCAGCGAGCCCATCAATCAGATGCGCGCGTACCTGATTGACGCGCTTCGTTCCGCCGTGCCCGGTTACACGCTTGACGAAGTATTCGACAAGAAGGATTCCATTGCAAGCGACGTGAACGCCACCGTTTCCGCCATGATGCGCGAATACGGATACGACCTAGTCAGCACGCTGATCACAAGCATTGGCCTGCCGCCCGACGTTGAGCAATCCATGAACAAGATCAACAGCGCGCAGCGTGAGCGCATTGCCGCGCAGAGTCTTGCCGAAGCCGAGCGCATCAAGATCGTCACCGAAGCGAAAGCAAGCGCCGAAGCCATGGAGGAAGCCGGCCGCGGCATTGCCGCGCAGCGCAAGGCAATTGCCGATGGCATTGCGGAATCGCTTGAAGTCATCAAGCAGTCGGGTGTTTCCACAAACGAAGCGAACGAGTTGTTCCTGTTCACCCAGTGGACCGACATGATGAGCGAATTCGCGAAGAAGGGCAATACGAGCACCGTGGTGCTTCCAAGCGACTTCCGCGAAACCGCCAACATGTTTGACCAGCTCACCGTTGCGGGCATTGCGAAGGATAACAAGTAAGCGCAGAACTTGGCATGCGGCGCAGAACGGAAACGCCGCACGCGAACGCGTGCCACAAGCTCACTGCAAGCTCACTGCAAGCGCGCCCACACGTTCAGCCGCATGAAAACGCATTTGAACCACAACAAACGAACGGCCTCCCTCTTGCGGCGTACTTGCTGCTAGAATGGGAAGCCGTTCGTTTTATATGAAGCACAGCACCCAGCACATCCATAAAAGAGGAATTTTGAACCCGCACCCTTCCGAACAGCGATACAAATCGCTTATCGCATCGCTTATAGCGCTTGCGCTGTTCAACTTTGTATTTTTGGGAGGCGAATTCTTCTTTGATCGGGAAATTGGCGGATTCGTATCGCCCGAGCGCGTCGTGGATGCACAAGGGCTCATCTTAGGTGCAAGCGTTTTAGGGTTTTTGGCGTTCGCTCCTCTTTGGTTGACAGCGCAAAAATGCAGTAGCACGCCTAGCAAAAAAGGCCACATATTTCTCCTGATAGGAAGCTTGATTGCTGCAGGAATTGCCATTGCAAGCTGCATTGCCGTGTATGCTTTGAGCGATTCCATACTTATCCAAATTTCTGGATGTCTGGGCTTTTTCGCGCTGGGCATTTTCGGAAGCTGGGCGCACTGGAATGTTGCTCGGTCGTATTCCAGAACACAAAAGCGAGCGACCGTAATCGGCGTCGCTTACGCCGCTGGCATTCTTCTGCAGTTCGCAAGCAACCACCTACTGCACGGCAGCCTGGAAAACCTTGTTGCATTATGTCTAGGAACATGTGCTCTATCAGGCATTTTGATTGCTTTGACCGTTCGCGGTACCGCAACGGCAACCGCCCCACCTGCACCATTGCAAGCCGCCTCGCAACCGACCGCAACCCCACAAACAGCGGCACCACAATCCGCATCGCAACCAGCGCAGCCTCTTTCGCGCGCTCTATGGCTTGTTGCCCTGGTTGCGCTGCTGGCCTGCCTGTTCTCAACGCTCGATGGCGTAATCACCGTCGCCGATGCCCAAGGCAGTATTTCGGTTGAGGACTGGCCACGCCTTTTCCTTGCAGCAAGCGGTATTCTTGCCGGATTTTTCTTTGACGTTCGTGGTAGTCGCTACCGGGGGCTTTTGATGCTCTGCATCACGTTGCTATCCGCCATCTCTGTCTTGGCTGTTGAGGCGGGCGCGAACGCACTTATCGGTCTTCTGGTGTTCTATGCAAGCTCGGGATTTTTCGTTGTATTCTTCACCACAACATTTATCGAGCTTTCCCTTAACATGCGTGTTCCACCGCTGTGGGCAGGCATGGGCCGCGCTACGAACAACTTATGTTCGTTCGCGTTAGCCGGATTGTTCGTATCGTTCGCGAAGACAAACGACATTGCAACCATCATGATTGCAGTTCTGGTTCTGTTTGTCCTGATCATCGTTGCATTTACGGGCGCGGGCCTCTTCCGCTTTTCGTCGTCCGAGAAAAACGAGAGCGCGTTTGCTACAATGCACGAAGCGGTGACGCACAAAGCCCCAGCCACCCCCGCAACGGCAACGGCAGAAAAAACGGAGGACGGAAACGAAGAACCATCACCTGAAAAACGGCAGGAGCGCCTGCGCGCGTTCGCGCAGGAATACCAGCTCACTCCGCGCGAGCTTGACGTGCTTGCGGCGGTAACCGCCAACGAGCAACCTTTGAAACAAGTGGCCGATGACCTGGGGATTTCCCTTCGTATGGTTCAGCGACATCTTACGAGCATCTATGAAAAGACCAGCACGCAAACACGTGCTGGTCTGGCGCGTAAGTGTTGGGAGAAGCGTTACTGATACTGCGCGATAATCTCGCTCAAACGGGGCAAAATCTGCTGCTTGCGCGACAAAAGCTCAGGCTGGAACGGATGCTCTTCAGCCTGTTCGGCCTGATCATCCGCACAAACAGACGGATCAGGGAACGCCTCGGATGCCCAAGGAGCGCGATTTCCCGCCGCGTACACAACGGAACCGTTATCAAGAATGCTCGTAAATACGGCAACTGCCAGGTCAAACTGCTTTTTGCCCGCATACACTTCCAAATCCTGCTGGATAGCGTTCGGTTCAAACGGCAGTTGCTTCGCCGATGGTACGACAATCTGGGAAATCGACGTCTTGCAGCCGTGAATGTCGTACACCTTCACATCCTGGTTGATCATTTCGCTTACCGTTTTACCTTCGGTGTTCGCGGTCACGGTAAACATGTCACGCGCGAAATCCTCCAGGTCAACGTCTGCCAGCGCGGCCAGAATGTCAGCAGTTTTGCGGTCCTTCTCGGTGGTTGTGGGCGACAAGAAGTCCATGGTGTCGGACAACAGCGCACCCAGCAAAAGGCCGGCAAGGTTCTGCGGGATAGGAATCTGGTTTTCGCGGAAAATTGTCGCAATAATGGTAGACGTACTACCAACAATCTCGTTTCTGAACGACACCGGACGCAGCGACGAGAAGTCGTTGATGCGGTGATGATCGATAACCTCCAGCACGCGCGCCTTCTCAATTGCGCGGACCGATTGTGAGAACTCGTTGTGGTCAACCATGATAATCTGCTTGTTTTCGCAGTTCATGATGTGGTAACGAGAAGCATAGCCAATCAAGCGCTGATCGACATCCACCACGGGATACACGTGATAGCGGCTCTTCAGCATTTTCGCGGCAACGTCTTCGGCAAGCTCGTTTCCCTTAAACACCACCAGCTTATCCAGCGGCGTCATAATCTGATCCACCGAAGGAGCGCAGTACAGGTAGCGCGACGTGTTCATGCCGCCGTGGCCAGAAACGATAATGGGGCAACGATGCTCGGAAGCAAGCGCCACCACATCATCTTCAATGCCGCCCGTCCACACAACAATAAGCAAGCCCGCACCGTTTTTGATGACTTGGCGCTGCGCATTTGCGTCGTTGCCAATGATAACAATGCGGTCACGAATATCGTAACGATCAAGGTTCGCATCGGACGTTTGTGCAATGAACGACACACGACCATTCAGGTGCTTCTCATCGTTATCGCAGATGACAGTGCCGTTTATAGCTTTTGCAATGTTCTTGACAGACGTATTCGCCAAAAGCCCTCGGTCAAGATCGGTGTCACCCAAGCCGACCGAGCCCATATCGTTTTTCGTGACAAGACCCAGCAAGCGGCCTTCTTCATCCACCACGCCGCAATACGTGCGATCTTCTTTTTGCATGTGCTCCATTGCTTCAAGAATGGTCGCACCCTGCCCGATGCTCATAACGGGATCAAGCTTTATCTCGTCCATGCGCACGCGCGCATCCGTCAAAAGGAGCGGCTCCGAAAAGCCAAAACGATCCAGCAAGTACTTCGATTCGGCGTTTAGCGCGCCCAAACGACAAGCCACCGCGCGCTGCCCCATGGTCTTCTTGAAGAAGGCGTAGGCAATCGCCGCCGCCACTGAGTCGGTATCGGGATGCCTGTGCCCCGTCACATAAATGATGTCTCTCTCACTCATAGATATCCTTTTGCTCGTTGGTCGCGGCTCCGCAGCCGCACAGTCCGCACGCGCCAGCTGCGTCGCCATCTGCAACAGCCACAACCGCGCGATTCGCTCCTGCTCGCAGCCTCAACGCCACCGACCGCACCAGCCGCGCCGTCAGCCGCCGTCAATCGCAGCATCAACAGCAATCGCGCCGCAACATTCGTCCGAAAAAGCGAAAGCCGCCCGTGGCAACATGCCCCAGGTGGCTTTCGTCAGCAGACGCCCCATTCGGGCACCTGGCACTACTTACTTTAACGTAGCAATCAGCTGACCAGCTTTAACCTGGTCACCAGCTTTGACAAAAATCTCTTCAATCTCGCCCGCAGCCTTGGCAATGATGTTCGTCTCCATCTTCATTGCCTCAATAACGGCAATCGGCTGACCCTCTTCGACAACTTCGCCTACGCGCACCAGCACCTTCACGATGTTGCCCGGAATGTTCGCGCCCACTTCCATGTCGTTATTCTCATCGGCAATGCGCTGCGATGCGCCGGAAACAACAGCGGCCGCTGCATCGTCTTTGATGCGCACACTACGACGATTTCCATCAACCTCGAAATCAACGTCGCGGTAGCCTTCCTTATCGGGCTCATGAATCTCAACAAGGCGAATGACCAGGATTCGTCCTTCTTCCAGCATGACTTCGCTCGTCTCGCCTTCGCGCAGACCATGGAAGAACACGTCGGAGCCCATCATGCTGAAGCGACCATCTTTGCTCAGTGCGGTCATATAATCTGTATAAACCTTGGGATACATGGCGTAGCTGATAATGTGGTGCATATCGGGCTCCAGGCCAAAGTGCTCATACAGCCCGTTCGAAATGTACTCGAAGTCTTCCGGATCAAGCAATTCACCCGGACGGCACGTAATGGGCTTGCGATCTTTCAAAACAACTTTCTGCAGATCAGCAGGGAATCCGCCTTCAGGCTGACCCATCATGCCCTCGAAGAACGACACAATGGAATCAGGGAAGTCAAGCGATTTGCCCTTCTCCAAAATGTTCTCGGGCGTCAGGTCGTTTTGCACCATGAAGATAGCCATGTCGCCAACCGCCTTGGAAGAAGGCGTAACCTTCACAATATCGCCCAGCATCGTGTTGACGGACTTGTACATGTCCTTGACTTCTTGGAACTTGTGCCCCAAACCAAAGCTTTCTACCTGGGGTTTCAGGTTGGTGTACTGACCGCCTGGAATCTCGTACTTGTAGATTTCCGCAGATGCCGCCTGCAAATCGGACTCGAAATTCTTGTACACCGGACGCACATCTGACCAGTAATCGGCAATAACCTGCAAGCCATCCAAGTCAATGCCCGTATCGCGCTCGCTGCGCTCAAGTGCGGCAATAATGGAGTTCAGCGAAGGCTGCGAAGTCAAACCAGACATGCTGCTAATGGCCGCATCAATGATATCAACGCCAGCCTGTGCAGCCATCAGGCACGTTGCCACACCATTACCGCTGGTATCATGCGTATGCAAGTGGATAGGCAGTGCGATTTCGTCCTTCAAAGCGCGAATCAAGCGATACGCGGCGTTCGGCTTCAACAGACCCGACATATCCTTAATGCCAATGATGTGCGCACCGCGCTTCTCCAGCTCGCGTGCCATGCGAATGTAGTAATCCAGGTTGTACTTCTCGCGGCTGGCATCCAAAATGTCGCCCGTATAGCAGATGGTTGCTTCGGCGATTTTGCCCTGGTTGAGCACCTCGTCCAGCGCAACTTCCATGCCGGGAATCCAGTTCAGCGAGTCAAACACGCGGAAGACATCAATGCCGTCTTGCGCGGACTGCTTCACGAATTCGCGAATCACGTTGTCGGGATAGTTCTTGTAACCCACCGCATTCGCGCCGCGCAACAGCATTTGGAACGCAATGTTGGGGATAAGCTCGCGCAGCATTTCCAAACGACGCCACGGCGATTCCTTCAGGAAGCGATACGCCGTATCGAACGTTGCGCCGCCCCACATTTCCAGCGAGAACGCGTCTTTCTCGTACAGCGCAACCGCGGGAGCGATCTTCACCATGTCGACGGTCCTCATGCGCGTGGCCATAAGGGATTGATGCGCATCGCGCATGGTGGTATCGGTGACAAGCAGTTTCTTCTGGTCAAGCACCCATTTCGACACGTACTCGGGACCGTGCTCGTCAAGCATCTGCTTAGTGCCGCTCAAAGAAGCAATGGTCTCTTTCGGAATCTCGGGGTACGTGGGCACGTTAAAGTTCGGCTTCTTGCCATGCGTCTGGTTGACCACCACGTTACCAATGTGGTTGAGCACCTTGACTTCGCGGTCAATCATCGGGCGAATGGTCGTAAGCTCGGGATTGGCTTCAATGAAGCCCGTGTCGCAGTTGCCCGCAATGAACGTGGGGTGATTGAGCACGTTCAAAAGGAACGCCGTGTTCGTTTTGATGCCCTTGATCTCGGCTTCTTCCAGCGCACGAATGGCCTTACGACGGGCATCGTCAAAGCGGTTAGCGTAAGCAGACACCTTTACCAGCAAGCTGTCGTAATACGGCGAAATGGTGGAACCGGTGAAGCCGTTGCCGCCGTCCAAACGAATACCATTGCCAGAAGCAGTGCGGTACAGCTCCAAAAAACCCGTGTCGGGAATGAAGCCCATAGCAGGATCTTCCGTGGTAATGCGGCACTGAATGGCATAACCGCGCACCGAAATGCTTTCCTGCGAAGGAATGTTGATCTCATCGGAGTCAAGCGCATAGCCTTGCGCAATAAGAATCTGGTCTTGCACGATGTCGATGCCCGTAACGCATTCGGTCACGGTGTGCTCTACCTGAATACGCGGATTCATCTCAATGAAGTAATGGTTGCCGTCTTTGTCCAGCAAGAACTCCACGGTACCCGCGCTGCGATAGTTCACGAAGCGCGCGATTTTCAGAGCATCTTCGCAGATAGACTGGCGCTGCTCATCGGTCAGGCACAGAGAAGGCGTGAACTCGATAACCTTCTGGTGGCGGCGCTGAATGGAGCAGTCGCGCTCAAAAAGATGCACGATGTTGCCGTATTTGTCGCCCAGAATCTGAACCTCAATGTGCTTGGGGTTCTCGATGTATTTCTCAATGAAAATGTCGTCGTTGCCGAACGCTTTTGCCGCTTCGCTCTTTGCGGTGTGATATTCGTTGAGCAAGTTGGCCTGGTCGCGCACAACGCGCATGCCGCGTCCGCCGCCGCCCGCAGCTGCCTTCAAAATAATGGGATAACCGCATTTGTTTGCGAACTCAATGGCTTCCTGATCGCTTTCGATTGCCTTTTCGACACCCGGAATGGTAGGAACGCCCACTTCATCGGCAACGATTTTCGACTGAATCTTGTCGCCCAACTGGTTCATCATATGCGAAGTGGGGCCAATGAACTCAATGCCCGCGTTCTCGCATGCCTGCGCGAAATCGGGATTCTCAGACAAGAAACCATAGCCGGGATGAATCGCGTCGGCGCCTTTCGCCTTTGCCAGAGCAATGATCTCATCGATAGCAAGATACGCGGCAACGGGAGCCTTTCCCTTGCCAATCTGGTACGCTTCATCGGCCTTTGTTCGGAACAGAGCAGTCTTGTCCTCCTCCGAATAAATCGCGATGGTTCTGATGCCCAACTCTTTGCAAGCGCGAATGATGCGAATCGCAATCTCGCCTCGGTTGGCAACAAGGACCCTCTTGATGTGCTTAATCTCGCTCATGACGGTCTTCCCTTCTGTTTGCTTTAAGCGTCTCAAGTGCGCAGTGCATTCCTGTATTATTCTCATAGGCCACGCATCTGTCTGACCAGCAAACACCAGTAGCATAGAAAATACAGATATCTATACCATTTTTCCGCGAAATTGAACCTGAAAAACAGGAAGTTAAACGGTAAGCACTAGGGGGAAATCCGAGGAACGGAAGGAGCAGGCGCGCCGTTGCCCTACAGAACAACCGCCAAAACGACAAGCAACGCGCCCAGCGCGAGCGCAATTACATCGCGCCAACCAAAACAATACACCCGATAACACGACCTTTTCTGACCCATACCATACCCGCGATTAATCAACGACAACGCCAACGTGTCAGAGCGCCGCAAAGCTCGCACAAAAAGCACCGTGAGCACCGGAACCAGCGCACGCAAGCGCTGCACCAGCGGGCCATCGAAACGTGCCATTTTTGCCTGCTGCGCGTTTCTTACCTGGTAGAATTCATCGACCAACACCGTGGTGAAACGGAAAGTCAGCCCCAAAGCGCAGGCAGCATCGTCAACTTTGCCCCGGCGCCGCGAAAACGGCGAAGCCAGACGATACACGCCATCGGATAGCGCAGTAGGAGACGTTGTGTACATGAGCGTGGATGACCCCAAAAGCACGCAAATAAACCGGAGAAGATTTTCTACCGCAAGCGCAAAAGAAGCGACGCTTACGCAAAGGAATTGTTCCGAAAAAAGAAGATTGAACACAGCGACAAACACCAGCAATGGCAAAAACGGCCTGATGATAGCCCCTATTTGACGCATTGAGATTTGAGCGGCAAGAAGAGCAGTCAAACTGGCAAGCGCTAGCGCGCTCATGCCAACAGGCCCGCTCAAACAAAAACCTCCCACCATCAAAAACAGGCAGAATACGATTTTGGTAGCTGGATGCAATCGATGCGCAAAAGAGTTGCTCTCGCGGAACACGCCAAACGGAAGAGGGTTCGAAGAGCGCAGCGCGTGCGGCGCAATCTGATCTGAAACCGCGCCGTTGGCCGCAGCGCCTTCAGAAGCGCCCGCCGCAGGCTTGTCCAGGCAGACAACACGCAGCGCGCTTCTGCGAGCAAGCGATTCATCATGCGTCGAAAACAAAACCGCACCGCCTGCCGCAGCAAACTCCATAAGAGCCGCCATAAGCGATTCTCGCTCAACGGGATCCAGCCCCGCCGTGGGCTCATCCAAAAGCAAGACCTTTGGCTGGCAAGCAAAGACGGAAGCAAGGGCTATTCGCCGCTGCTCCCCGCCGGAATACAAGCAAGATGCCTGCATGCGGGCACGCTCGGGATCCAAATGGAATATTTCCAGTGCGTCGCATACCGCCGATTCAAGCTGTGCGCCCGTCATGCCCTTATTGCGTGCGCCGAAGGCAACGTCTTCGAACGCCGTTTTCGCGAAAAGCGACCGTTCGGGCATCTGTGGACACAGCCCTACCTTTTGCGCAAAAAGAAAACGCCGCTCATCAGACAATATCGTTTTTTTATCGCTCCAATAATTTTCGCCACATACGAAAACGGCGCCCTGCGCAGGAGCCAGATCGCCTGCCAGAGCACGAAGCAACGTTGTCTTTCCACAACCCGAACGCCCTGTAAGAGCCACCACTTCGCCTGGATAAAGAGAGAGGCTGAGATCCGCAAGAACAAAAGCATTCGCGACGCTCCCCGCATCTTGCCCTCGACGCGGCACGCTCCGACACGCCGCGCTATCCGTTTCGTACAACAAAGAAAGCTTATCGCACGAAAGAAGCGGCGTGGTTTTTTCCTGCGCATTTTTCGCAGCAACATGCAAAGAGGCAGATGCGGCCGAGCCTGCGACATATGCCTGCTGCGGCGTTATTCCCCGCACAGGCTGGCGTCGCTTTGGCAGCTCAAGCCCCCACGAAAGAAAAGCA
>CAKTXN010000044.1 GCA_934630905.1 uncultured Eggerthellaceae bacterium
GTATATAGAAGATAAAATTTTTTATTACAGCGCATACAGAAGAAATGCGTATGCGGCGCAGCCAGCAAGAGCGCACCACAAAAGAGATTTTGTCAAACGAGCGACTACCACAACAACAAGCGCGGCAAGAATCGGTGCAATCGCGGGCCATACGCCTGCGTCGAACATACCTGGATTCAGTAGATCGTTCGCAACCAACGCAGCAAAAGCGGCGGGAGGAATAAATCCCAGCGCGCGCTCGACTTTCTCAGGAAGCTTTCTGCCCTTCAGCATCATCAACGGTGCACAACGACATATGAGCATGGTCACAAAACAACATGCGAAGACAATAATAAATTCGTCAAAACCCATTTGCATGTTATTTACCCATCTCACTTGAGCAAACGGGCGCAGAAAGAGTGCTGCTCAGGGACGTGTCCTGATTCGAGGGCGCTTTAGCGGGCTTAGCGTTGACCGAATCGGTGATAGTTGAATCATTCGCGGTTTTATCGGCAGCTTTTTCCTTCAAGATGCTTGTTGCAAACGCCGCAGCCACACCAATAATTGCACCCAGAAGAATTGCCGGACCCGTAAGGCCAACGCATTTGCATACATACACGCCAGCTATGGCAAAAATAATAGCGACAATGTTTTCAATGCATATCTTCTGGGAACACATAAGGCAGACGAAAATGGACGTCATAGCAAACGACGCTACCGCCAAAGGAATGTTGATCAAACCGCCGATGATCACGCCCAAAGAATTCGAAACCGTCCACGACGCACAGGAAAAGATGTTCACCCAAAGTGCGTGCTTAACCGACCAATTGCCTTCTTCGAACTTTTCGGTATTCACGCCAAACGATTCGTCGGTAACGGTTGCGCCGAACAGAAACGTCAACCGTTTCCGCTCTTTGTCGCAAAACGGCGCAAACGATGCCGAGTACAGCATCTGACGCGAGTTCACTAAGGAAATGCTTGCAATGATAGATGCCAGCGGCGCACCGGCAAGGTACATATTCGGAAGTATGAACTGCCCCGCGCCGGAATAAAACAGTACCGAAAGCAAGAAAACTTGCAGAACATTCAGACCAATCGATGCATTCAAGATGCCACACGGCACACCAATAGCAACGTAACCCAACATGATAGGCAACGCTGCTTCGAATGCTTGTTTTATGTAGACCGATTTAGACACGAATTGGCATTATAGACGCTTTGCGAATTATTTCCACCCTTCAAAAAGCGGCGGTAGGTTTTTAACACAAACGGACAGGACATACCGGAACGCCTGGCTGTACGCAAAAAAGCGCACGACTTTTCGAGCTGATTATGCATACACGGGCTTTGTCTCCAGGCTCAATTAATCCCAAATGTTAAAAAGACCCCGTCACTTTTTAACATCAGCCCAAAGAGCGGGGCGTGAAGAGCTCTTCGAAGCAGGAAATGGCATAGCGATCGGTCATGCCAGAAAGGTAGTCAACAACAGCATGAACATCGTTTCCCTGCGAAATGGCGCGGTACTCTGCAGGAACGTCTTGCGGATGCTGCAAATAGTAACCATAAAGGCACTTCATAAGGCGACGCGCTTTATCAACCTCGTGATTCACTTCATCAGATTGATAAACGCAACGGAACAGAAACGCCCGGAGCTCAGTCATTGCCGCACTCACTGGCTCACTCAAACCAATATCCCCTGTTTGTGAGCTTGTGATAACCATATTCTCTACAAGCGTTTCAATACGTTGGGCATGATTCGTGCCCAAAACGCTTTTCGTGGAATCCGGAAGCATGTTCTCGGAAAGGAATCCTGCGCGAATCGCATCATCGATATCATGATTCACGTACGCAATACGATCAGCCGTTGCCACAATGCGCCCCTCAAGCGTTTTTGCGGGCACCGCCCCCGTATGGCACAAAATACCGTTACGCGTTTCTGGCGTAAGCGATAAACCTTTGCCACCGTTCTCAATGACCTCCACCACACGCACGCTCTGCTCATTATGACGGTACAAATCGTTTACCTGGTCAGATGCGGGATCAATGCGCAGCGTGCCAGCAATGCAATGACGCAGCGCCTCTTCCCCCGCATGACCAAACGGCGTATGGCCTAAATCGTGACCAAGCGCAATAGCTTCCGTCAAATCTTCGTTGAGCCCCAACCCGCGGGCAATCGTGCGAGCAATCTGCGCAACTTCAAGCGTATGGGTAAGGCGCGTACGAAAATGATCACCTTCAACCGCCAAAAACACTTGCGTCTTGTGCGACAGACGCCGAAAGCTTTTCGAGTGCAGGATTTTATCGCGATCTTTCTGGAAAGGATTACGTAGCAAGTCAACGTGAAACGAATGAGCAGAATCACGCGGCGGTATCAACGGCACAGCTTCAGACGAAAGAAAGCCACTGCGTTGTTCCGAATACGCATCTCCCGTTATCACTTCCACGGATACCGCTTCCTTTCTTCTGTTGTGATGCCGCTCTTCAAGCAACGCGTTACGCTTTACGCATGTTGCCTTGCTGCAGACAAAGCGACTTTTCGATTACGAACGCGCAAGTTTTGCAAGGTCTTTCGCCTGGTAAACACCCTGTTCTGTAATAAAAGCCGTAACAAGTTCGCCCGGTGTCACATCGAACGCCGGATTATAAACCTCAACTCCTTCAATGGGCTGCGGAAGAACTTCGGCAGCATCGCGCTGCTCAATAGGAATTTCCGCCCCTGTTTCAAGGGAGAAATCAAACGTGGATAAAGGAGCCGCAGCATAAAACGGAATCTTGTGATACTGCGCCAAAACGGCAAGTCCATACGTGCCAATCTTATTTGCTGTGTCCCCATTGCGCGCAATACGATCGGCACCCACAATCACGCAGTCAATCTTGCCTTGCGCCATAAGCGTTGCTGCCATGTTATCGCAGTTCAACGTCACATTCACGCCCGCTTGCGCTAATTCCCACACCGTCAGGCGCGCACCCTGGCCCACCGGACGCGTTTCGTCGGCGAACACTTTTTGCACGCGACCCTGCTCTGCGGCGGCATAAATAACACCAAGCGCCGTTCCGTAAAACGCCGTGGCAAGGCTTCCTGCATTGCAATGCGTAAGAATGCAGGCGTTATCGAGAATAAGCGGAGCGCCGTTTTCACCGATGGCACGATTGATCCGCTCATCATCGGCCGCCAATTGCTGCACATACGTGCATGCATTCAATCCCATTTCTTCAAGCGGAGCACCGCCATCAAGCTGCTCATGGATATACACAACTGTTTTATCAACCGCCCACGTAAGGTTTACCGCGGTCGGTCGCGCATCAGTCACTTCGCGCGCAACAATATCAAGCGCCTGTGTGAAATCATCTTCATCAACCACCACGGCATTGTTTTCAAGCCAAAGCGCCACTGCGGCGGCTCCGGCGATACCGATAGCGGGAGCACCGCGCACGGCAAGCATCTTGATGGCATCAATAACTTCGCGCCACTGCGTTGTCTCGGAAACTTTCAGATCACCCGGCAAAAGACGCTGGTCAATGAAACGCAAAGAGGCATTGTCGTCGCGATATATAAGCTCCA
The DNA here is from genome assembly GCA_934630905.1 of uncultured Eggerthellaceae bacterium. Lineage (GTDB taxonomy): Bacteria > Actinomycetota > Coriobacteriia > Coriobacteriales > Eggerthellaceae > CAKUOV01. Next base: position 3,542 of record CAKTXN010000044.1, read on the forward strand.
ATGTGCGCGGAAGGTTCTCCATATGCAGCTTGCTTGCCATAGCCTTGTCCTTTCCAGGGAGATTTCTTTCCTGTAAGTATACTCGTTTCGCCGAAACCGCACGCCCACAACGTGTCGTGCGTAACAAAAGCGCGCATGAAAAGACCGTGCTCAAGGCAGAAAAAATGCGCCGACAATAAGCCGGCGCATCTTCTGAATGCCACTCTATTGCTAAAACGCAATTACAGCAAATTCTGAACCGCAATGAACAGCGGGCTGAACGTCAACGCGATGATGGTCATCAGGTTAATCAGAATGTTCATGGAAGGGCCAGACGTATCCTTGAACGGGTCGCCAACGGTGTCGCCAACAACAGCAGCCTTGTGAGCCTCGGAGCCCTTGCCGCCATGGTTGCCCTGCTCGATGTACTTCTTGGCATTGTCCCAAGCGCCACCGGCGTTGGACATGAAAATAGCCAAAAGCATACCGGTTGCAACAGCGCCAGCCAGGAATCCACCCAGCATTTCGGGGTTGAAACAGCCGATAACGATAGGCACAACAACGGCCAAAATGCCAGGAAGCATCATTTCATGCAGAGCAGACGTGGTGGAAATACCAACGCACTTATCGTACTCGGGCTCGTTCTCGTACTCCATGATGCCGGGAATCTCGCGGAACTGGCGACGAACTTCCTCGACCATGGCATGAGCGGCACGGGAAACAGCGCCCATGGTCAAAGCTGCGAACATAAACGGCATCATAGCACCAATGAAGATACCGGCAACAATGATGGGGTTCGTCAGCGTCAGGCTGAAATCAGGGAGCATGTGGCTCATGGTTGCCTGATAAGACACGAACAGGGAGATTGCAGCCAAACCAGCAGAGCTGATGGCGAAGCCCTTCGCAATAGCAGCAGTGGTGTTGCCCACGGCGTCCAAAGAGTCGGTGCGCTCGCGGATTTCCTCGGGCAGACCGGCCATTTCAGCAATACCGCCCGCGTTGTCGGCAACGGGGCCGTATGCGTCAACGCCAATGGTGATGGCAGTGTTGGACAGCATACCGGTAGCAGCCAGGCCAACGCCGTACAGGCCAACAGCAATGCCCGTACCCGTAGCGTTGGGGAATGCCATATTGCCGAACGTGAAAGCACCGATGATAGCAAAAGCCAGCAACACGATAGGAGCGATGGTGGACATCATACCGGTGCCCAAGCCCTCGATGATAACGGTTGCAGCGCCCGTCTCGGCAGACTCAGCGATCTTGTGAACAGGCTTGTACTTATCGGAGCAGAAGTACTCGGTGATCTTACCAATAGCAAGACCGGCAACCAAACCGCAAATAACAGAGCCGAACAGGAACAGCGGCTGAGCTTCGGTGGACTGATTGTTCCAAATGAAGAACATGATGAAGATGATGCAGATCTCAATGAGAGCAGCAACATACGTACCACGGTTCAGAGCCTTGTGCAGCTCGCCACCTTCCTTGGTGCGAACGGCGAACAGACCGATAATGGACGTGATAATACCGCAAGAGCTGATCATGATAGGAGCAAGAATTGCCCACAGCATGTCGCCGCCCACGAAGTAGCCGCCCAAAGCACCCAGCGTAGCCGCCAAGATGATGGGAGCCAGGATGGAGCCCGTGTAGGACTCGAACAGGTCGGCGCCCATGCCAGCAACGTCGCCTACGTTGTCGCCTACGTTGTCGGCGATCGTAGCAGGGTTGCGGGGGTCATCTTCAGGAATACCAGCTTCAACTTTGCCAACCAGGTCAGCGCCTACGTCGGCAGCCTTGGTGTAGATACCGCCGCCAACACGGGCAAACAGGGCAACCGCAGAAGCACCGGTGGCGAAGCCTTCGACCATGCCGATGTTATCATGCAGCGTGACCATCAGATTCGTGGTGATAGCAGCAGTGTCCAGGCCGAACAGCACGCTGTACACCAAAGCAATAAGCCACAGGGAAAGGCCGAGCAGCGCGAACGAAGCAACGCACAGACCCATGGTCAAACCGGACTTGAAGCTCACGTTCAGAGCCTTGGCAACAGACTCTTCAGCTGCATGAGCGGTACGGGTGTTAGCGCGCGTTGCAACGTGCATGCCCACGTAACCAGCAGCAGCGGACAAAACGCCGCCCGTGATAAAGGCCAAAGCAGTGGGGATGGACAGAGCAACAGCCATAACCACAGCAACAACGACCATAAAGATGACGAGCAGCTTGTATTCGCTCATCAAGAAGGCCTTAGCGCCCTTCTGGATTTTCAGCGAAATGCTGTTCATTTTTTCGGCGCCCGGATCCTGCTTCAGAACCCAAGAGCCCAGGTAAGCGGCCACGCAAATGCCAATAACGGCACAGATGGGGGCCATGATTGCTATATAAGCACTCACCTATTTCCTCCTTTAACGTTCCAATACGATTCGTATTTCCCTTCGGCCTGGCATTCTGAGTCGAAGGGAAATAGCCTGTCTATTTTAGTCAATTTGTAGAATTTTTGAAGCCATTTCTTTTGTTTTTTGACCGTAAACAGGGCAAAAGGCTGCAAAGATGAAGAAAATTTACCAGAAAGTAACGTTTCGGGTACACAAAGAAAGCGAATGGCGCCCTTGAAGAGCGCGACAAACTGCCCTATAAGTTATCGCGACACCACTGAATGTTGCCCATAACCGTGCGAATAAGTTCATCGGTTGATTCGAACACTATCATAGGGCGCAAAAACGCCACGAACTCTAAGCGCAAACGCTGTCCATAAATGTCCTCGTTGAAGTCAAGGATGTGTGCCTCCACATTCGCGTGCGCCGCTTCCCCGAACGTTGGAGCGCCCCCTACTGACACAGCAGCTTTGTAGCGCTTTCCATTTTCGGTCTGCGCATACGCGCCATACACGCCTTCGCCCAACGAGTACAAATCCGAAGGAATCGTGACGTTTGCCGTTCGAAATCCCATGTCGCGACCTTCGCCACGCCCGCTTTCAACAACTCCTTCCAGCGCAAAAGGACCACCGAGCAGCTTGTTGGCCTCATCAATATCGCACGCTGCCAGCAAACCGCGAATGCGCGTTGCCGTAATGGGCGCATCATCAAGCGCAAACAGCTCGTAGCCACGTACGTCCATGCCGCGCAGAGCGCCCCAGCTCGTCATGGTCGCAACGCTGCCCTGTGCTTTCGCGCCAAAATGAAAATCGTTTCCCACGTGAAGCGAAGCGGGAATGTTGTTCGCGAAAACGTTCTGGAGAAACGCCTGCGGAGAAAGCGAGAAAAACTCCCTGGTTGCCGGCAGTGCCAATACATACGTTGCACCGAGTTCATCGAGCACGCGAAGACGGTGATCGTTTGACATAAGCTTTTTCAGCTTGTCGGGACGAAACGTTTCATCGGGATCTTGCGCGAACGTGATAATGGCGCTCGGAGCTTCCCTGCGCTGCGCATCTTCCAGGGCTTTTTCGATGATGAAGCGATGCCCCAAATGCACGCCGTCGAATACGCCGAACGCACACGATGCCCCCTCAAGGATGCAACATTCCCGGAAATCGCCGCCCACTTCCACAATCATAAGTCCCTCCCCTTTCGCATGACCGAAGGATTGAACACGCAATCAGCTTTCCATTTCACGTCCGAGCCGCTGTAGCGATAAATCGCTGCAAGCTTGTTTTCATAGACGACAGAAATATACTCGCCCTCGGTTGGCGCCGCAGTGCTTCCGTGATACGTGGGGAAACAACAATCACCCTGATGCTGAGCGGCATCACACGGTTCTTCCATAAGGCTGACCTGGGACGACAACAGCGCGTTACCGTTCGCAAGACGCGCATGAGCCGCATCGTCAACGTAGGCAAAGCGATATTCCAAAAGCGGCAGCGGATCAAGCGCGCTTTTCGTAGAAAGCTGCTCTAACGTTTCAAGGCTCACGCAATCGCCCACCGAAAGACAACCAGAACGAGTGCGGCGCAATTCGGCAACGTGGGCAACTGTACCTAATGACCTGCCTAAATCACGCGCGAAGGAGCGAATATACGTCCCCTTCGAAACGCTTACTTCCAAGCGCCAACGCGTATAAGGGCGCGTCTCATCGGGCGCCAGCAGCTCGATAAAATCAACGTCGTAAATCTCAACCGCGCGCGGCTCAAGCTCTACCGCGTTTCCCTTGCGCGCCTCATCGCATGCTTTCTTACCATTCTTTTTAAGCGCGGAATACAGTGGCGGGACCTGCATGATTTTGCCGGAAAGCGTCTTTACGTACGAAGCGGCGAATTCGCGATCGAACACCACGGCGGGAACATCCGCTTGCTCGATAACCGCGCCTTCCCTATCGTCCGTTTCCGTAGCGGCGCCGAACGCAACATCAACAAGATACGTTTTATCGTGACCAACAAGATACTTATCAAGCCTGGTCGCGGGCCCAACGCACACAATAAGAACGCCTGATGCCTGCGGATCAAGGGTACCCGCATGCCCCACGCGCTTCTCGCCGAAAATCCTACGACAGCGCGAAACAACGTCATGCGAACTCATGCCGCACGGCTTATCAACGCCCACCACCAGCGAAAGGCCCGATTCTCCCCGTTTCACCGTACTATTGTTCCTTCCACATCTCTTGCAAATATGCGCATAATTCTTCTTTTACCTGGGCGAATACATCCACAATAGCACCTTTGAGCGTCATGCCGGCTGCCGCTTTATGGCCGCCGCCGCCATGTTCAAACGCGAAGACGGCAATATCGGTACCGTCTTTCGAGCGCAAGCTGCCGCGAACGTTTTCCTCGGTTTCGCGCAGCGTGCAAGCAACGCGCACGCCATCAATGCTGCGCAGCGTGTTCACGATGTTATCCGCATCGGTTTTCACCGCGGCCACGCTCGCGAAATCATCAAGCGTGACATATGTCACAGCAAGCGCACCGTCCAAAAGCAGCTCCATGCGCGCAACGGCGCGATTCTCCAGCCGCAAAGAAGCAATACTGCGGCGCTGGAAAATCTGCGTGCAGACCATCTCCAGGTCGGCGCCACATTCCAGCATCTCTGCAGCGCAACGGAACGCAAACGGATTAGCATTTTGGTATTGGAAACGCCCTGTATCGGTGACCAAGCCCGTGAATGCGCACAGAGCAACGTCTCCGCTGCGGTCAACGCCCAGCTCGCCTATAAGCTGCCACACGTTGAGCGTATTCGATGCTGCATCAGGATCAACGTAATTCAACGCAGAAATTGCTTCTTTGTTCACATGATGGTCCAGGGTGATTGTAAAACCCGCGTGCTTGTGAAGCGATGCGGCAGCTTGGCCCATACGCTCATGATTCGGGACATCAACCGCAATAACGCACGACTCCATCACCGGAGAAGCCTCATCTGCAGCTGCCGTAGGCGCCGTGAGTTCGCAAGCGCCCACCATCTGCTCAAGCAGCTCAGCCGCCGGCACCATACCATGCACACCCGGCAGGAATCCCAACGACGTATCGATGCTCGATGCATCCGTTGCCAGCACGCATTGCGCCTTCTTGCCCAGCCGATGCAACGCATGCTTGAGCGCAAGCTGCGATCCAATGCAGTCGCCATCGGGGCTTACGTGGCCCACGATAATATAATTGTCGTGCTCGCGCAGCGCTTGGGCAATTTGCGCCAGCGTGGCATTCGTTTGGGGTGTGGGCGCCATTACGCATCATCCTTTACTGTTTTTTCGTCGCCACTCTTACTGCTTCTTGCAGCTTCCATTGCGGCGTTTACGTCACAACATTCGCGTCAGGGCCACCCTGGCACCAACACGATTCACCCGCGAATCCTCAAAGGGGCGCAGGCCTTACGCCCACGCCCCTCGTTCAATCATTACCTTACAAACCCGTCCAACAAGCAAAATTACTCGTTGTAGATGTCGTCCTCTTCCTGCGGGACATACGCAGGACGCGTTTCCTCTTTTGCCAACGCATTGGCAATACGCTGAGCCTCATCTACGCTGGTATCCAGAATAAAACGAAGCTCCGGAGCAACACGCCAGGTCAAACGTTTAGCAAGAAGCGAACGAATGCGACCTTTCGCCTTATCGAACGCAGCTTGCGCTTCTTCATACTCTCCCACCGGCGCCGCATAAAACACGTTGCAAGCGCTGCGGTCAAAACTCACTTCGCAACCAGTAATCGTTACCTGGTTCAAGCGCGGGTCGGAAATATCGAACAGCAGAATGCTCGCAATGTTTTCCTGTGCCTGCGCGTTCAATTTACGACTTGACGAATTCTGTTTCATGGGAACTCCTCTCGATCGCTTTTACTGCCTTTGCAAGCGCGCTACTCTGTGCGCTCGACTTCTACGTTGCGGAAGCCTTCGATGGTATCGCCCACCTTGATATCCTGGTAGCCATTCACGCCAATACCGCATTCGTAACCCTGCTTGACCGACTTCACGTCGTCCTTGAAACGCTTCAACGAAGACAAAACACCTTCGAAGATAACGGTGCCGTCGCGAACCACGCGTACCTGGTCATCGCGGCTCAGCTCGCCTTCAACAATATAGCATCCGGCGATGTTGCCAACCTTGGGAACACGGAAAACATCGCGAACTTCGGCAATACCCGTATCCTTTTCGACGATATCTGGCTTGAGCAAGCCAACGCGTGCAGCGTTGATGTCTTCGAGCGCCTGATAGATAACGCGATACAGACGGATATCGACTTTTTCCTTCTCGGCCTGCTGCTTCGACTTGCCGGTCGGACGCACGTTGAAGCCAATGATGATGGCGTCAGACGCCGCAGCCAAGGTAACGTCGGTCTCGGTGATGCCGCCAACGGCCGCATGCACGATGTTGATCTTGACTTCGCTTTGATCCATCTTGTCGAAGGCGTCGCGCAGTGCCTCAATGGATCCTTGAACGTCGGCCTTGATAATCAGGTTCAAGTCGGTCTGCTTGCCCTCTTCAATGCGGTTGAACAGGTCGTCAAGCGACATATGGCTCTTCGTTTCCTGCTCCGCCAAACGGGCACGCAGCGCACGTTCTTCCGCCAGCTTGCGGGCATCGCGTTCGTCTTCGAACACGCGGAATTCGTCGCCCGCCGTAGGAACGGAGTTCAAGCCCAAAATCTCAACCGGGTCAGACGGATACGCAGCCTTCACGTGATCGCCCTTCGGGTTCACCAGGGCGCGCACACGACCGTACGACGTGCCGGCAACCACCGTATCGCCCGGCTTGAGCGTACCACGCTGCACCAAAACGGTAGCAACGGGGCCACGGCCCTTGTCCAGGTTTGCCTCGATAACAAAGCCAGAAGCAAGCGCATCGGGGTTCGCGCGCAGACCCAAAACGTCAGCCTGCAGCAACACGGTTTCCAGCAGCTCATCCACGTTCAAATGCTTCTTCGCAGAAACGTTGACGAACATGTTCTCGCCGCCCCACTCTTCGGGGATGATGCCGTACTGCGTAAGTTCCTGACGTACGCGCTCGGGGTTCGCGCCATCCTTATCAATCTTGTTCACCGCAACAACAATCGGCACATTTGCCGCCTTCGCATGGTTGATCGCCTCGATGGTCTGCGGCATAACGCCGTCATCGGCGGCAACAACCAAGATGATAACGTCGGTGACCTGCGCACCACGGGCACGCATTGCCGTAAACGCCTCGTGACCAGGGGTATCGATGAACGTAATCTGATGATCCATCAAGTTAACTACCGAAGCACCGATATGCTGCGTAATGCCGCCTGCTTCGCCTGCCGCAACGCCGGAATGGCGAATGGCGTCAAGCAAAGACGTCTTGCCGTGGTCAACGTGACCCATAACGGTAACAACGGGCGGACGCGGCTTCAAATCTTCATCGGAGTCGTTATAGACCACCGCGTATTCCTCTTCGGGAGACACCACGCGGCACTTCTTATTCAAGTCATCGGCAATAAGCTCAATCAGGTCATCGCTCATCGACTGCGTAAGCGTGAGCACCTGACCCAACATGAACAAGCGCTTGATAACTTCATTCGGCTGCACGCCAATAAGCTCGGCAAACTTGGAAACACTTGCGCCCTGGGGAATCTCAACAACCGATTCGTCCAGGACAAGCGAGGGATCCAAGCCGCGCTCGATTGCCTGCTGTTCGGCTTTCTCACGTGCTTCCTTCGCGCGCTTCTCTTTGCGCTTCTTACGGCGACCTTCGCCTTCCGTGGAAGCAGCGGCAACGGCGGCACGCGCCTCGGCAAGCACCTTATCGCGCTGCAGCTTTTCAGCCTGAACGGCCATCTGCGCGTAACGATCGGGGCCTTCCTCATGCGGAGCCTGCACCAGCTCGTCTACCTGGGGCTCAGCTACGCGCTTGCGGCCCTTCTTCTTGGCCGGTGTCTCATCAGATGCACCCGACGCATTACGATTTGCTTTTGCTCCCTTCGAAGAAGCGGCTTTCGCCTTCTCTTTTTCCATCTTCGCATCATGCTGCATACGCTGCTGTTCGGCTTCGATCTGATTAAGAAGCGAGCTGAACTTATTCGACGTCTTCGTTGTGGCTACCGTAGGAACACGCTTCGGCTTCTCCCGCTGCGGAGCCTGCTCTGCCGCTGCTTTCGCAGAAGAATGGCGCTGTTCGCGATTGCGAAGGTTTTCCTCCACGCGACGCTTCTTTGCTACCTCGGCAGCGGCAGCTTCCGCGCGCGCACGTGCTTCCGCTTCAGCTTTTTCGCGTTCAACGCGCGCACGCTCGGCCTCAATCTGGTCTGCCAAGCTCTGGAACGCAGAAACCTTGGGAGCCTGCTTGCTGGGCGCATGCTCTGCCCGCTCGACAGCAGCTTCCTCGTCTTCCAGGGCGCCATCGCGACGAGCTCGCTCTTCTTCGCGCAGCTTGCGCTCCGCCTCTACGGCAGCACGGCGCTGTGCCTCTTCGGCCTGCTTTTTCGCTTCTTCTTCCGCTTGCTTTTTCGCCAACTCAGCTGCTTCGGCGTCGTCGAGCTCACCCGCACGCTGCTTAATTTCAGGCGAAAGCTTCTTGCGGACCTCCTCCACGCTTTCTTCCTTCAACGGAGTCGCATGGGTTTTGGCAGGGATATTCATCTCTGCCAGCAAATCAAGCATCTCCTTGCTTGACATGTTGAATTCTTTTGCTAGTTCATGAACACGCATTCCAGGCATTCTAGCCTCCTTAATCTTCAGGGGAGCTTTCGGCAAGGTGCGCGGAAAGCTCATCGCGGACATTTTGGTAGGAGTCGGCTTCAATAGAGCACTTCAAGCTGCGAGCTAATCTTCCCTGCTTGACCGCCTTTTCAAAGCACTCAAGCGAACAGACATACGCGCCGCGCCCGGCAAGGCGCCCGGTTTTATCAAACGCGATGCGGCCCTCGGGCGTACGCACGATGCGGTACAACTGCTGCTTGGGGTTTTTCTGAGCGCAGCCAATGCAGCTGCGCTGGCGCTTCGGCGCGCTCGCCTGCTCTACGAAACCCATATCCGTTATGCCTCGGATGCGTGAATGCCGCAGAAGCTGCTGCCGGGGCGCGCATGGTTGCGGCAGCGAACGCCATCGCTACTCACGTATTCGCAGAAACCGCCCTGCTCCTCATCATCTTCATCGATAAGCATGTTCTCGGTCGCAGGCAACGGCTCGCCAGCGTAAGAAGCACTCTTGATGTCAATGTGCCAGCCAGTCAGACGCGCAGCCAAACGAGCGTTCTGGCCCGCCTTGCCAATAGCCAAAGAAAGCTGGTCATCAGGAACAATAACGGTTGCATAATTATTTTCTTCGTCAACGGTAACGCGAGAGACCCTTGCAGGAGAAAGCGCCTTGGCAACGTATTCCGCCGGATCGGGACTCCATTGAATAACATCAACACGCTCGTTGCGCAGCTCTTCCACCACCATGCGAACACGGCTGCCCTTGGGGCCAACGCAGGCGCCCACGGGATCAAGGTTCGCTTCGCGGGAATACACGGCAATCTTAGAACGCTCGCCCGGTTCGCGCGCAATAGACTTGATTTCCACCAGGCCATCGTAGATTTCGGGAACTTCAATTTCGAACAGGCGACGAATCAAATCGGGGTGCGTACGGGAGACCACGATAGAGGGACGACCCTGCTCGCCTTTTGCCTTCGGCTCTTCAGCGTTGGGATCGCGCACGTCGATGATCAGCACTTTCAGACGCTGGTTGTGACGATAATGCTCATTTGCCGGACGCTCGTTGCGCTCGGTGGGGAATTTCTTCTGATCGTAATGCGGCAGCTCGGCCTCTACGCCATCGCGAATCTTAATGATAGTAAAGTCGTTCGTACCCTGCAAAACGGTACCCGTTACCAAATCGCCACGACGGCTCTTGAACTCACGATAGATGGACTGACGACCTGCATCGCGCACGATGGAGGCAATAACGCTCTTTGCGTTCTGAGCAGCAATGCGGCTCACGTCATTCGGCGTAACGTCGCGCGGCTCGAACTCATGGTACTCGCCTTCTTCATCGGGCTCATCGGTGGGAACCATCTCGTACACATAGATTTTGCCCGTGGAGCGGTCGATAGTCACGCTTGCATCCCACTCCAGATCCAAGATGCGCTGGTAGCTTTTTGCCAGAGAATCTTCCAAGCGCTCAATAAGATACAGTTCATCGATCTTGCGCTCGTGGGCCAAAGCCTGCAAAGCCTCGATCAATTCAGAATTTGCCACAATAGTTCCTTTCCTTGCTACTTCCTTGTTCGTTTTACTTTTTGTTCTCACTGAAATCGATAACGCCCTTCAAATGGGCTCGTTTGATAAGGTCAAACGGAATTTCAATCGAAGTTCCCTGGTCATCAAGCGTAAGCTTCTCGTCATCCGCGGCCACAATCACCGCAGTGAACTGTGAGCGCCCGTTGATACCCTTCGACGCTTTCACCACCGCCGTTTGCCCAGCGAAGCGGTTGAAATGCTCGGGGGTTCGCAGCGGTCGGTCGATTCCCGGCGAGGAAACCTCCAACATATACGCCCCCGGGAACGGGTCGATGCGCTCCATGGTCTCATTGATCCACGTTTGCGCCTCGGAAAGCTCATCGAAGCCAACACCGTGATCGGTGTCGATATACACGCGAATGATCGGGGATTTCTTTGAGCCCGTTACCTCGACGGTAACAATCTCAATGCCATGCTGTTGCGCCAAGGGTGCAAGCGCATCAAGCAGCGATTGTTCTTTATGTGTCAGCACTGGTCCCTCCCTCTTTTTCTCCTAATATACAAAGAAAGCGGGCAAATGCCCACTTTCTCTGAAAATCGAAAGTATGGTGCGAAGGTGCTTACCGCAACTCTTCACATGTGCTCGAGCATTATAGCACGCTCTTGCTCGATGCACAAGTTTTTCACACGCAGAAAGTAACGCCTGCGCGTGTGAACGGTCTGAACGGTCTGGGCGCGTCGGCAACGGCGGAAGGGAAGACCGTCGTCATCGGCTGCGACATGTACGCGCCGTATACCTATAAAAACGGAACGGGCGAGTTTGTCGGCGTGGATGTGGATTTTGCCACGGAAGCGTTCGGCAGGCTGGGCTATGCGGTGCAGTTCCGGGAGATCGTCTGGGAAAATAAGCAGAGCTATCTGGACAGCGG
>CAKTXN010000045.1 GCA_934630905.1 uncultured Eggerthellaceae bacterium
AAGATCACAATTCAGAAGCCGTTTACGGCTTTATGATACTATGCCCTGTCGACATTTTGAGGCATAGATATCATTGATTTTTAGGTGGGAATTGTAATAGCTTTATCCCCTCCACCGCACGCGGTCCCCTCCCCTTGACCATCAATCAAGGGGAGACTGGGAAAGTTGCAGCAAAACCTTAATAAACCCCTCAAATTAAAAGAAATACTTAGCGACCAAGACCAACATTATGCCGATAACAAAAACTACTCCACACATGATAAGTATTTGCTTTCTTTCTTTTAAGGTTTCAAAATATTCTCCTTTTTGTTTATAAGAAACTAAAGTAACTATAGCAATAGTCAGGAATACGGCACTCAGACACACAGCAAATAGAATATTTGATACATGTTCTAAGAATCCGGAAATACCACTCTTATAACAATATGATTGCAACCCAATGGAAATCAAAAGTGGAATAAAAGATAATAGAATAATTCTTGAACAATCCGTAGGCTGATCCTTTTTCATTTTAAAAAAAGACCAGATAATTGTAGGAATACATATTAATACAAACACAATAACAATTTCAAATGGAATACTGCTTAACAGTTCTATCATAATTATCCTCCACTTTTCTTCAAATACTTATCTTTTGCTTTTTGAGTTACAACTGAAATGCCATAACCTGTTACAACTGATATAGCTGCAACAACTACAGTCGGTGCTGCGGCAGGAATTAAACATGCGATACCCATAGCAGCAGCAACTCCAGTTACGTCAATTCCAGCTGCAATTATAAAGTCTCTAGTACTATCACCATACTCTTCAAAATCCCATGCAATTTGAACAAACACACACATTGCTGAAGCAATACCCAAGCTATTAGATAGATTTTTTATTCCCTCAAGCAATATATTCGAGGTTATCGATGAAATTGATGTTCCCGCCAAGAGTGAAGCGATGTACTGATCAACAACATAAAATTCCACGCTTTCCATAACTGCATATAGTTTTTCTTCTACTTTCTCAGGATTGGCAATAGTAGACGTTGTGGGCGTTTTCTTTTTATTACAAGTACACTCTGCCGGAGGTAATCCATTATTAAGCCTGTAAAAGTCATAGGAGTTTGGCTTATATGGACAATCTCCTTCCGGATCGGCATAAATCACAGGATTATTCAAACAATAAGCAAACATATTTTTTGCTGTATCTTCAATTCCCGTCGAAATCAAGCCGTCCGCATTCAAGAATCTTCTTATCACTGGGTCATAGTATCTGCTCTTAAGGTAGTAGAGTCTCGTCTCCGTGTCGAAATAATAACCACGATAACGGATGGGGTTGATTTCTGCGATGTTTTGCGTGTCGGCGTCGGTTGATTTTTCGGCAATCACCTTGCCCCACGCATCGTATTCGTAGCTTGCAACCAAAACGCCCGATGTGTTGTAAACCTGCATTACATCTCCGCGCCAGTTGCAGACGAAATAGTAATCATCCGCCTCTTCGACGTTGATATAGCGTATTCCCGACGGGTTTCCGTCCGCATCATAGAAATACATCAGCGCTTCGGTTTCTCCGATCATTTCGTACTGCAAGCGGCTGCCGGCATAGTAATACTTGTGCATCTGTTCCACATTGGCAACGTTCTTCGACGTTCTCAATCCGTCAACATCATAAGTATATTCAAGTCTTATCGGTCCGAACTCCAGCGAAGCAAGCTGTCTGCCGTTCTGCCATGTCAGCGTGTAGCCCTTATACGATGTCGGGTTACCTATCGCGTCATAGGCGAACTGCGATCTGCCGAACGCCGTCAGCTTATCTTTCCAGTTGCTGTCGCCGTAGGTATAGCTCTCGGTTTTTGTCGCGGTTACTCCGCTCAGACTGCCCCATGTCAGCGGATATGTCTCTACCGACAGAAGGTTGCCGCCGTTGTCATAATTATACACTTCCGTGCAGTTTTTGGCAAGATTATCTGATCGGACAAGCTGATTTAATTCGTCATACGCAAACTGCTGCTGTTTGGTGTATGCCGTTTCCGTTGACTTTTTGAGCAGGACTGACGTTATGTTTCCGTTGGCGTCGTAGGTGTATTTATACGAATTTCCGCCTAAGATCTCTTCCTCTACCTTAGTGGTCTGAGCGTTGCCGCCCCTCGCCGAAGCCATATACTTGTATGTTTGTTCGATCGGCGTTGTCGTGTTGATAACCGTCTTGTTTCTTCTCAAAATTCCGTCGTAGGTATAGGTCGCGGTCTTACCCGACGGGTAGGTGTACTTTGAAGCGAGGTTGTCCTTGCCGTACTCAAAGTTTTCGGTCACGCTCACGCCGCCCGCCGACGATGTGAACCTTGAAACATTGTTGTTGAGGTCATAGCCGTACTGCGAGCTGTAAATATTCTTTTTGCTGTTATTCAAAACCTGCTGACGAACAAGTCTGCCGGTCGAATCGTAGGTATAAACGAAACGCTGATTGTTGACCAAATCCTCATGGGAATACAATGTACCCGTCGAATCATACTTCCATGTAAAATTCGGTGAACCGTTCTGCGAGATTGCGGAGATGTTGCCGTAATCGTCGTAGGTGTAGTCAACATAATTGCCGTTTCCGTACTCGATCCGCTTCAAATCGCCGTTGTTTTCGCCGTAGGTGTTCGTGCTGAGCACCTGAGAACCGACCTTGGTCTGAGTTACGTTGCCGAAATTATCGTAGTTGAACGAATAATTAAAGCCGTTGTGCGATATCGTTTTCAAACGATAATTGTCATAAGTGTAGCTGTTGCTGACCGTTTGACCGTTGGAAAGAGTCTGTGAAACAGATGTGACCGCATCGGTATTGGCGTCGTAGGTGTAGTTCGTCACATTGCCCTTTTTGTCGGTGTATGTTGTGAGCGTACCCTTGGCGTCGTTATACGAATAGCTTTCAGTGTAGCCGTCCTGATCCGAGGTCTGCGAAACATAAGCGCCGTTCGTTGTGTACGTTGCACCCGTGTCAATGAAAAGAGTATCGCTCGCCTTGACTCTCAGCGAAGTCGGGTTGCCCATGCTGTCGTAGGTATAAAGATACTTTGTACCGCCCTGACTCGTCGCCGAGGTCATATTGTGCCTGCTGTCATGCTCATAATTATAAGCAAAACCCTTGGCATCAACGGATTTGGTGAGATTGCCGTTTGAATACTCCATTGTGCCCTTTTGCTTTGCGTTCGCCGCAACAGACACAAGCTTGCCTTCGCTGTTATATGTATACGACGGTGCTTCGTCTCGGACAAGCTGAATGTTATCAAACCAGCTATTGTTCGACTGGCTGAAATTAACAATATATATGCTCATCGATGTCGCAGTTTTTGTAACATCAGGTTTATTACCGTCGCACAGCGTAAATGCGCCCATAATGTACTGCCAGCCCAATATGGATCTGTTGTAATCAAACCATTTCTGATAGGTTGTTCCGTCGTTGTAATAAATCTTCACGGAAAGGCTTATCTTGTTGTCTTCGTTGTCTCCGCCGACAGGATTTGCATAGACCCAACCGCTGAGAATGTAGGTGTCGTCAAGATTCTGAGCTGTGGCACCCTTGAAATAAAGATACTGAATCATCGACTTCTTGGCAGTCGGCATACCGCCGAAACGTAAAGCGTGTCCCGCATCTTTGAAATGCGCATTGTTCACGGAGTCGCTCGCATCGGTTGAATAGCCGACCCAATCCTGCGGCAAATATGCGCCGCTGGACGCCTGAGTATAACGTTCAAACGAGGAGTTGTTGATCATATTGAACGGGCTCGCGCTCGTGCCCTCCTCAAGCTGCATACCGTCAAACCATGCTTCACCCGCCGCATCACGAATCATAATGTTGCAGTTGATCTTTGTTGCGCCGGACGGAACAGTAAACGTTACCGAAAGACGCTGCCAGCCGTTGTTTATTGTTGCATCCGTTGTTCCGGTCAAGACATCCGAAGCTGTGTCAACCGCGCTTCCGTCCGACTTCCAGTATGTTGTGAAAAGCTGGACACCAAACGAATTGGACGCATCCCTCGGAACAACATTTTTGGTCTTAACCCACGCCGAGAAAGTGTATGTCGTTCCCGCCTTGAACTGACCGGATGTGAGTGCCTGGCAAGCTCTTGCTCCCGCGCCGTTTGTAAAAGTTTTGCTCTTTATATAGTAGCTGTAACGTCCGTAAAGCTGATCCGCTTCTGTCGTCGTTCCGTCGTAGTCCGCCGTGCCGTTCCATTGGAGCTTAGTCCACGTTCCGCTTATGTCGGCGCTTCCGTCACGGAGGAAATTTCTGACAAACTGACCGCCTGTCATTGATTTGCTCAGTCGGTTAAGCTGTTTTATGTTGCTTGCGTTGCTATTGGGACTTGAAGCAGTGTATTCCGCCGCCGAAGCCGCTAAAGACTTTCCGTTGCTTGTCGCTTCTGAGCACACGGTTCTGCCTGCGCTGTCAAACTTTACGGTTGTGTAGACGTCATCGCTGTTGCCGTATACTCCGTCCTTACCCGATGAACGGATAACGGTTTGTCCGTACTGCGAATAGTCAAAGCTAATCGTCTGACCCGCCGTTCCGTTTGCACTCTCAACAACCTTGGAAACTCGCTTGCCGTTTGACAGCGGCGTATAGGTAAACTGAAGCGTATATCCGTCGGGTGAAGTTACCGAAGTCATTGCCCCCTCGGAATCATAAGTAAACTGCGTCTTTTTCCCGTCGGGATATGTTATGGTAGTCAAGCGGTCGTCATCGTTCCATGTATATGTGGTAACTCTGCCTGCCGAATCTGTTATCTTCTGAATTGTTTTACCGTCCGAAGTCGGCGAAAGAATTACCGCATGACCTGCACCGTCGGTTACTTTCCAAATTTTGGGATTGTTAGCGGCGGCATAGTAGTTTGCAATCTGATTACCGTTGCTGTCAAGCGACCTTGCGAAGCCGCCCGCAACGTTAAAATACATCAGGTTATTTTTTTCGTCGTTGATTTTGTAGTATGCGTTGTCTGTGGTTTTCGGGACGGTAAGAGTCAGATCCATTCCGTCCTCATCATTCATTGTCCCGTCGCTTTTCTTTTGAAAATAGTGTTCGGTTCCGTCACCGTCAATATAAACATACGGATAGGTTTTCTGAGCTTCGGTCGAAAGACCGAATTTTGACGACGGCAGAAGCTGCTTCTGACTGCTCAACATCCAGCCCTTACCTCTGTACGGCATAACGTCGCCAAAGTTTTCATCTGCCATATAATTGTTAAAAATATGCGAAATTGAAGCCGGCGCACGGCTGCCCGCAGTTGTTACATCGTTATGAGTAAATACAAGATTACCCGAAAATTCGCATATTGACGCTGTTCCTGCCCTGCCTGCGCTGATGTCCGTATAGCTCCAGTAAGATTCAAGTCCTTTATTTGACCTGAAATTTATATACAGCATCGGGTATGCCTCACTCAGAGGATACTTTTCGCCGTAAACCCACATATAAATGCAAGAATCATTATATGATGATTTATTTTCGTTTGATGATCTCAGCAACAATCCGTTATTTGCAAAGCTCGGATTTTCATACCAACGCTTAACGATAGACGTGACATTCCATTGACGATATTTAGGATCCACACCCTTTTCACTTGCTTTCAGAATTTCAAAGTCTGCAACAGCCGATTCGTATGTCGGCTTTGTGTTCCATGTAACCGATGTTGCGTTCCAACTGCTTGTAACGGCATGAACTTCTATTGCCGTGTCGGGCGTTGTATCCGAATATGCATCAGTATAGCTTTGCACCGTAACGAGCTGTGCATCAATTACAACATCTCCGCGGTTTATGCTTGGGAGAGTAAATTTGATAAGACCTTGGCAAATATCTGCGTCTGTTGACTCTCTACCGACCATCATCATCGGATCCGAATAGCGATTCTGATTGGGCAATCCTTTGGCAACATACACCGAGTCAATCGCACTGCCCGATTTTTTTGTTTGTATCGCTGGGTCAATCGTTACGGGGAACGATCTTTCACTGCTGTTCAACCATTCGGAATCGGCAGAAATTGTAATTTCGTATTTATGCTTGTTCTTTGTACTCAGGCTGTAACTGACCTTATCCGAGTATTCATAATTAGCATCAAGCATAAACGGTTTCGGCATAACAAATACCGTTGCACCAGTGGTTGTGTCCTTGGCATAAATACACCCGTCCTCTGCCAAAGAGAGAGTAACATCCTTTACGGCAATCTCAAAGTTATATTCATAGCTGCTCTGAACAGATTTAACTACTATATTCTCCTTAACGCCCGATCCGTTGACAATATATTCAATATTCGTGTCGGGCAAGATATTTTCGTAATAAACCTTTTGACTGACGTTTGAAGCAACAGTCAGATCCTTGATTTTTGCTTTCTTTTCCTGCTTCATTGAGGAGTTGTTTTTCTTTGTTTTGTTGAGCAATGAGAGGCTAACGGAATAGTTGTCCATCTTCACGCTCACAAGCTTTTTTTGATTTGCATTTTTTGCAAACTTTACTTTAAACTTATTTTTCTTGGTTTCATAGCCATTGAAATCCGACGCCTCATCATTACTAACCTCATCAGAGGAGTCAAGAGAATTGTCAATTTCCTGCCACTTACCCGTTTCATCCTTATACAGGACCGGGTCATTGTACATTGCAGCTTTAACCGTACCGTCGCTCATCTTAAAATACTTTGTATTTTCGCTGTTGCGACGTTCAGTATCTTCACCGATTACGGTCGGCTCCTCTTCCTCCTGAGAAACATTGCTTGAATATCCGCTCTGTTCAAACTTTTCTTTCTCATCTTCAACAGCCTGAGCAAGCACCGTCATCGGCAATATTCCGATGATTATTGTGACCGTTAGAATAACCGCAATTATTTTTGAAAATATATTGTGTCTTTCCATACTGCCCTCCTCGATTTTTAATTTATACCTACATTCCCCCAATTTTTAATATAAATGTAAAAACAACAAATTTCAACAAAGAGTGCAACTTCGTTGACTAAAAGTGCAAAAGTGTATTTTATTCGCAGATTGTTTCTTCTTAGTCAAATTATTGCGTGCTTTTTTTAATTGTTCTCAATAACATCTTTAGATATTAAACAAGAAAAACGCCAAATTTAACAGCAAAAAACCGCACAATGTGCGATCCTTTCTGTTTGGAAAAAGTAGCTAATTTTAATACAATAATCACAAACCCGGGTAAAAAAGATTGCACACTGTTAGTGAATCACGCCATAAAATGAATAAAAGCAAATTTTTAATTCAACGCTTCGGCTCAGATAAAAAAGTCTATCCTGAAAGTAATCAGTTGAAAAAAGTAAAGTTTATGCTATAATCTAAATTATGAAAGTATTTAGAATGTTTTGTATCAGACAAAATGACAAGTAGAAGCATGGGGTAGAAAGTATGATTGAGAAAAAGAAGAAAGCATTAATTAACGGCGGGATAGTTTTGCTCGTCGTGATAGTTGCATATACTTTTCGTCTCATCGGAAACGGCAACTATTATTTTGTTCTGTTCCCCTATCTGCGCAGCTTTATTTATATCGGTCTTTTTATCGCGTGGGGTATTTCCATACGCCGCCGTATTGTTCAAAAACAGGTTGCGCAATATTTGACGGGCATATCCGTACTTCTTATTCTGTGGTTCACTTTCCGTTGCGCAAAATATTTTATTTTTTGGCAGCCGACCGCTATAAGATATCTATGGTATCTTTACTATTTACCAATGCTTTTTATTCCGATACTTGCTCTGCTCGTTGCGCTGTCTCTCGGAAAGCCTGATGATTACCGTCTGCCGAAAGCGGCTTGCGCACTGTGGATAATCTCCGGAGCATTGCTTCTCCTGGTGCTAACGAACGACCTGCATCAGCTTGTTTTCACTTTTCCCGAGGACGCGGAAGTGTGGTCCGACAAATCCAACGGATACGGCATCGGTAGCTTTATTGTGATCGGCTGGCAGATCTTATGCATGATATCGGCACTAGTTGTTATGATTATAAAATGCAGGCTGAAAAACGGCAGACGTCAACTGTGGACGGTAATACCGATGGCTGTGTCACTTGTCTATCTTGGCCTTAATTATATGGATGTGCAATGGTTTAAATTGTTTTTCGGTGATATAACCGCCTTCCAAAGCCTTATGTATATGCTCTGTTTTGAAGGCTGCATCACCTGTGGTTTTATCCACTCAAACAGCCGTTATTTCGACTTGTTCTCGTCCTCGATCGGCACATCTGCGGTGATAACCGATAAGGATTTCAATGTTCGGTATGCCGCACTGAACGCCCGTCGGATTCCGAGAATAGATATGATGAAGGCGGAGCACAATCCCCTGACGGTTGGAAACGGCTTGACGGTTCATTCCATTCCCGTGAACGGAGGTTATGCCGTATGGACAGAGGATATGTCTGTCCTGCTCAAAATCAAAGAGCAATCCGAAAGCCTTGCCGAGGAATTGAACGAACGCAACAATCTGCTGCGTTATGAATATAAACGTGAGGCAAAAAGACAAAAGATTGAGGAACAAAACCGATTGTATGATTTGCTTCGCAGTGCAACTCAAACTCAAATCAACAAGATCTCGGTGCTTACAAAGGAATATCAAAAAATAAACAAAACAGATCCGGCAAGGGCAAAAGCTTTACTTGCCGAAATTGCCGTTCTTTGCAGCTATATCAAGCGTCGTAAACATTTAACGTTGTTGACCGACCGTGACTATAAGGTAGCGATAACCGAACTGGTAAGAGCCTTCACCGAGTCGCTTCAAACGCTGAAGCTTCTAAATGTGCGCAGCACATTCTTTGCCGACAGTGAGCTTTCCATGCTCCCGGGAAAATCGGCTGCGGCAATATTTGATTTTTACGAACAGGTGATCGAGTCGGACCTCGAAAACATATCCGGCATACAAGTAAGTCTTTCTGATGTTGAAGGGCTGCGTTTATCAATAAATATATGCTGCAAAGCCGACCTGTCCTCTCTCGCGTGCAAGGGTAACGTACGGTATGAAACGGACGGTGACGAAGGATATCAGCATCTTGTATTCCTCCTCGAAGGAGGTGATCCCGTATGAGTGCCTTTTCTTCGCTCCCGGACTTTTTGCAGACCTTAATACCGCTTCTGCTTTTCTTGGAAGCCGTGCTTGAATTGGGACTTTTTATTTATCAATTCTCTCACCGCTCCAAATCGCTCGGCAATTTACCGAGTCTCGTTATTTTTGCGTTTTTGCTTACGCTTTTGCTCTCGGTGACTCAGGGAGATCCGTTCAAAGGCAAGGATGCGTTCTTATTAGATGCTCCTTGGCAGATTTTCATTGCGGTAATTCTACTTGTTATTGTTCATTTCGCCTTTGCCCTGCCGAGAGAGTACCGCCGCCGCAAAAATATGCTCTCCCCGTTTTCCGTTAAAGACGCCACCGACAAGCTGCCCATGGGTTTATGCTATGCCGACCCGAACGGACGTATTATTCTTTGCAATGACCGTATGCGCCGTCTGTCGTTTGCCTTGAGCGGCCATGAGCTTCAAATCACCGAAGATCTTGAAAAAGCGCTGGAGCAACCCGATAAAAGCATTACCGTTAACGGCGACTGTTACATTCTGCCCGATAAAACAGTTTGGCAATTCCGAAAGCAGAACATCACCGTTGACAATGACGGCAACTGGCTTCAAATGACAGCACATAACGTCACTGAGCTTTATAACGGCAACGTTCGTCAAGCAGTTATCAACGACGAGCTGAAGGAGGTCAACCTCAAGCTTCAAAAAATGTATGAACGAATGGCCGACGATATAAAAGAAAAAGAAAGTCTTGACCTGAAAATACATATACATGACACAATCGGAAGAAGTTTGCTGACGATTCGTGACATAATCGAAAGCGATGAAAACACCGACAAAAAGCTTGAAGCTTTACAGGAAGCCACCGCAGTGCTGACAAGTGACCGTGTAACAGCCGGCGGAACAATGGACGAGGTTATTCAGACGTCGAAGATCCTCGGCGTAACGGTAACGGTGAACGGATACCTTCCCGCCGATTCTCTTGCCGAAGAGCTTACCGTTGCCGCGGCGAAAGAATGTGTAACAAACTGTATCAGGCATGCCGGAGGCAATGAAGTATATATCTGCATATTTGAGCGAAACGACTTGTTTGATATTACGATAACGAACAACGGCGTTGCCCCGTCGGAGCCCATTAAGGAGGGCAGCGGACTGTCGTCGCTTCGCCGCAGTATTGAAGCGGTAGGCGGCGAGATGCACACCGCATACAAACCTCGCTTTGCCCTGCTTATCACTCTTCCCGGAAAGGAGAATTATCTGTGATAAATACAATACTTGTAGAAGATGATTTGTATATTCAGAAGCATTTTAGTGAAAGATTAAAATCCGAAAATGATTTTCGCCTTGTCGGAGTGTACCGCGACGCCTTTGAGGCTGAGAAATTCTGCAACGGGTCGGTTCAGCTTATTCTTATGGACGTGCAGACACAGCACAAGCATTCGGGACTTGCCGCGGCGGAGCGCATTAAAAAAGCGTTTCCGAGCATTAAAATAGTAATTGTGACATCGCTTGTCGATCCTGAGGTTTTGGCTAAGGCAAAAAAAGGAGCTGCCGACAGTCTGTGGTACAAGGATCACGGTACAGCCGAGCTTTTAGACGTAGTAAAGCGTACCCTTGACGGTGAAAGCGTTTTTCCTACCACCTCCCCTGCCGTCGAAATGGAAAACACAATGTCCGACACCTTTTCACCCCGTCAGCTCGATATACTGCGATGGTATATAAGAGGACTGACCTATCAGGAAATCGCCGATAAAATCGGAATATCGAAAAACGGTGTGCGATGGAATCTGGACGACATGGTGGAAAAAGGTAAATTTGAAAGCCGTGAAGCGCTGGTTGCCACTGCAATTGAAAACAAGCTGATGGTCACAACATTAAAAGATGAATAATATAAAAACATATATCCTCGGTTTCAAAAGCCGAGGATTTTTTGTGCTGTTTGACAGATATTTTTGAAAAACAATTATTTTCTGTGTGTTTACTGGCACAAATGCCAGTGACAAACGGAAAAAAATAAGTACAATTATAAGTGAAAAAGGAAATGAGTAATAAGGCGGTGGTGGGAATGAAAAAAATTGTATTGGATATTCAAAGTGCTATTCATGCACACAATATGGAAAGAATGCTTATGCAGGAATTGGAAGATTGCCAGGTCATTGTTTCCGAATTTCCCGATTCAACTGCCGAATGGTGCAAGCTGCATAATGCCGATGTGCTTTTAATGGAGGTTAAAGCTTACTTTCCTTGGATATTCTCGGAACGAATGAAAATAACAAAAAAAGTCAGGAAAAGCACTCCGGAATGTCGCATTATTTTTTTCGTAAATGACGAGAACGACATAGAGCTTTCGGAAAATGTTCGGCAGGCAAAGCGTGACGGCTTTATCGACGCTTTTCTGTTCGGTTCGGTTTCCGAAAACTACTTTGCTTCGGTTATCGACAGTATATAAACGAACCGATAAAAACTGCAGGCTTAAAGAAAGGCGGATGACATAATGAAATTGAATAAATATATTATAACCTTACTTATTGCTTTAATTATGCTTGCCTCGGCTTCCGGATGCAGAGCAAAACCGACAGATAATCCTGATTTGACCGAAAGCCAAACAACCGATACCTCCCATGCGACGACCGTGCAAAACGACACCGATTTATCAAAGCTTCAAAAAACAATTCTTGATAACAAAGAAGCCGTCGGAATCGCCTATATCGGTTACGTCGGCCATGAGGCGAACGAAAAAGAAGTTCTCAATTTTGTAAAGAACAGTCAGTATGCGGATAAATACGATTTCCTATGCGAATCTCCCCTTGTCAATGCGGGCGGTGCGGAGCTTTATGCGGTAGTTATTGCCGATGTTAAATACAGTGCCTCCGTTTATCGGGCGGAAATAACTGATAACGGTGAATATTCCGTAAAGACCGACGATGCGCTCTATAATTACAGCGGAAACGGAATTGATTATTTTTTACTGCGCTGCAATGAAAGTGAAATACACTCAAATGTATCGCTGTATTTAAAAAAAGGAAACGACTCTTTTTCGGTATTCCCGATGCTGTCCGGAATGGACGGACATCTTGTCGCTGAAAAATTCTATGATTTTTCCGTATACACAGATTACGGCGACAACAGCGAACCCGAGGATAGAAACGTTGAAATTGCCCGTGAGATTCTTTCGGAGTCTCAAGAGGTTCAATACTATATAAATAAAGGCATGAGCGTGCAATATACAGGACAGATCCGTGAAATTGACGGCCGTCCGTGCTGGATTTTTGCACTCGGCACAGACAGAGACGACCAATTCGTCAGAGAACGTTATTACGGAGTTTGTGACAACCTTATATATTTTTATGATACGTTGAATGACAAATGGGAAGTTCTCGGAAGAGGATAATTCTTTCGAACCTCTCTATAATGTGACTTACCGAGTCATACGCGGAAGCATTCGGATGAGCTTTTAAAAAGCTCTGTTCCCCGAGTGCGATTATCCGTTGATGATAAATACAAACAAAAATAAAAGGTGATTTGTTATGAAAAAACTAAAAATAATGTCGGCAATTCTTGCTGTGATTATGACATTCGGGCTTTGTGCCTGCGGCAAAGACGGAGGAAATTCCCCTTCCGACGCCCCGACAACTTCGGCAACAACCGTTGCTCCTTCCGATACGGCTACAACAATAGCGGCGGCAGCCGACGAGTTTATCACTACCGGCAAGAGCGTAAAAATTACAATTCCCAAACTTGAAAATACCGTCAAAATTGATAAAGCAAAATTTGAAAGCTCCGTTGTTCCTGACGGAAAATACGATTCCTTCAACTCTACAATTACCGTCGAAGGAAATGACAGAAAATTCAATATCACCATCAAAGACGGTTCTATCATGGGTAAAACAAGCCTTGAGGTTGCCGAAAAGTTGAATAAAGGTGAAGAAGATGATGATAAAAAGTATAAAGCGTGCGAAATTGCCGGTTTTAAGGGCATTTTAAAGGTCAACACATATTCCGGAAATTCAAAAACGCAGCATATATATTACCTTGATGTTCCTTGCGGCGATGAAACATATGTCGTTAACTTCAGACTTGAAAAATTATATGACGACGATGTTTCCGAAATGAAAAGCATTGAAGAAGCTATATTAAAGAGCATTAAGGTAGAAAAAAGTAATTAAGCTCATTTAAAGGGAGGAACATTTTATGGGATTGTTTGATAAGAAATTCTGCGACATTTGCGGTGAAAAAGTTAATATGCTTACTCAAAAAAAGCTTTCCGACGGTCAGCTTTGCTCCGACTGTAAGCACAAGTTAGGCTCGTTCACAAGCGGCTGGAAGCAGAGAACAGTACAGGATGTTAAAAATCATCTTGAGCAGAGAGAGCAAAACAAGCAGAAATATCAGCAGTTCAACTGCACGACAACAGCAGGCGGAAGAAACAACGCGCTTCAGGCTGATTTCAACAACCGCTGGTTTATCTTCGCCATTGACAACAGAGATTTCAAGAGCGGCAATCCGCAGGTATTCGACTTTTCCCAGCTTCAGGATTTCTGGATCGAGCAGGATTACAGGACACTTGCGGATTCCGACAACGACGGTATCCCCGACAACAGGGATAATTTTGACAACAGACAGCTTAACAACAATCAAAGCGGATTTGACAGAATGATGAACGGAATGAATAGCATGATGAACAACTCCATGCTCAACGTTCCTCTCGCCGCTCAGCCGTTTATCCGCAACTCAAATTCGTATTCCACATCAAGCGGAGTTCGTGAGATAAGCAACATCAGAGTTTGCTTCAGAGTTACCGACCCGTATATCACGGAGCCGATCGGATTCAGCGCAACATCATTTATTTCATCGGGCAATCAGATGGAACTCATGAATGCTTATGAGGTTGCCGTTCAGATCATGCAGCTTTGCCAGCAGATCAAGCAAGGCGGAGCTCCCGTTAACCAAGGCTTCAATCAAATGAATCAGGGCTACGGTCAGCCGCAGCAAAACATGGGCGGATTTACAGGCAGCCCGGTTCAAAATGCCGCCTACGCCGCTGCATCCGCTCAGGTTCAAAGCAACGCCTATAATAATGCTGCACCCGTTACACCGCAAACAGTTGACGCTTCTTGGATTTGCTCATCCTGCGGCACACGCAACGAAGGCAAATTCTGCCAGGGCTGCGGCTGTGCAAAGCCTGCCGCAATGCCTTCACG
>CAKTXN010000046.1 GCA_934630905.1 uncultured Eggerthellaceae bacterium
GACTATTACCAGCGGCACCTACACCGGTGGTCTGAATACTGTCAAGAGCGAGGAAGGCTCCAAGCTGGGCATCAACGATGGTAAGTTTGTTTCCGATTATGCGCCGAGGTTTGGTGTTACGGGAACCATTTTGGTCTATGGCACTACGACGATTGCCGGCGGTGAGTTTATCCAAAACAGTACCAGCACGAACGCAAGAGTCGTTGTGACCGGCAAGGTCGATGGATATGACTCTATTACCTATGTGAATGGCGGTTCATTCACCAACAAGGGTAGCGGAAACATTTTCCACGGCGTGGGTAAGGCCACCTCTGATAACTTTGAGGTCTCCGGCGGTACGTTCAACAAGTATGTTTCCGATAGCTATATGGCCGACGGTTACATTCCTGTCAAGAACTCCGATGGCACCTATGGTGTGAAGGAAGGCAAGTTTGTCGCCGAGGTTGGCAGCGTCGGCTACGAGACCTTCGATGAGGCTATCGCTGCGGCCAATGCAAGCACTAATAGCAAAACTATTTACCTGCGTGAAAACATAACGGTCGACCATCAGCTGGTTATCGATAATACCAAGGGCAAGACCATTACCCTCGATTTGGAAGGCTTCACCCTGACCAGCACCTATGAAATCAACACGGCCATCAAGAATGGTAGCTACGCGCTGGTGAACAACACCCCGTTGACCATTAAAAACGGTACGTTCGCGGCGGGTCAGGCTCGCGCGCTTGGTGCTCTTGAGGCATTGACACTGGACGGGGCAACTGTGACGCAGACGTTGACTGGCGGTCATGCTTGCGTGGCATTCTGCGCCAATGGCAAGAGCTACACTATTAAGAACAACTCTGTCATTGAAGGTGCTTACGCGGTGTGCAACTTCGCCAACAACAGCACCATCAATATCACCGGCAGCAAGCTGATCGGTACAGGCAACACCCTGTACCACAACGGCTCTAACTACGGCCTGAAGCTGACGGTGAAGAATACTGCCATCACCAGCAGTGGTAGCTGCGGCGTGTACATCTCAGGCTCCACGAGCGCGCAGTCCAATGCGGGCAACCAGAATGGCGCGGGCGGATATCAGAAGGCCACCTTTACCGGCTGCACCATCTCCGGTGCGATCAACGGTGTTGAGGTGAAGTACACTGACCTGACGCTGGACAGCTGCACCGCTTCCACCACCGCGAAGGATGCCAGCTACAAGCAGGACAACAATGGTCCTGCGGGTTCTGGCTTCGCTGTGGTGTCCACGGATAACGCGATGAATAACGTGACCCCCAAGCCGGAGGGCACCATTATCATTAAGGGCACGGGCAAATACACCGGCCCCGTGGGTCTGGGCTCTCTGAAGTCCGTGAAGGAAACCTATGCGGACTTTGCGGATGAGACCATCAATATTTCTGACGGCACGTTTACCAACGAGGTTCCTGCAAGCTATTGCGCAGTAGGCTATGCTCCTGTTGCGAACGCCGACGGTACGTACGGCGTCAAGCTTGCTGAAGGCGCGTACCTACTGCAGGATTACCGCAGTGGTGACCAGGCCTCTTGGACGTATCCGACCAAGGAAGGCATGGCGTTTGCTGGTTGGTACAAGGATGCTGCGTTCACGACTGCCTGCACCGAAAGCGATGTCGAGGGCGCTGCTTATGCCAAGTTCGTCAAGATTACCGATCTGCTGAAGTTCCGCGGCGGTTCGTTGAGGATGGATGTTGCTCAGCCTTCTGAGCTCACGTGGCTGCGTTTTGGTTACACCATGGCTCTTCCCGAAGGCGCAAGCTTTGTTGAGAATGGCTGGTACTTCAAGAAGGTCACGACACCTCAGCCGACGGATGTTCGCAGGGTGGCAAATAACAATGTTTTGAACATTGATGGAACCATTACCGCAAATCTTGTATTTACCGGGGTGACAACAAACTATTATTCTGCTACCTTTAGTGAGAAGGCATTCGTCAAGTATGTAACGGCTGATGGAACTACCGTTGAAGCCGTTGAGAGCGATTATCAGGTACATTCGGTGCTTGATGTTGCCGATGTAATTCTTGCGCATCCTATGGCAAGTAAGGCCGAAAAAGATTATGCTACGCAAATCAAGGCCGCGGTCTCAGTCTAGAAGAGGAACAAAAGAAATGCAGAAGAAATATGAAAGCCCCGAGATGGATGTCATCGAGTTGGAAGACCGCGACGTTATTGTTGCGTCTCCCGGTCCTGGTGACACCGATGTTGATCCGGGCGGTGACGGCGGCTGGTAATCCTTGTGGCGTTTTGCCATGTCGGATGAGGGTTTGCTAGGGTGTTTTGTATTTAGCATTCCTAAGCAGAATGCCTCCGGCTCTGAATAGGGACGCAGGTGTTCCGTTTGCTAGGGTGTTTTGTGCTTAGCATTTCTAAGCAGCTAGTCGTTAGGTATTCCGGAAGGCGGGCGCGTTTGCGCTCGCCTTCTGCTTCTTGTGGATGTTCAATGATTGAACGAAGGGTAAGCGAATCTATGGATACGCGGAAACGTAATTTGCTCATTGGCTTGGGCGCGTCAGTCCTGGTTGTGGTTGCGGCGCTTGTGGTGCTTATGGCGTTGGGCGGCTCGAACCAGGATGAGGCTGCCTCGAGCAGTGCCGCAGCGGCTGCATCGGATGCAGCTTCTGCCAGCGCGGGCACGCTGCATTCCTCGGGCGATGGCACGGCTGACAACCAGGTTGATGCGTTCGAGGTATACGGTGATTCCGCTGATGGCGCGGCGGTTTCTAGCGGCGATACATCGAGCGTGAGCGGTTCGGACGCTGTTTCGGGCGACCAGCCTGACAGCGCGGGGTCGAGCGACAGCGACTCTACCGGGAATGGCGAAGGTGACTCCGCAGGCAACGGCGAGCCAGCCGACGGTGCTGATCCCGGCGTCAAAACAGAAGCCGATGGCTCCAAGTGGACGGGGTACTACTAAGGTTTCCCTTGGGCGTACCGCGTTCGAAAATATTGCAACCAAGATGGGTTCTGGGAAACATATCCCAGGACCCTTTTTTATTTTGCGATGCGGCATAACAGCCGCGCCTTCGCCACCTTACATTCGTGTGACTTCAAGGCGTTTGAGCAGGTCAACGTCCTTTTTCGCGCTGCGGGCATCGTTGGCAAGGTCGCTTACTTTCGCGTTGCGCGCAAGTCCCTTGCGCACGATGTGCCCCACTTGATAGAGGCACGCGGCTGGGGCAAGCCACACGTGTTTGCGCGCCGGCGCCCAGTGGACGCGTCCACCGTCGTACAGGTAACGCACCAGCGCTGCGGGGCTGCGGAAACTGTGCAGCACCGTGCGGGTTGTCTGCGCGCCGTGCTCTACTTTGCGCCCCATGTTTCCCTTGCGCATGATATAGAGCAACAGGTCGTTTGCGAGTTGCGCATCGGCGTGCTCAAACCATGTTGCCGAAGTTTGAAGCCCCAGGTAAGAGCGACAAAGCCACGTGGTGGTAATAGCAAGCTTCTCCATGCCGATTTGCTGCGCGGCGTGCTGGAACCCGGCTTCCCACAGCTTATCGGTTAGGTGCGCGGCAACGAACATCTGCCAATCCAGAATCTGGCGAAGCCCCAGCCCTGACCCTAAATGCTGGTTGACATGTGCCAACAATACCAGGCCGTTTTCGAGAGGCGGTAATACAGGCACGGTGAAACCGGCGACATCTTCCCAGGTAGCACGCGGGATAGCGTTGTATATAGCCTGGTCAAGGTAGTACGCTTGCTGCTTGTTGGTGCAGGTGCTGAAGAAGCGATGCAGCTCGATTTCAGGGCAGTCTGCTTTTTTGAACCCTGCGTGGCGCGGATTGATCTCGAGCGAAGTATCGTTTTCCCAGCCAAGGTGCTCTAAAAGCGAAAACGCCTGGTCAAAGTGCTTGGGCAGCACAATAAGGTCGATGTCTCCCATGCTGCGCCCGTTCGGCTGCGGGTAATTCACCGCAGCTGCCGCGCCCTTCAGCACGGCAACGGGAATGTCTGCCTGGCGAAATGCGGAAAGCACGCGGTCTTGCGTCATCATAAGGCGATACCAGCTTGACAGGTTTTTCCCTACGCGCGCAAGATATTCTGCCTGGTCAGCGGCGGATAGAGCAAGCGATTCAATGGCGTTCGCCGGGTAGCCGACAACCGATTGCGCTACGAGCTCTGCGCGCACGGCGGGCCATAAGTCGTTGGGGGGTGTGGGGATGGGAGCAGGGGCGGGTGCAGGTTCGGTGGCTGCAAGGGCGGGTGCGGGCGCGTGCTCGCGTTCGGCTGCGGGCGCGAGGTCTGCCCCGGCTGCAGGTGCGGATGCCTGTCCGGGCGCCGATGCGGGCGCATCCCCGGTCCCTTCGCCAGCTGCTTGCTGAAAGGCGCTTTCGGCGGCGATGATCTTGAGCGTGTACTCTTCGGCGGCGGAAAGCTCCACGGGTTCTTCCTCTCGTTGTTTTGCTGCATCGTGCGGGGGAGTGCGTGCGTTCGGCAGTCTCACGGCGCGTGCCTGCTGTTCGCCCGCAATGCGCAGGTGCGCATGGAAATTACTTGCGAATTCGATAGTTGTCCCCGCGCGTATCTTGTGCGCTTATAATAAAACAACGACAACCATGATGCGGAAAATGCCTAAAAATGGTGCAATTCTTGCGTTGACGCGGCTGTCTTGTTCTTCGTTTGTCACCGCCTTCCCAAGGAGCAACGTTAATGTTTTGCGTTCAGATAGCCGAGGTTCTTGTTGCCATAGAGAACCGCTATGCGTTCACTGAACGGCTCTGTGCGGACTATATTGTTGACGTCTCCCCTGATGAATGTGACTTTTCGGTATCGGCAACAGCGGAAGAAATTGCAGCGGAAAACAACGACGAAGACGCGTTTTCGCCCGCATATTGCGAATCGTTGGCGCTCTATCGCAAGATGTGCACGCGCATGCTTGATTACGATGCTTTCTTGTTTCATGCGGCGGTTGTCTCGTACGGGGGGCGCGGCTACGCGTTTGCGGCGAAAAGCGGCACGGGCAAAAGCACGCACGTTGTGCAGTGGATGCGCGCGCTGGGCGACCGCGTGACGGTAGTGAACGGCGACAAGCCCATCCTCCGCTGGTGGAGTGGGGAAGGCGCTGGTGCCGGCGAAGGCGAAGGTGCTGGCGCTGCCGCCGATGAAGGTGAAACCCCTGGTAGGGAGCGTGCTGACGAAGGCGCTGCTGCGGGGAAAAGCGCTGGTGCTGCTGTCGGCGAAGGCAGTCAGGCATCAGGTGCGTTTCTTGTGTATGGCACGCCGTATTGCGGCAAAGAGAGCTGGGGGCAGAATACGAGCGTGCCCCTTCGCGCTGTTTGCTTTATTGAGCGTTGTGAGCCAGGTGAGCCGGACTGTCTGAAGCG
The DNA here is from genome assembly GCA_934630905.1 of uncultured Eggerthellaceae bacterium. GTDB lineage: Bacteria > Actinomycetota > Coriobacteriia > Coriobacteriales > Eggerthellaceae > CAKUOV01. Next base: position 5,337 of record CAKTXN010000046.1, read on the forward strand.
CTTGGAAGACGACGGCGAAATAATCAACCGCATGATGAATCAGATTCTTCTGCCGAAAGATCCTGTTTTGGCTGTTCGGCAGCTTGATTTGCTGGATAGGCTGGTCACGAGCGTGCCGTTTTACGTGCTGCGCTGCACGCCGACCCGCGCTGCCTTTAACGCGGCGTTTCAAATGACGCTGTGCGATAATGAGAACGAATAATTGCATCGAAACGAAAGATTGTGACATGAAAATCAAAGACGGTTTCATCGTGAATAAAGTAGGCACGCAATACGTGGTGGTGCCGGTGGGTCAGGCCAGCAGGGAGCGTCATTGCATGATTCGTCTGAACGATACGGGCGCGTTTCTGTGGAAGCAGCTTGGTACGCATGCCACGGAAGATGCGCTGGTTCAGGCTTTGCTCACGGAATATGCGGTTGCAGATGATATGGCACGCGCCGATGTTGCGGCGTTTTTGGGCAAGCTGCGCGACGCCGATCTGCTGGACGAGTAGACGCCTGACGACTGGATGCCTGGCGGCAATGGATTCATGACGGACGAGAAGGACATATCGGCAGAAGGGGCGGCTGCGGGATCGGGCGCGGGCTCGGGCGCGGGTGCGGTCGCTTCGGCGTCTGCGGGTGCGTGTTTGAGCGCGCCTGCGCCTTCTTCTGTCGCGCCTGTCGCTTCCGCCGCGCCCGAGTCTCTCGTCTCCGCCGCCTCGGCGCCTGCACCTGCGCCTTCCTCTGCTTCCGGGCCGCGTAAGATCGAGGACGTGCTGGCAGCCGAGGGCTTTTACCTGGGGCCGCCTGTGGGCGTTTCCATGTGGCCGATGCTGCGCAACCGTCACGACGTGATGATGGTGGTGCCGGCGGCGCGCGAGCTGCGTCGCTACGACGTGGCGCTGTATCGTCGCGGCGAGAAGTATGTGCTGCATCGCGTGGTGGGGCGCTACGAAAACGGCTCCGAAAAAGGCTATGTGATCTGCGGAGATAATTGCGTGACGCTGGAGTATATTCCGCGCGAAAACGTGCTGGGAGTGCTGAGCGGCTTCTATCGCGACGGGTATCGCATTGATTGCGAAACATCGCGCGGGTACCATGCGTACTCGAAGCTGTGGGTGGCGCTGTTTTCCGTTCGCAAGGTATGCAAGGGCGCAAGTGCTGCGGTAAGGCGCGCGGGAAAACGCGTGCTTTTGGCTTGTGGTCTGCGCAAACGCAAAGGTACAGATGATGTGGCGGTGGGCGGCGCGGTTGATGGCGTTGCTGCGGCTAGCGGCAGCGCCGGCAACACCAAGCGCGAAGCGGGGCGGAAACGATGAGCCGTCGCGCGTCCGCCGCACGCAATCGCGACAAGGTTACATATGCATGGCTGTTTGCGCAGTCAAGGGCGCAGCATGGCCTCATTGTGGCGTTATCGCTGTTGTGCACGTTGCAAGCGGCGGTGTTGGTGGGCTTCGCGTTGGCGTGTCGTGCCGTTATCGACCAAGCCGTGGCGGGCAACGTTGATGGCTTGCTGGTAAGCGCGGCGGGTCTTGCCGGTGTTATTGTTGCGCAGCTGGTTTTGCGCTTGGCTATCAACAGCATGCAGGAACGTATTCGCGCACGATTCGCCCTTGAGCTGCGCAAATCGATGCTCGAAAGCATCTTCTCCGCCCAGTACGGCAGTATTTTGCGCTTCCATTCCGGCGAGCTTTCCAATCGCATGTTCTCCGACGTGCAAGTGGTCTCCAACGGCGTGGCGACCATCATCCCGAGTTTTGTGTCCATGTTCATGCAGCTTGTGTTCGCCATTGCGGTGCTGGCGCTGATCAGCCCGCCCATGGTGGTGCTGTTCGCGGCGGCGGCCCTGCTGTCGTTTGTGCTGGCGCGCACGTTGCGCGGGCGGCTGAAGGCGCTGCACAAAACGGTGCAGGAAAAGGAAGGTGCCGTGCGCGTGTTTCTGCAGGAGGCGCTTGAGCATCAGCTGGTCATCCGCTCGTTTGGCGCGCAACCTGCCACGGGCGCACGCGCTGACAAGCTGCAAGAGGAGCATTTTACCGCACAGATGCGTCGCCGCGGGTATTCCATTGCCGCCAACGCTAGCTTCTCGTTTTTCTTCAATGCGCTGTACACCGTGGCACTTACGTGGTGTGCGTTCGAGCTGCTGCACGGCACCATGAGCTACGGAACGCTTATGGCGGTGCTGCAGCTGGTGGCGCGCATTCAGGCGCCGGTTTCCAGCTTGTCAGGCATGTTGCCGCAGCTGTATCAGTCGCTTGCGTCGGCGGAGCGTCTGATGGAGGTCGCGAATTTGCCGCAAGCGCAGAATTGCTTGCCAGGGACGGCTGCGGAGTTCTACGAGCGGTTTTCGGGTGTGCGCCTGACTGACCTGGCGTTTTCCTACTACGACGAAGAAGGGGAAGACGCTGCGGGTGTCGCGGCCGATGGCGGAGCTGCGGATGCTGCCGGTGGTTGCGCGGGCGCGGTTGCGGATGCGGATGCCGACGGCGAAGGCGCTGTCGGCGCAGTTGCGAGCATTGGCTGCGGTGACTTTGTTGACAACGGCGTGGATGCTGCTGGCGCGGAGAGGAGCGTCGTTGGTTCAACTTCCGAAGATATTGGTTTGACCTGCGAAAACGCTTTCATTCCCAAAGGTTCGTTTGTGGTGGTCGAAGGCCCTTCCGGCTCGGGCAAATCCACGCTGTTCAAGCTGGTGCTGGGCGCGTACGACGCGGACGGCTTCGCCTACGAGCTTGCCTGCGATGCCGTCGCGCATGACAAAACGCCTGGTAAGAATGACATCGACCCCGCCGTCTCGCGCGCCGCTGCGATTGCTTCCGCTTCTCTTGCGGCCTTCGCGACTTCGACCGCACCCGCCCCCGCCTTCTGCACCGCTTCCCAAGTGCCGCCCGGGGTGTTCGCCTACGTGCCGCAAGATAACTTCCTGTTCGCAGGCACCGTGCGCGAAAATGTGGCGTTTGCGGCACCTAATGCAACCGATGACCAGGTGAAACGTGCGTGCGAAGTTGCGTGCGCGTGGGATTTCGTGGAAGAGCTTCCGCTGGGGCTTGATACGATGATTGGCGAGCACGGGCAGGGGCTTTCCCAGGGGCAGTTGCAGCGTTTGGCTATTGCGCGCGCGGTGTGTTCGGGTGCGCCCATTATGGTGCTCGATGAGGTTACGAGCGCACTCGATAACGCCACTGAAGCTGCGGTGCTTGCGAATATAGTACAGCTACCTGGTAAAACGGTTTTCGTTGCAGCACATCGCGCGAAAGCGCGCGAATTCGCCACCATGCGCCTTCACGTGGAAGATGGCGTGCTGAGCGAAGTGTGCTAGGCGCTCAGGTTGTCTTCGTATCGCTTTGCTGCCGTTTGCATGCTCGGCGTGGGTATTGACCCCGGTACGTTGTTGTAAAACGGGGGTATGGGCCAAAACGCAGCGATGGAGAATTCCGGTCGCGTCTAAAAGTTCGACGAGGATGATCGATGATGCAGAGGCCGCTCTGACAGCCCCTTTCGTCACCTTGCTTTTTCCGGAAAGTGTCGAATTGCGGCCATCTTGTCGGAAAACGGGTGCGAAAACGCTCAAATCGACGATACGGGGCAGGTTGGGGGCGCGGACAAGGCGACTCAGAGCTCTTCAGTCCAGTTGCTTTCGGTAAAAGCCCAGGTCGTTAGATTGCTTCGACGGCAACAAGTGCGATAGCACCTTTTCCACCTGCCCCGTATCGTCGATTTGCGCGTTTTTGAGCGAAAAAAACGACAACATGCCCTCTCAAAGGACCCGAAAGGGTCCTAAGGGATTCCAAAAATCCGAACTCGTGTACGCGTGGTTTATCTTTTTGAAAATGAAGTGAGGGTCGAAAAGGCCCCTTTCGAAAGAGGCTTGGATTAAAGATGGGCGTCAATCGGCATACCATCGAAATAGCAGGCCCCCTGAAATGCACCCGGGGTGGTCTGATGGCCTGTCTTATGCAGTTATTTCGACGCTTGCAATATCGCGGCACCGATGCCTTTTTATTTCCCCTGTTCAGAGTCGTCTTTCTTGATGGCATGCTCTGCGGCTCGTCCCAATTCCTCCATGCGATGATGGTACTCGCGCACGGCGCGCGTTGCAATGTGGCGGCGGATGGCGTCGGTTTCTTTCGCGATATCGACAATCGAGAGGCCTTCGCCTGCGCTTTCTTCTTCACCAAAATGATTCCGCGCGTTCTCTTTGGCGGCCGCTTGCTGGCGCGCAAAGTCAATGGCCTGCTCAAGCGCTCGTTTGCGCTCGGACTCGCGCTGCAGAGTAAACGCAAGGTCTTCCCAGCTGGGGTCTTGATGCGTTGCTGCTGCCTCGCGCGCGGCGTGGCGAGCAGCGATTTCCTGCATGGCCAGCATGCGCCCGAGCTCAAGGTGCTCGTGCAAAATAGTGCGCGCATCGTGCGGGTGCGCGGCAATTTCGTGCGCGGCCTCCACGGGGTGCACGTCAACCACGCGGTACGTGAGCGACGCCAAAAGCGGCATAAGGAACACGGTGATGGCGCCCGCGGCCACCAACACGCCGGCAAGCTCCTGGCTCATGGCTCCCGACTTCACGGCAACGCTGGTTACGGCAACAATAATGGGCAGCGCAGTGGTGCAGTACAGCGCCACGGTAACGCGATTGTGGATGGAGAGCAGTTGGCGGTCCTTCCCCAGCGAAAGCGCCACAATAATGGGCAGCGTGCGGATGACCAGCAGCGCGGCAATGAACGCGATGAGTAGCAGCGGTTGTTCGCCCACGCCGGCAAGGTTGATTTTGGCGCCGGACACCACGAAGAACATGGGGATCAGGAAGCCGTAGCCAATGGCGTCGAGCTTTGATTCCAGCTCGTGGTCGCCCTCGGGGATAACGTAGCGCAGCACGAAGCCGGCGGCGAATGCGCCCAGCACAATGTCCAGGCCGAAGACGGCCGAGACGGTCACCAGCCCAATGAGCAGCACCACTACAACGCGCACGAACGTCTGCGACGTGGTGTTTCGCTTGAGCGCGAGGAACCTGTATACGCGATGGCCGGCGCGGCGTGCTTTTGCGGGGATGACCGCCATGATGACGCAGAGCGCGATGAATCCCAGCAGGATGACGATGGTTTTCCACTCGCTGCGCGATGACAGCAGCAGCGCCATGGCAATAACGGGGCACAGCTCTCCCCAGGTACCGAAGGACAGAATGGCGTTGCCGACCGTGGTGCCTTCGAGCTGGCGTTCCTTCAGGATGGGCATGAGCGTGCCCAGCGCGGTGGTGGTCAGGGCAATGGCCACGGCAATGCCCTCGGTGGAGGTGGGCGCGAGTTCTGTTGCCAGCGCGACTGCCGCGAATGCCATAAGGATGCTAACAGCCCAGGTGGCAAGGCCTTTTTTGCCTTGCGAGCCCGAAAGGCTGCGCGGATTGATTTCATAGCCGGCAAGTAGGAACAGAAACGCCAGGCCCAGCTCCGCAATCATTTCGATGGAATCCGTGGTTTGGATGATGCCCGCCATGTGCGGCCCCAAAAGTGCGCCGGCAAGCAGTAAGATGACGGTTTCCGGTACCAGGCCGCGCGGCACCAAGCGCGCGATAATGGGGGAGAGCGCCGCGATGAGCGCCGCCGCGAAAAGTGATATGAAGTCGGTTGCCATAGTTCTTCCTCGCGCGAGCTTTGCGCCGTGCGGCTTCGTTCGCGATTTTGTTTTGTTCCGTTTCATTCAAGTATAGCTATGCCGCTCGATGCAGGGGCGATATCTTCGCAATGTCGATATTCCGTTGCCAAAGGTGCGAAGGGCGCTGGATTGCTGCGACGATGATTGATTGCTGCATCGGCGGTTTCGGGTGCCGTCGGAGGGGACCGTCCGAATTTGTGAGGTTTGGCGAGTGGTTGTTGCGAAATCGACCTTGAATTCGGGCAAATCGACGATATTCGGTGGTCTGCGCGTGCGATTTGGGCCGTTGGGGATGACTGATGGAGATGATACAGGTACCGTCTTCTTGTTTCCCCAGGTCACAAGGTTACTCTGGTTTTCTTTGCGGGATGGCATCGGCTGGGAGTCGCCTGAGCGGGCGTTGCAACCACCGATTATCGTCGATTTGCCCGAGTTTGACCCCGTTTTTTCAACAAGTAGGGTTGAAATCCGACTGTCATGGCGGTTTTGGAGTGGTGTTGTGTCGCATTCGGATGCGGCGGCGCGTTTCGCTGGAAGCACCGAGGCACGATCAAGGGTACCACGGCGCATTTGGGAATTACGACCTGCGGGGGGTCTGGCGCATCGGGTGCTGTGGTTTTGATCAGGGGGCGTATAGCATCTTATGCGCCGCAGCATGCTTGAGATTATCGCGGCGCCTTGGACTCCGCGATGCACCCCTCCCGGTGTCTTGTGCCATATTGATTTAACTGAGCGATACGTTATCATTTGATTCCAAGGGAGGCGGCAAAGGAATCGGCTCAAATTTAGCCGATTAGCTGCAGTTTGTTGAAGGGGGATTCGACCATGAAGAAGACGATTCTAGCCATTGCGTTATGTGGAATTCTGGCTTTAGGCATGGCGGGTTGCGGGCAGGCTGACTCTGAAAAATCCAGCTCAGAGGAAGTTAAGAGTGATTTGGCGCAATCGCAGGAAAAGTGCGGTTTCGTTGAAAAAGAGAACGTGGAAACGCTGGTTGCGAAATTCAATACTGAGGTAATGGATAATAATTCGCCGAATGATAGCTCGCTGAACCCAGCCATGGATGACTATCTGACCGAGGTCAACGATCAGTATTGGTATGGGCTGGTCGAGGGTATTTTTCTGGTGGCCGTCCCTGAAGAATACACGGGAGATAAAGCGGCCGATATTGTTGACTACATGATCATTCATGCAGACAAATCTGGCGAATACGAGTCTGACGCAGTTTCCTACGCCAAGCATCTAATCAAAGCGAATCGTAACGATGTAACCGAAAACGAAATCGCTACCTTGCTGGAAGAAGCAAAAGACAAAGCACCCACGGGCAAAATGGCATTTAACGGAAATGGAATTTCGGTTGGTTACCTGGACGAGGATGACATTTACCAGTATCAGGTTCGTCGGTATTTTGAGTAATTAAACATCTCGAGAGGTAACTCCCAACGGTTCGATGGAAGTTCATGCGAATATCTACCAGGGACTATGTCATGGTTTTCACGGAGGTGAAAGAAAAATGAGAAGAGTATTTACTGCATGTATGGCGGTTGCAATCGTTATTTGCGCGGCGATGCTCGCCGGCTGCAGCACGGACGACACGGAAGCGCGCTATTCGGCGTACTACAAGAAGTGCCAAGAGTACACGACGCTCTACGGATCCCCCGAAGTGGCGTCCGATGGAAGCGGGCCAGGCGCCGCCCAATATGGCAAGGGCTTGTGCGTGGTGAAGCTGCTGGATATGGACGCCGATGGAAAAGATGAGCTGGTCCTCATGCATTCGGAAGGTCCCTCGAACGCTCTTGCGGGCGCCGTGGAGGTGTTCAGCTATCGCAAAGGCGAAGTGGTCTGCGATTACTCTGGCGGCATCCACTCCGACTCAACGAACGGCTGGTTGCCGTTTGTCGTGCTGGACAAGCTGCAGTCGGGCGGCTGGGCGTTGATGAACCAGGCGTGCTTCGGGTCGGCGCCCGCGACCTTCACCTATACGTTGGTTGGCTACAACAGCAATGGAGCGTTTGGCCCGATTGCGGGAAGGGCGTCGGGACCATCGGCTGATTTCTCTTTTTCCGATTCCTCGACGTGGGGAGAGCGCCTTTATACCTTCTCGGAGGGTGACGGTTTGGCATGGACGCCGGCTGATTGGCAGGAAGTGTCTCAAGAGGAATACGATGCGGCCTTTGATAGCGTTGCGACGGGCGAGACTACCGTGAATCTTCTCTACCAGTTTGAATCGAACGGGGGAAGGGAAGGTGCAGTTTCTCTAGCGGACACCATCGATGAAGCCCGAGCAACGATAAGCAAGCTTGCCGAGGCGGCTTAGGTGAGGTGGGCTCTGCTGCCCGAGTGCTCAGGGCTTGGCCTTTCCGCTCTGCGGAAAACCGCCGCCGCCCGTAAATGTCTCGCTTCTTGATCGCCGGCGCTGCCAGGGAGCTTCCCTTGACCCTTGCGGCTGCGGGCGGTGCGCAGGCGGACATCTTTCGTCCACAATCGAACTGCCGACTGGTGTCTTCCCTGCGGGGATCCGCTGCGGTGTTCCGCACCTGTGGGGCGTCTCGATTTTCGATCAAAACGAAAAATGGGGCTGTATCAAAAGCGATTTCGATACAGCCCCCTTTTCTTGCAACCGAAGCGCTCAGGCGATGCGGCTCGCCGCG
>CAKTXN010000047.1 GCA_934630905.1 uncultured Eggerthellaceae bacterium
GATAAGCTGCGTGCTGTGGTGAAAACGCTGCGCGAGCAGATTATCCAGCACAGCGGCGAAGTCCGTTTCAATTGCCAGTTGGTTGATATGGAGTTTCGCGATAACGAGCTTACGGGTGTCGTGCTGGAAGACACGGCGTGTGGCACGCGCCAGAGCATTCCTGCATCAGCCGTTATCTTGGCGTGTGGTCATTCCGCGCGCGACACGTTTGCGCTGCTGCAGGAAAAAGGCCTGTTCATGGAACGTAAGCCGTTCTCGGTGGGCGTGCGTATTGAGCATCCGCAACGCATGATCAACCGGGTGCAATACGGCGATTTCGCAGATCATCCCGCATTGGGTGCTGCTGACTACAAGTTGTCGGCGCACCTGCCGAACGGACGCGGTGTGTACACGTTTTGCATGTGCCCGGGCGGTCAGGTGGTGGCGGCCGCCAGCGAAGAGGGCGGCGTGGTGGTAAACGGCATGAGCGTGCACGCGCGCGATGGCGAAAACGCGAACAGTGCCGTTCTGGTGAGCGTTGAGCCTGCCGATTTCCCGGGAACAGACCCTTTGGCGGGCGTGGCGTTCCAGCGCGAGCTGGAGCAAGCCGCTTATCAGCTGGCGCAGAAAAATGGGGGAGCACCGTATGCGGCGCCTGCCCAGAAGGTGGGCGATTTTCTGCACGCATCGCAGAAGAAAAAGCCAAAGAAAGCTCACGCGCGCAAAGGCGAGCGCGTGTCCTGCGCGCCGGTAACGCCTACGTATGCGCGCGGCGTTGCGTGGAGCGACCTGCATGAGTGCCTGCCTGATTTTGTGGCGCAGTCCCTTGAACAGGCGCTTCCTCAGTTCGACCGTCGAATCAAGGGCTTTGCCAGCGACAACGCCGTTATGACTGCCGTGGAAACGCGCAGCTCAAGCCCCGTTCGTTTGGTGCGCGACGGCGATTCGCTTCAGGCGTTCTTCAATGATGGCAATATTGCCGCAGCAGGCGTGTATCCTTGCGGCGAAGGCGCCGGTTATGCGGGCGGCATCATGAGCGCGGCGGTTGATGGCATTCGCGTTGCCGAAGCGGTTGCGCGCGACTTGAGTCCCATTAACCTGCAGGCATATGCGCGCGACGTGAGTACGCCAGGAGTAACGGCCGTTCCTTGCCAGGGACGCAGTAGCAAAGGGGCTCGCTTCGCCGAATCGCGGAAAACGAACGGCGAAACATCTTCGGACGACTCCGACCCTGGTGACGCCGCCGGCAATGTTTCCGCTGATGCGCTGGGTGCTGCCAAAGGCGCAGCGGCGAACACGGCGGTAGATGCAGCAGCAGGCGCAATGGATGCGGTAGACGCGCAGGCGGCGGGCGCAGCGGCGGACGACGCGACTGCCGCAAGCGCCCCCGTTATCGAAAAAAAGTACACCGATAACACGGGCGCGCGTTTTACGTATCGCGAGCTCGCCGATGGCACGCTGCGCATGATGAGCTGCAAAAACGCTACTGACCAGGTGATATGTGATGCATATGTCGAAGGACAACTTGTATCTGAAATAGATTCGCGCGCCTTTTTGAACATCGGGCGCTTACGTACGCTGGTGTTTCCGGCAGGCGTTCGGCGTGCTCAAGCGGGGCTTTTGCGGCGGCTTCCCAGCATTGAGACGCTTGTTTTGCCCGATGCCATGGCATCGCTTGATACGGCGCTGATTGCCTCGCTTTGCCAAATAGAAACATTGCAGCTGCCCGCAATGCTTGCGCGCGTGCCCATGGGGCTTTTCCGCTCGACTAACATCCGCGTGCTGCGCATTGGCCGAAATACGCGCGATGTTGCTCAAGGGGCATTTGCGGATACAACGCTCGAGCGGGTGGAAGTTGACCCTCATAACCCCTGGCTCTCTACCGATGGCCAGGGCATTTACCGCAAAAACGATGGAGCGCTTCTGTCGCTTGCGGTTAATGTGTCCCATTATCGGGTTAGGAAGGGCTGTCCGCGCATCTGCCATAAAGCATTCGCGAACAGGGAAGATTTGCTTTCGGTGGGGCTGCCCGAAGGCGTGAGCGTGATTGAGCCGTTTGCGTTCTTCCGTTCAGGATTGCGTTCGTTTACGGCGCCTGCGTCGTTGCGCGTGATCGAGCGCCGCGCTTTTGCGCTGTGCGAGCAGCTGCAAGAAGCCCACTTGAATGAGGGCCTGCACACGATAGACGAAGAAGCGTTCGCAAACACGGCATTGCGCGAAATTGAACTGCCGGCCTCGCTGCAAGCCTTAGGTGGGCGTTTTTGCGGCACGCCGCGGCTGGTCGTTTGCGAAGACGGTAGCGAGAAGTTTCTTCCCGAAGTGCGCATAGCGCCTGGTAGTGTGCATTTTCTTATTGATGCTCAGCAAGGCTTGTATCAATATACGGAACAGGGTTTGATTTTCGCGGAGCTTTTGAACAGCAGCGCAAAGGAGTACGTTCTTGATTCGCGCACCAGGGCTATTGCACCTGGTGCATTCGCGCGCCAGGCGAATCTTGTGTCGGTTGAGCTGCCTGCTTCGCTTCAGGATATTGGCGCGCAGGCATTTTCGGGCTGTTCGTTGCTTGCGCGCTTGGAAGGGTCCCCGGCGTTGCACAGCATTGGAAACGGTGCGTTTTCCGGCACAGCGTTGCAAGCGTTGTACCTTCCTGCCACCATGGAGCGCTTGGGAAAAAATGCGCTTGTCGTGCGCGAAGGGACTGGATTTGTGCCGCCGCGTTTGATTGCCCAGGTGGAGCTTGATCCACAATGCCCGGCGTTTTTCTTCGATAATCAGTTTCTTTGTCAGCACCTTGCATCGGGCGGCGTTGCGGTAATCATGTATTGCGGGGAAGAGCGGCACGTGCATATTCCCGATTGCGCAACGGAAGTGCGTGCGTTTTGCCTGGTAAACGTTGATAACTTGGAGTCAATTGAAACGCATGATGGCATTGCGTTTTACGGCACGAACTGTTTTTTGAACGCGCAGATTCCGCATACGGTGACCGTGAATTTGAACAAGCAGCCCCTTCAAGGGCATCGTCGCATTGTGTTGCAATACCCGAATAACTCAACGGGGCGCGATGCACTGCGGCAATCGTTCACTTCGCGCAATTATCTGCTAGGCGCCGGGTTCAATAAGCACGGTTTTTCCCAGATGATGTGGGGCGGCTCGCCCAGCGATAAGGATGAGACTGATTTGCCGTCTTTGTCTCATGAGCGTGCGGCTGGTTTGTCGTCTCTTGTTCAAGCCCTTACGGGTAATGCACTCGCGGCAGACGAAGGGGAGTTGGTATCGCAAACCTCTTCGCAGCCCGGAGCAGACGCGTGGGACGCCGCTGCTGCCCTGAGATGTTCCGACGAGGCGATGTATTGGTGCCCCAGCACGTTGCGCTCAATGGCATACGCGTTGGGACGCTTGAGCGATCCGCTTTTCTTGGGGGCGGAATCACGAACCCGTTTCGAACCGATGATTGCGCGGCGCTTGGGCGAAGTAGTGCGCATCTTCGCGCGAAATAACTACCTGCAAGGCTTTGACCAGCTCTTTTCTTTGGGATTTATTACGAAAGAGAATGTGGTTGAGATGATTGACATTGCGGGAAACGTTGATAACGTAGAAGCGACAAGCCATTTATTCGAGTTGCGGCGACGCTTTTTCGGCTACGATGTGATGTCAGAGTTCGATTTGTAGGTACTACGGGCGAAGCGCAAAGGTGGCATATTCCCGGTAGGGGATTTGATTGGTAAGGCGGCGTATATGGCGCATGAAAACGAAACAATGCATTTCTCGTTGCCGTTAGAGGCGCACCAGCAGTATGCGGGGCTGGGGTCGCAGCAGGGTGCAGGGCAGCCGGCATCTGCAGGTCAGGCGCCTGCAGGTCAGCCGTTGCAGGCGGATCAAGCGCTCGCTGGGGCATCGCGCCCGGGTCAACCCGCCGGAGAGAATCAGCCCGTCCATGACGGTCCAACGTACGATGACGTCATCAACGCTTTGGCGCTTGACGTTGTTGGTGAGGCGCGTATGAAGCTCATGATGGCGTTTCGTTTCCTGAATACGGCGCTGTGGAAGATGCCAACGGTGGTGAGCAGTCATCCCATGGCGCTGGCCACCGATGGAAAACAGCTGGTAGTAAGCCCGCTTTACACCATTGCGCGCTTTCAAGAGGGCATGAACGAGATTACGCGCGACTACCTTCATCTGTTGCTGCATTGCGTGTTTCGCCATCCGCTTGATGAAGAGCACATCAACGCGGCGGCGTGGTCGCTTGCGTGCGATGTGGTGGTTGAGTCCATTGCGCTGGAAATGACGGAACAGCGGTGCGTGTGTGCCAACGACGCGCAGCGGCGCGAAGCGATTGCCGCGATTCAGAAGGATTTGGGGCATCTTTCGCCCGCGAAGCTCTACCGTATTTTCGCCGATGCCGAGGCGGGTGGCGCGCGGGCGCGCCAGGCAGGATTCAATCCTGCACGTGTTTGGGATTTGCGTCAGCTGTTCCAGCGCGATTGCCACGATGCGTGGGCAAACGTGCGGCACAGTCGCGAAGGTGAGCAGAAAAGCGAAGACGACCAGGGGATTCGTAAGCGAAACTTGTCGGATAGGTTGCAGGATAAACCCGAAGATACGTTTGAGGACGACCAGAAAGAGCGCAGTGGCGAAGGCGATGCCACGCCGCTTGATGACTTAGAAAATGCCTCTGCAAGCGAAAGCCAGGGCGATCAGCAAGAAGACGATGCTGCAGCCCAAGGTGGCGCGCAAACGGGCAGCGAACAGCAGACGCCGCGCGATACGGCGGATGACGCCGAACAAAGTGATGAGCAGCTTGCAGGTGGGTCGGCACCCCAGGAACCTGCATCGGCTGAAGAAGAGGCTCCTGATTCCGATGACGAAAGTGAAGGCGCATCTCAGTCCAGAGATGACGCTCCCGACAGCGAAGCCTCCGATACCAGCGCGGATGACCCCGACTCTTCCGGCGCCGATGCGAACGACGCCGACGACCCCGACGAATCTGAGCGTGCCGCCCAGGAGCAACAGCTTCGCGAACAGCTTGAACAGCAGCGTCAGGAGTGGGAAGACATTGCGAAGCAAATAGAAATGGATTTGCAGTCGTTCTCGCAGGGCAAGGGCGATAACAGCAAGGCGCTTTCGCAAAACCTTGCCATTGCGAACCGCCGCTTGGCGAACTACCACGATTTCCTGCGGCAATTCGCCACCATGGGCGAGGACATGAAGATAAACGATGACGAATTCGACTACATCTACTACACGTACGGCATGGACACGTATGGGAACATGCCGCTCGTGGAGCCGCTGGAGTACCAGGAAAGCAACCGCGTGCGTGAATTCGTGATTGCGCTGGATACGTCCGGCTCGTGTTCGGGCGAGCTCATTCGCAATTTCGTGACGCGCACGTACGATATTCTGCGCGAAAGCGAAGGCTTCGGCGATAAAGTCAACATTCACCTTATTCAGTGCGACAATAAGATACAAGCGGATTTGAAGATTGAAAACGTGCAGGATCTGGAGAAATATTGCCAGCAGTTCCAGGCGTTCGGCTTTGGCGGCACGGATTTTCGTCCCGTTTTCGAATACGTCAATGAGTTGTGCGACCAGGGAGAATTCGAAAATCTGCGTGGGTTGATTTACTTCACCGACGGTTTGGGCACGTTCCCTGTGGCGCCGCCGGCGTATGAGACAGCGTTCGTGTTTATGGATGATGGTGCGTCGCGTATCGACGTTCCTCCGTGGGCAATGAAAGTCGTGATGGACGAAGAGGAGATTTTCGGGTTATAAGTTTTAAGCGGGTGTTTTTAGGCGAGAAAAGGAGCGCACAGTGAATATTGCGCAAGCAAAACAGCACGTAAAAGATACGGTTGAGGCGTATCTGGCGAAAGACGATGAAGGCATGTACTGCATTGACCCATCGAAACAGCGACCCGTTTTCCTTTTGGGCGCGCCGGGCATCGGCAAGACCGCCATTATGTCGCAGATTGCCCAAGAGTTGGGCATTGGCCTGGTCAGTTACTCCATGACGCATCACACGCGCCAAAGCGCGCTGGGTCTCCCGCTTATCGTCCACCACAACTACGAAGGCACTGAATACGATGCTTCCGAGTACACCATGAGCGAGATTGTGGCCAGCGTGTACGATTATATGGAGAAAACAGGCGTTTCACGTGGTGTTTTGTTCCTTGACGAAATCAACTGCGTTTCCGAAACGCTGTATCCCAGCATGCTGCAATTCCTGCAGTTCAAGACGTTCGGGCGTCATCGCGTGCCCGATAACTGGGTGGTGGTGTGCGCGGGCAATCCGCCCGAATACAATAAAAGCGTCCATGAGTTCGATATCGTCACGCTTGACCGCTTGCGCAAAGTGGTGGTGGAGCCGTCGTTTGATGCGTGGCGCGCATACGCCATTGACCACGATATCCATCCAGCCGTTCTGTCGTTTTTGGATCTGAAGAAGGAAAACTTCTATTCCGTGGTGTCCACGCCGGCGGGCAAGCGTTTCGTGACGGCGCGCGGTTGGGAGGATTTGTCGGAAATCATCAAGCTGTTCGAGCGCATGGGCAAGAAAGTTGATCGCGACTTGATTGAGCAGTTCCTGCAAGACGATGATATTTCCGACCGTTTTGCCACTTACTACTTGCTGTTCAACAAGTACCGCTCCGATTACCAAGTTGAGTCTATTTTGGCTGGTCAAGCAAGTGAAGATATTGTACGCCGCGCTCAGGATGCCAAGTTTGACGAGCGGCTTGCGCTCATGGACCTTATGCTGGATGCACTTTCGGGTTACGCTTCCGATGTGCTGCTAGCCGAAGACGTGCTGGCACGCACGCGCGATGCGCTGCGCGATGCCCGTCCGCTGGTGGAAGGCGGCTCAAGCGTCGATGACGTGCTGGGCACCATGGTGCGCGAGCGCAAGGAGGCTTTGAAGCGCGCAAAGACGGCGGGAACCCTGGCGGTGCGGCGCGTGCGGCGTGAGCATCGCTTCATCGACACGTTGGAGGGCTTCATTTCCGATTGCGTGCTGGCGGGAGTTGAGAGTGGCCCCGACGCCTTCGCCGTGATTCATGGCGATTACCGTACGTGCGTGAGCAATTTCGAGCGTGCGATGAAGGCGGCAAGCGCGAAGATCGATGCCGCGTTTGCGTTCGTTGACAACGTGTTCCCCGAGGGAAGGGAATCACTCGTGTTCGTGACCGAGCTCACGGCGCGCAAGGCAACGTCCCAGTTCATCAACCACTTTGGCAACGAGAGCTACTATGCCCACAACGAAAGCATGCAGACCGATCAGCATGCGCGCGAGCTTCAGCAGCGCGCGGCGCAGCTGAATATCGATGCCAACAGGCTTGAGGGTGCGGCCAACAAGCGACCGGCGGTGCGTGAGCGACCGGAAACGACTTCGGTTTCTGCGGGTGAGCGTGCACCCCAGGCGGCTCAGACAGGGAGCACGTGCGAAAAGACTACGCAACCTGCCTGCGATAGCGCCGATTTGGCGGAATATTATTCAGGAGCGCAATTCGAATACGGGTTTGCGTCGCTGTGCAAAATGACGCTGCCGGACAACCTGGTGGGTAAGCGCGTTTTGGACATTGGCTGCCGTCGCGGCAAAGGCGTGTTCAAGCTGTCATCGCGCGTGGGCGAATCGGGTTCCGTGATTGGTGTTGAGTGGGCGCAGGAGCATTTGGAGGAGGCGCGCCAGCGATCCGAGCGCGCGTGGCACGATACGGGCCTGCCCGAGAGCAACATGACGTTCTTGCACGGTTATCCGGAAGATTTGCTGGGTGCCGGCGTAGAGGAAAATAGCTGTGACGTGGTGTTCGTCAACAGCGTGGTGAACTTGGCGCTTGACCCCAAGCGCGCTTTCCAGCAAATGTTCCAGGTTATGAAGCCGGGCGGCCTGCTGATTTGCGAGACCGTGGTTGCCGACGCGCCGCGCGATGAAGACGTTGTTTTACGCGCGCGCGAGCTGGGTAACAGCATTCAGGCAGCGCCGTATAAGGGCCAGTTCGAGGCCATGCTTGCAAAGATTGGCTATGCGCGTCCCGAGTACAACGATGCACATGACGTGCTGCCTCAGCAAGGGTACAAGTCCAATTACGCCGTGGAGACAGCCGAAAGTGCCGAAGATGTGCGTTTCATCGCGACCGTCGTCCACCTGCGCAAACCCCGCGCCTAACAGCAGCATTGCCTGTTGACAAATTACCCCACCTTTTGTCAACAACGTTCAACGCAACGGTCTTCTCGCGTTTTTCAGGGCATCTTCTTTGCGACAGGGACGGAGGTTGTTCCAACTGCCCTTGCCGGCGGACGTCCTTCAGGGGCTGTGCGCTGGCGGGCTGCGAAATGTTGACAAAAGGTGGGGTAATTTGTCAACAAAAGGGCTCAGCGAGCTCCCTGCGCTTCTCGTTGTAGGGAAGCAGCAGCGCCAAGCCCACCAGCGCGCAGATGGCAACGAAGATCGACATGCCCTTGAAGCCGCTGTTCAGCGTTTGCTGGTACGTGGCCTGAATCTCGCTTGCGCAATTATTCACAGCGGTCAGGTAGTTCGTTTCCGCTTCGTCAAACATGGCGGGGATGGCATCGCGCGCGGCCTTCATCTCGGCAATCGTTTCGCTCAAATCATCGTAAGCGGATTGCAGATTGGCTTGCGCGCTCACCAGATCGCTGCGACCAGATTCCATCTCGCTTTGTGCGGACAGCATCTCGTTGCGACCTTCGGTCATGCCGTCGCGACCTGCGCTTACGCCGGCACGTGCTTGGCTCAAGCCGGCAATGCCCTGATCAAGCTCGGCTTTTTGGGCCTCCATGGCGGGGATGTTCTCTTCCACGGATGCGATCTTGCCGTTCAGCTCTTCCCATTCGGGTGTGCCTTCGGTCAGCGTTGCTAGCTGAGCCTTCATGCCCGGCAGTGCGGCCTTCATCTGCTCAATGCCGTTTTCAATCTTGTCGGAACCTGTCTGCATTTGGGCAATTTGCGCATCGAAGTTGTCAATCTTCGTGCTTGCTTCGCTAATCTGGGAGTCCACATTGGCAATGCTTTCTCCCAAACCCGCCAGGCCAGCGTTCATCTCTTCAATACCCGAAGCCATTTCGTTCAGGCCATCCTGCATGTCTGCGGCGCCGCCTTCCATGGCGGTAATGCCGCTATTCATGCCGTCCGATGCCTTCTGAATGAGCTGCGGCTTGAGCTGGTCAAACACATCAGTTGTCATCTCTTTGCACACACCCACGATGGTGGTCACATCGGAGTTTTGCATTTCATCGATGATGGCGGGGCTAATGGTCACATTGACATCGCCGTTTTCGCTTGTGTTGTTCATATCTACGGCGATGGTGGTGTAGCTCATCAACTTGGGGATATCCTGGCCTTCTAGCATGGCGGCGGTGTTTTCGTCTGCGCGCATTTCGTCCATCTTCTGGTCAATGACCTGCGCGTAGGGCAGGGGGTTCACGCTCACTTCTTCGGGCAGCTCGTTCATGAGGTTCGTCTGCATGCTAGCGCTTGCGTGCACAATGAACGCGACCATAATGGCGGGCGCCACAGCAGTGCCAATGGAGCGCACCAGAGAAAGCGTTGCCAGCGCGGAGTTCGATTCGGAGTCGTGCGTGTTTTGCAGCATCATGTAGTTCAGCGGCGTGCCCATAGTAAAGCCCAGGCCCAGGCCGGTCAGAATTAGCATGAGGCAGACGTTGAACAGGGTGGGGTTATCGCAGGCCACGAACGCCATGAACAGCGAGCCAATTGCGGAACCAATAAAGCCAAGAGTCATGACCGGCTTCACGCCGTGTTTGTCAATAAGCTTGCCGGACATCATGGCGCCCACGCCGCTGCCCACGCCCAACAGCGCAATGAAGTAGCCGCCAGAACCCGATTTCATGAACAGGGCGTTTTCGCAGAACTGCGGGAAGAAGATAGTGCCCATCATGATCACGCCCGAGATAACGGCGCAGATCAGCGTGATCAAAATGTTGACGTTGCGGAAGTAATGCAAGTTGATAACGGGGTCTTCCGCTCTGTTTTCGCGGATGGCGAACAGCGGCAGCAGCACCACGAAAATTGCCAGGAACGGCCATACGTCGGTGCCCTTGATGGATGCCGCAAAGCTGAAGAAGTCGATGTTCTTCAGGCCGTACATCAGCGACAGCGTCATGATGGTGAGTAGGAGAATGCCCAGGCCATCAATGGGTTTTACTTCTTCGGCGGTGGAGTTCGGCAGTTTTTTCAGGCCAATGATCAGAACCACCAGGCAGATGGGGATGTTCACGAAGAAGATGAACTGCCACTGGCTTTGGCCGAAGATGTCCAGAATGGCGCTGCCGACCGAGGGGCCAAAGATGCTGCTCAGGCCGTAGACCATGCCGACCAGGCCCAGCGCCATGCCGCGCTTTTCCTCGGGGAAGGCGGTGCCGAATTCAGCGGTTGCCACGGGCATGATGCCGCCGCCGCCCAGCGCCTGGATAACGCGCGCGCCCAGCAGCAGCTCGAAGCTGTTCATGCTGTTGGCCAGGCCGCACAGTGCCGAGCCAGCGCCAAACAGGAAGATGCACAGCAAGTAGATGTACTTGCGGCCGTGGCGGTCGGCCAGCTTACCCATGATGGGGATGGATACCGCGTAGGCCAGCGTGTAAATGGTAAGAATCCAAACGCCCAGGCTGTCATCGACGCCCAGGGAGTTTTGAATAACGGTACGTGCCGGGTTGACGATGCTCATGTCCAGGGCGCCCATGCACAGGCCCAGCAGGTATACAACTGCTACCAGGACATATCCTTTGTTCTGTCCGCGCGAGGAATCACCCGAGGTGCCCGCGGCGGCTGTGCCCGCAGCGGCCGTTGCCGTGCTCCCCGCGCCCCTGCTTTCTGGATCTTGTTCGAGGTCCTTTACTTTGTGTTTCATCATTTTGGTGCTTCCTATTTCCTCTTGTCTCTTTCGTTGCTCTTTTATTGTTGGTTGTTTTGGTTGTCCGTCTTGCGGGGACTCTCTTGTCCCGCTTTCGGCGCTTTCGCTACTCGTCTTTTCCGCTCATCTGGGCGTTTTGAGCGATGCGCGCCAGCAGCGACGTGGTTGTTTTGATTTCTTCATCGGAGAATCCATCGAAGAACATTGCCTCCATGTCCTTGCGCGTTTCCTCCATGGCTTTCATAACTTGTTCAGCCTGAGGGGTGGTCTCTACGATTTTCTCACGCTTGTTCTTTGGGTTGACGGCGCGTTTCACCAGGCCCTTCTCTTCAAGTTTGGCAATGGTTTTCGCAACGGCGCCTTTGTCGATGCCCAAACGCGATGCAATGGCGTCTTGGTTCGCGGCGCCATATGCGCGCAGAATCATAAGGACCAATTGCTCGGGGAAGCCCACACCCAAATCGCTCATGGCGCGGTCGGATTGTACGCGCATGCGTCGGACGATTATGGAAACATCTGCCATGAACATAAGGTTGTCCTCTCAAGGGTTGCTGTTTTTCGGTAGTGCTACGGCGCTCTTCAGCGGTTTTGCTCTTGAAGCTGCGCTGGCTTCTGGGGCGCTGCCGTCGGCGGGCGCTTTTTGTTGCAATGAATAGTTGCCGTTGCAACAGTTGCAGCGACAACAATAATGAACGCGCAGGTACCTGTCAAGAGAAATCCTACAATTTTTATAGAAGTGACAATCGGGGGCCGTTGGGCGGTCGGGTACAATGGCGAACGAGAAAACACGGGGAAGGCTTTTGGATGGAACAGTTGCTTTATTTGGAGTGCAGCGCTGGCATCAGCGGCGATATGGTGGTCGCGGCGCTTTTGGACGCAGGCGCCAGCGAACAGAAGCTGCGTGACGTTTTAGTGAGCCTCGACCTGGACGGATTCGCGGTTGAGATTACTCGTGTGAAGAAATCAGGGCTTGATGCCTGCGATTTCAACGTGGTTTTAGATGCTGCTCATGATGGCCACGATCACGATATGGCGTATCTGTATGGGCATGCAGGTTGGGAGTCGTCTGCGAACTGCGGTGACGACGTTTTGGGATATTTGTGCGATACGGGTGCCGATTCCGTTCATTCCTGCGATACGCATGATTGTTGCGGCGCGCATGATGGTGCCTCCGATTATTCCCCCCATCTCCACAGCAACTCCAACGACGCTCCCAGCCGTTATCGCAGCGAACGTGAAGGGGTCGCAGGTCATCACCACCATGCGGGTGTGAATCATCACAAGCATCGCACGTTGGCGGAAATTACTGCCATTATCGATGCTAGCAGCGCAACGCAACATGCAAAAGACTTGGCAAAACGTATCTTTTCGGTACTTGCGAGCGCCGAGGCAAAAGCGCACGGCGTTCCTGCCGAAGAAGTGCATTTCCACGAGGTGGGCGCGGTGGATTCTGTCGTGGACATTCTTGCGGCCGCAGTTTGTCTAGATGATCTAGCGCCAAGCGGTGTTATTGTTCCTCGGTTGTGCGAGGGGCAGGGAATGGTGCGCTGTCAGCACGGCGTTATCCCTGTTCCCGTGCCTGCGGTGGTCAATATTGCTGCGGCTTACGATATTCCGTTGAGCGTCATTGACGTGCAAGGAGAGCTGGTCACACCTACAGGCGCGGCATTTGTTGCTGCTGCGCGTACGGCGTCGCAGCTGCCCGAGACGTTCACGGTGACCCGTGTTGGACTGGGCGCTGGCAAGCGTGTTTGCCCTGAGACGTCGGGTCTTTTACGTGCGTTTTTGATTTCTCCTGTTCCTTTTGAGCCTTCGGAGCGCTCCGTTCTTTAGGTCGTTTCCGTTTGGGGTTGGGCGTTTGTTGTTCCATTTCTATTCTGGGCAGCAGGGGTTTTCGCGCTGCCTCTGCGCTTGCGACTGCGGTTCTCCATATCTGGATCGCTAGGTTCGGTGGGTCCGCTGTTTTTCTCGCTTGCGTCTCTATTGTTTTGGGTTGTTTCGTGCCTTCCCGGTCGCTTTGTGTCGTGGCATGCGTTCTTGGAGGGGCGCTTGTTGGAAAATGACCCTCAAATGCAGGCAAATCGACGATATTCGGTGGCTTGTTCATGCGGAGGAGGCCATTTTGGAGTATTTTGAGTGAGCAGTTCGAGATGAGTTTTTCGTTTTCCCAGGTCATAGAGTTGTGATGAAATCAGGTTCAGTTTAAGGCGACAATTCAACTACCGAATATCGTCGATTTGCCCGAGTTTACCCCTGTTTTTACAGCAAGAGGTCCCTTGGATTGGGCGAAATGGGACCGTATTGCGGGTGCTTGGGAGGTGAACGGGGTTGAATTTGCACTCTAGGGAACCATCTTGCTGGCACTTTGGACGCGATTCATGCAAGGCGGGCCTATTTGCGGATATCATTGACCGTGTTTGTGCGAAGCGGGGCTGTTTATGGGCATCTGGGAGTCAAAACTGCCTTAAACGGATGGATTTACAGTATCTCATAGAAAAGTTATTGCTTTATCACTCTACTGTGATAAAGTAACGCAAAGAAAAGAACGAGATGAAAAAAGAGATGGAGCAAAGGAAAGAAATAAAGTATAGAGAAGACGAGAAGATAAGAAGATAAGAAGACGAACAGTTTTCGCATGGAATGCGGTTAACGGCAGG
>CAKTXN010000048.1 GCA_934630905.1 uncultured Eggerthellaceae bacterium
CTGGCGCGGGTCGTCGTTTTGGGCGAGGCTCTTCCGGAGGGGTTCGCCATCGGGCCGGATACCGCCCTGGTCTCGCCGCGCCTTTCCATCAACGCTGCCAAAGGGAAGAGGATCTCGAAGGCGTTGATCGCAGCCGGCCGCGTCATCTACGCGCTCGAGAACCCCGGTCACGAGTTGGACGACGCCACGCGCAAGTACATCCGCGCCCAGCTGCCGGGCGTCTGCGAGGCGCTGCGCTACGATGCTGCGGCGATTCTCTGGATCGCCGACAACGGCCTGGTTTCGGGAGCGGCCGCGGCCAAAGCCGCCACCGCCTGCACCGAGAAGGGCCTGACCGAGGCGGCGGCGGCGCTCCTGGACGCATCTGCCGCCAGCAAGAAGAAAAGCAAGCTGGAGCTCTAGCCTGGCGCGGGGTCGGCGCTGCGGCATAAAAGCTGCATCATATGAGCGGTAAAATCAAGCCCGTATTCATTGGTCGGTGATTCCATTGCTGCGTCGAAGGAAAGCTGTGGCTCAAATCGATGCGGACCAGCTCAAGGACTAACTTGAGCGTTACGGTGAAATAGCAATGCTCGATGGGATTTCTGTCGCAATGTGAATTTTCGTGCGAGAATCAGAAAACTCCTGGAGGATTCCAAGCACCTCCAGGAGTTTTCTTGTTTGGCTACGCGGTGGTGGGCCATATCGAAAAGATTCAGCGAGAAACTCCGCCATTGGAGGAAATATCCAGATATTATCGCGAAAGCGCCAAAAATTTTGGTTGCTGGTTCAAGGTAAAAGCTTTCGAACCGCAGACAAATCTGTGATGTCGCAATGCGTGATTGCCTCGTCCGGCAAGGTCTTGAGCTTTGCCTCAAGGCACAGTATGAGCCCTTATTTCATAATTGGCATCCACTAATGGGTAGGTGACGGAATGGATTTACCAACAAGCGTATATTTGGCACTGAGCATACTGTCTGCCATTCTGGTTGTAGTCTCGGTGACCGTGGCAGTGATTACCGTAAGGCAGAATAACAAGATGATTGAAGCGAGTACGCGACCGTATATCGTCGTAACGAGCGAGATGACGAATTTTGGAAGCCCCGTTTATTATCTGGTGCTGAAAAACTACGGCCAATCTGGTGCGCGTATTGATACTTGGTCGGTTGATTTCGATCTGGCAAAGTGCAGTCTCGGAGAAGGCCATGTTCCTTTCAGCAATATTGAAGGATCGTTTTTGGCGCCATCGCAAAGCGTCGTATGCGCGGTCGACTATCAAAAATTAAAAGCCCTCGATCGAGGATTGTTGGTTTTTGAAATAGCCTACAGCTCAGAAAACAAATCCTACAAGGAAAGGTGTCGAGTAAATATCGCTTCCTATGCTGATTTAGTGCACGCTCGCTCATCTAGCTCGTCTGGCGACCTTAAAAACATTTCATACGCACTGCAAGACCTTGTGGAAAAGACACTCTAAACTAAATAATCATTTAGCGTAGTCTCACAGCACATTCTCCCTGAATACAAAATATGGTGAGAATTGGGAATACTATTCCCAATTCTCACCCTCTCAACGAAAGCGCAGATCAACTTCCCCGTTGAGGGAAGTCGTTGCCATCAAGCTATTCTGTGAGATTTCGACTTTTCATTCCGTGAGATTTGCGGTTTCTATTCCGTGGATTTCGAAAAAGCGATCGCTTTGAGAACAGGCGAATCTTTTCCTGCTCCAAAGAGAACACGGTTTCATCAAAAATGTGAAAAGAAAGTGAAACTCCGGCGCATATCCTTGTTCCGTGCCAGGAATGCGCCGCTCAAAAACGAACACTAATCAGAGAAAAATAGACAATCGCGCATCTGCAAGCTGCAGTCCCCAATCCTGCGCCTGCGGCCTGCTGGCGCGCAAAAACACAAGAAGGAAAGGACGCAGTACGAGCATTCAGTTAATGGCCGCAACACTTGCCATCACCATGGCACTTGTCTTCTATACTGTTGGTGTGTTCTCAGAGCGCACTTCCGGCAAACTCACCTTGAAGCACGTTGTGCTGTTCTGGCTGGGTCTGGCCTGCGACACCACGGATACAACTATCATGACTCTCATCGCCCAGCAGGGTGCCAGCGCCGTTGCGGGCGCCGACATCCACGGCATCTCCGGCCTGCTTGCCATTATTCTCATGCTCTTCCATGCGGGCTGGGCAACATTTACGTTCGTTCGTGGCAACGAGAAAACGCGTGGCGCATTCCATACCTTCAGCACCGTTGTATGGCTTGTGTGGTTGATCCCCTACGTCATTGGTCTGCTGGTAGGCATCCCTATGATCCATCCGGAGCCCGTTTGCGTCATTAGCACGAGTGTGATAGCCGTTGGTCTTATCGCGTTGGCGCTGTTCATCGAGCCAAGCCGCAAATAGGCGTATTTCCCCAGCTCGAAAGCAATATCGCAAAAGCAAAAGCAAGGTCGGGAACGAAACTCCGGCCTTGCTTGCTTCTCGAGCAGTAAATTGCTTCTCTATATTTCGGATATCAGCAAAACTTTATCCTCCGCTGCTTGGGTAAGATCGACTTGAATCGCATCGCCGACGCGAACGGAAAAATCTTGATCGGGCTTGTTGACGAGCGCAGCTTCAAGGCAACTATCACCTATACGTTTAAGATTTGCCAAACTTGTTCGGGCTGCTTTTTCTCCGAAACAAGAATGCTGCTAACATCGTCGGGAACCATTCGCGCCTGAAGGGATCGATGATTTCAATTCATCTCTTCGTCATCGGGAAAAGCGCTGCCTGGCATTTGCCCTCGCTCTGCCGTCTCGATTTCGTTACGCAATTCGTATGCGAGCGTATCTTCTTCCTTCAGATGCCCAGGATGTCCGTACACGTCAGTCGTAATTTGGCAAACTCGCCAATTAAAGTCGGGATCTGCTGGTTCACTGGTTCCGCCGAATACTTCGACGCCTGTTACAACGCATGATAAAATCCAGCCATCTTTGGCCAAAGGCATCAACTTTTCGAATTCAAGCTGGTCGTAGTCGTGATAAGGAGAAAGCGGAAGCTTGACGCCCTCTTCGTTCAGGAAAACGGACTCCACCCAGCCTTCTTCATCGGAGAGCCGCACAGCTAGCGTGTCGCCCTCTTTGACGTTAGCTATTAGCTGCTCTTCTTCTTCCAGACCGTCGTCGTATTCCGTTTCGGTGGAGTACCAGGTTGTGCATGCCCAAAGATCGGTCGAAGTAATGCGCAGGTCAATGCCGTTTCGAAGACCACGTTCCTCGAAATCGGCGATCGTTAATCTGTCTAGCCTTTCTCTAAAGCCTCTCATCTCGATTCGCTGATCTAAGTTGGGAACATCAATTACGCCCGTTTCAACCATGTTGGCGAAGGCGTCAAGATTTGGCAGGCCGTTTTCATCGGTTCCCGTGTAGTACTCGTCAAGCAAATAGTCTCGAGCATCGAAATGAGGACCTTCGTAAGGTTTTGGGTTGGGTAGAAGACTGCCGGGTTCGTATTTGTCGTTGCCGCTGCTGTGCTCTCTGCATTCCATGATGGCACTTCCTTTCCTCTGGTTTTGTCCCTTGCAAATCCTCTTGTGTTTTGCGCGATGGCTCTGTCGTTTTATCTGCGCGATTAGCATGCCGTAATGCGACCATTATGACAGGTCAGGTTGTTGTGCATGGTTGATTCTTGGTACATGCGTAAACGTTTTGGCAGTATGGGCTTGCAACAGGGGAAGGAAAGGCGAGAGATTCTGCGTGGCACTTTACTGCGACGTACGCCGCCATTGTCGCAACTGCCACATGCAGGAGTAGCGGGTTGCGTTTTGTCGCTGGACTTTTCCGGGCGCCATACGTCGTCGCCGGGAATGCGATGCGTGCTATACTTCAGTTATCGAGGGAATGCCTCCGGCTCTGAACAGGGACGCAGGCTTTCCCTTAATTCTTCTCTTGTTCTTGCGTCCTTTTCAATCAAAAAGGTGAAGACAGGAAAACCATTCCCATTCTTGCTCATAACACAAGAAGCGTTTTGTGGGGGTCTCGTGATCCCATTCTGCGAGATTCGCGCTTTTCATTTCGCGTGATCTTGAAACAGTAAGCTGAAGAGACTCTAGAAAGGCTCTGTGAAGCGCTGGTCATTCGACTCTTTCCAAAAAAATCAGGGCGAAACCAGTCGCCCAGTCCCGCCCTGCAAAGCCTTCTGGCTTTTCGAGATAATAAAATTATGACAGGTTATATCCTTTCGTCAATGCTTCAATGAAGCTAATAGACGAAAAAATCAAACTGTTTTCGGGATATAGATGCGCCTCGTTGAATGAAGAAAAGATTCGATGAAGCGCATCTTTTGCTTTGTTTTTGGATTCACCATCCCGGACAATCCGATCATGCAGATACAGAAGTGTTGCAATTTCCCTCATTCTTGCATTGGCGAGCTTTGAGTTTCTTCTTGCTTTGGAAATATTCATTCTTGCTATACTTTGCGAAACCTGGCTTGGAAGATTGACTTCTGTATTTTCCGTTTCCGCGAAACCGTTGATAATACATGTGCCGTGGGCCGCCGCGTTTCTGATGGACTTCACTTTCTTCAACATGTAATGTTCGTCTCGTAGCGCCTTATCGCTCCAGCGTTCTGCGCAGAATCGGCAAAAATCAATAAAGCGACCAAAGGACATGATTTCAAGAAAAACCCAAGAAAAACCCAGACGGGCATATCGTGACGATATTTCTGAAGAAGACTCCCGCAATAGGTGTCGTTGTCGTGCTGACCAATCTCATGCTCTAAAATCTCAGCCCTTTTCTTTGCGAGGGAATCCTTGTAGTCCACAACAATGGAATAACCATCCTCGTCTGCGCTTTCGGTGATTCTTTTGAGGATTCGAACCTTTTCATAATGCTCTATATCGAGCGCCATGGACAAGAACGCTGATCGCAAATTCTGATCAAGGTAAGAAAGGTCGCGAAGCTGTCCGAAATCCAACTGAATATACTGCCCATTATGTTCTCCGCCTTCATATTTAGGAAATAGTTTCCTGAAAGCGGCAAGGCGGTAGTAATTATTCTTTGCTTTTAGATAAGCAATCGCGCTTTCTTCGGAGCAAATCTGAAAACTGATGCCCTTTTCTTTCATGTGGACAATCTGCTCTTCGAAAGGGAGTTTTTTCTTTTGGTGAGCAATGATGGTCATGCGCGACCTTTCCCAAATCCAGATTTGTTTGCGATTCTAAGATTATAGCCCCTATCGGATGTTCTTATGGACAATAGAGCTCGTTGGGCTCGGGAAGTCATTCCGTGGAATTCTACATTTCCATTCAGTGAAATTTCGCAAATTCATTCAGTATGATTTCAATTTTTCATTCCGTGATATTTTCGGTTTTGAGTCCGTGCGATTTCAAAATCCTCAAATAAAACGCCTGGTGGATGACAGTTCGCAATTCATTATTGCCACGCATTCGCCCATGATTATGGCGTTTCCCGGGGCTTGTTTGCTTGAATTGACAAGCGAAGGTATCGAAGAGGTGGATTATTGGGCCACGGAGCATTTCTGCGTAATGCGGGAATTCCTCAATGCGCCCGAGAAGGTATTCGGTGAGCTGTTCGAGGCATAGCGAAGGCTCTTGCTTGCCGCTGGGCTTTCCGGACGCCAAATGTCGCTGCCGGCCACGATTGGCGATCTGGCCAGCTTCCGGTTTAGTGTCTACAATGGGTGAGATGGTAATGCGCCGGGTAAAAGCGTCCAGGCGATTGAGTCGCAGGTGCGCGAAGCCGCGCGGGCATGTGGGCATAGCGTGAATGGGATTTACAACGAGGTTGTTATGAAAACGGTCGAAGTAGTTGCTGCAATCATAAAAGACGATAAAACTGCAGGTGAAAAGCCTGTCATTTTGGCAACGCAGCGCGGCTATACAAAAAAGAAGCGGTTGGGGCGTATAATTCGCTAACAAACCCAAGAACCGTACGAGGGGACTGGAACATTGGATAGGGGGAGATATGCCAGAGCAGTTGCCCAAATATGAGTATGCAAACATCGACTTGAGTGATCCGGGTGCGTTGCTTAGATACGCAAAGAAGCTGGAAGGGCATACCTTTCGGGAAGTGCTTGACTTGGGGATTACGCCAGAGGGGTTGGCTGGTAAGACCGAATACGATGACGTGGCGTTCAAAGGTGGTGTTGGAACCCTTATTGAAGAGCGCTACTTTGGTTATAAAGCGAATAGCGACGCCCATGCAGATTTCGCAAAAGCAGGCGTTGAACTTAAAACAACCTGCTTTGATACAAAAGAAGAAGGGTCTATTCGTGCAGGTGAGCGCCTTGTTTTGGGCATGATTGCCTACGATGAGAGCATCGAGGTAAGTCTTGAAGATTCGCATATGTGGGAAAAAGGCAGTAATGTTCTGCTTATTTACTATGGGCGAGATAAATCCATTAATAAATACGACCAGCGTATCGAATACGTAGTCCTTTTTACGCCGCCCGAATCGGATATGGCAATTATCCGCGAAGATTACGAGACTATTCAGCGCTACATCACTGAAGGTCGCGCGGATGAGCTCTCGGAATCGCTCACGCGTTATCTGGGTGCTTGTACAAAAGGCGCAACGCGTGAGAAGAGCATGCGAGACCAAAAGGTGTATGCGCCTGGTAAGTTAGCCCGCGGACGAGCATGGTGCTATAAGAACAGCTATATGAACTCTGTTCTCAATGACTATATCATCGGTTTCGATGGTGGCGAATCTATTGTCAAAGACCCAGCTCAGCTCCAAGGTCGCACGTTTGAAGAATTCGTCATCTCTCTTATTGAGCCCTATATTGGAATGCAAGATGTTGAAATTGCAAGAAGCGTTGGGCTTGAGACTAATCCTAGAAACAAGTCTTTTTGGAGGATGATAGCTTTTCGCATGCTTGGCCTTAGCAGCGAGGTGGCAAAAGAATTCGAGAAAGCAAACATTTCGGTACGCACGGTTCGCATAGAAGCGCGCGGTGCAGTGAAAGAGAGCTTTCCTCTGCCGCCTTTGAAGTTCATGAAGCTTGCGGCGGAAAACGAATGGGAGGAAAGCGACCTTTACAATCGATTCGATGGAACACGCTATTTCTTTGTCGTATTCGAAGAGTCTGGCGATTCGTATCGGTTTAGGGGCGCGAAGTTTTGGTCGATGCCACGCTCGGATATCGATGGCCCGCTGCGTGAATGCTGGGAAAATGCTCGAGACAGAGTCCGTTCTGGTGTTAAGTTCACCAAAAAAGTTCAACGGTCGGGAAAAACTGTCATTTACAATAATTTGCCAGGTATGTCGGAAAATCCCGTCGCCCACGTTCGCCCGCATGCGCCCCTTTCTGCATACAAGCTTGACGATGGAACGGTCATTGGAGATATCGAGAAACACGGCGACGAGTTGCCGGATGGGCAATGGATGACGAAGCAAAGTTTTTGGCTGAACAATGACTATGTTTACGAAATCGTGAAAGACATTTGAGCAGAGATCGCAGAGAGCTCATGCTGGTTTTGTCTCTAGCTTTTATTTAAGGCTTTTCTTAGGTGTCCAATTTGTTCCCCACATAAAATTGGCCAATGCTCGATTATGTTAAGAATCGATCTTGACGGGAAAGGTCGATTGATTGATCATGGGTAATCGGATAAAATAGCAAGTTCAAGAAATCGCGTTTTAAAGGGTATAAAGTGGCTAAACATACCATCAAAGTAGCAGAGCTTTTTGCAGGCGTCGGCGGATTCCGCCTGGGTCTGGAGGGCTATCATTCAGACGAGCATCCGGAGTTCGATTTGCCTGCGGCTGGTCCCTTTGAGACAATTTGGGCAAACCAATGGGAGCCGCCTGGAACGCAGGGAAAACAGTTTGCCTGGCGTTGCTATGAGGAGCGTTTTGGTGCGGGTAGCTGCGTAAACGAGGACATCAATAAAGTTCTTGATGAATACGAAGCCGGAACGCGTGAAATTCCCGATTTCGATTTGCTGGTAGGAGGCTTTCCCTGTCAGGACTACAGCGTGGCAAAACCTTTGAAGCACGCTGGTGGTATCGAGGGAAAAAAGGGTGTTCTATGGTGGGACATCTATCGTATGCTGCACCTGAAGAAGCCCAAGTATCTGCTTTTGGAGAACGTTGATCGCCTTTTGAAGAGTCCCGTGAAGCAACGCGGTCGCGATTTCGCGATTATTTTATCGTGCTTGGCGGACGAAGGGTATTCAGTGGAGTGGCGTGTAATTAACGCCGCCGATTACGGTATGCCGCAAAAGCGTCGCCGTGCCTATATCTTTGGCGTCAAAACTAGCGAGTCGTGGGATTTGAATCGGACTCTTCTTGAGACCGGTATCATGGCAAAGGCGTTCCCCGTTGTTGATGGTGTTTCTCGTCGTTCGGAACTCGATGTTTCGGGTGACCCTTATGATGTTAGCAAGTCGTTTGGGTTGGGAATGAAGGTATCGCCGTTCGAAAATGCAGGCGCTATGCAGGGTGGTCATGTTGTTACGTTCAAGGTCACACCTGATTTTGAAGGTGAGTTTTCTACGCTTGCCGATGTGGTTGTGCCCGACTCCGAGGTTCCTGAGCAGTTCTTCATTAAGGAGGAAGCGCTGCCTCGCTGGGAATATCAGCGTTCTGCGAAACGAGAGCCGCGCACGACATCGGAGGGCTTCGAGTATGTGTATACCGAAGGTGCCATGGCGTGGCCCGATCCGACTGATCGTCCTGCTCGCACTATCTTGACTGGCGAGGGCGGATCGGCGGCTAGCCGTTCGAAACACGCCATATTGGGCGATTCCGGTCGCATTCGTCGTTTGATTCCTGATGAGTTGGACCAGATTCAGATGTTTCCTAAAGGTTGGACCAATACGGGTATGAGCGATGGCAATCGTGCTTTCTGCATGGGCAACGCGCTTGTGGTGGGCATTCCTCGCAAAATCGGTGCCGAGATTGCACGAATAAACGATGCGGGCTAAAGGGGATTGCCTCTAGCCCGCATTCGCGCTGGTTCGTTTCGGTTTTCTCGCAAAAAAATGGGTGCTGACTTGTGTCGGCACCCATTTTTACCCACTTTTGTTCTGGGATTCTTGATTTTGCCCTGTAGGGCAGTCTTCAATCCCTTACCGCTTGTCTTTCAAATACAGTTTCACGCGGACTTGCTCGCGCGGGTCGGCTTTCTTGTTGCGTTGGACAACCTTGCAGCGCACCACGTCTTTGTGCCCGAAGAAGAGCAGCTGCGCAAGCAGGGAGTTTTTATCGCGCGGCACGTATCCCAGGTGTACGCCCTTGTACTTAATCGCAACGGCGTTGGGGTCGTAAGGATTGTCGAATTCGGGCACCAGGTCCAGCTTCGTGCCAACTTCCAGTTTGTCCAAAACGTCGGCGCCATCGTGGTATTGGAATCCGGCAATCAGGAATTGATCGATTTGCTTAGTGGGTTCGTACATTGCTATCTCCTTTTCTTTGAGGATGTTGATAGCATGATAATCTGCACATACCCTTGAGCGTGTCCGAAGAAAAGTACAGGTATAAAATTTATTGCAATTTTTGAGCATCCTTCGCGCGTCTGCGAACGCTATTGTGCGCTGCGCGATGGCGCTACCAGTTACAGATGGTCAGCCCCTGACCGTCGCGATAGCTGCCAAGTGCGATGCGGATAATATCAACCATCCAGCCAAGGCCCAAAAGCCCGAACGTGAAAAGGTAAACAATGCCCGTTGCAATTTGCCCCGCGTAGAAGCGATGCACGCCAAAATATCCCAAGAACACGGCCAACAAGAGTGCGACCAGGCGCGATTTGCGGGAGACGTCTGCGTTTGCGTTGTTCGTTGCGGCGTACGCAAAAGCCGCCTGCGCGTTGTTGTTTGCTGCGAAGCCGCGATTAAAAGCACTTTGATCGGCGGAATCGTTGTCTGCGGATCCGTAGAAATTATTGATGATGACAACTTTGGCGTCGTCGTCAGACGCAAAGTGCGTGCCGCAATATTCGCAAAACTTTCCCGTGATAACAGCACCGCAGTTGGGGCATTTAGAAATGCCATCTTCTGATTTCCGCATTGATTCTCCTTGAAACGCAAACAACGCTGCAAATTATACCGCCACGCAATGCTTTCCTGCGAAGGATTTGATAGGTACCGTTCATGAAAAGAACGAGCTTATCTTTATGGCGACAATAGAATAAAATTTGTCCAACAGCTTTTCTCAAGCTTTTAGCTAAACTCTACTCAAGGAGTACGTCATGTCTTTGCTTGGTTTCATCAAAGGGGAGTCTCCGGGATTCATCGAGAGCATACCGCATGTTCTTAAGGGCAAAGGGCATTATGGGGAGTATCTGACGGAATATGCTTTGGGGCATGATAACCTGCCGGGTCGACTTGAGACGTATTCCAATGTATTGGTGCCTCGCAAGGGGGTAACGTCCACATCGGAAATCGATGTTCTGATGTTGCATGAAAAGGGAATCTTCCTGTTCGAATCGAAAAACTATTCTGGTTGGATCTTCGGTTCGGAAAAGCAGCAAAACTGGACGGTGAGCCTTAAGGGTGGTCGTAAAGAACATTTCTATAACCCCATCAAGCAAAACGCCGCCCATGTAAGGGCGCTGGCAAAATGGCTTGACCAGCCGGAAAGCGTTTTTCGTTCGTACATTGTGTTCTCCGAGCGTTGCGAGTTAAAAAAGGTTCCCGACGACACAGAGCTCTTTTGCGTGCTTCGTCGTCAGAACTTGGTAAGAATGATGAAAAAAGACCTTGCATCACGCTCCGTTCTTTTTGATGAGAAGGCGTTTGAGGAAATCAAAAGACAACTCGATAGTCTTTCGGAGGCATCGACAAGAGAGGCGCGCGAGGAGCATATCGAAGAAGCAAAGAAAGTTGCCGCGGGTGTGGTATGCCCACGTTGCGGAGCTGACCTTGTTGAGCGCCAGCGGAAATCCGATGGGCATACGTTTGTTGCGTGCAGCGCATTTCCGAAATGCCGATATGCTCGCGATGAATGGTAGCTACGGCATCGCCTGATGCTCCCATAGGTTGCTTTTTGGGTAGAGAAATTAAGTCCTATAGTTCTATATTGTCGAAAAAAGGCCTCCAGATTCGAAGTTGTGATAGGTTGGAAGTAGGTTGGGGTCGTAAATTTGGACATTTTTCGACGAAAGCTCTGTCCCCTATAAATGCGCTTTAGTAAAACCCCAGTTCAAACGCTTGCAGGCGAATAGGATTTTTTATCCGCTGAACGCGCAAAGGTTTCAAGGTACTTCCAACCTATCACAACTTCGAATTTCACGCTGTTTTTTCAACAACATGACCCGGACCGAGTGAAGTTGGACTGCTTTGTGTCGCTATGCCCTATGCCAACATATCGTTGGATTCGAATTCCTGGTTGAATTTGTTGCCGATCGCGACGCTTACCTTTGCTAGGTATTCCAGGTACGCTTGGTACATAACATCGGGGGATGGGTGAATATTCCAACCGTCCCCGCTGAAAATCAGCTCGCGTTTCTGGAAATCGATGCAGTTCTTTTCAAAATTTTGAATGAAATCAAGCAGCTCGTCGCGTTCTTTAATAAGGTTTTGCAGGCTGTCGTTTTTAAGTTTTTCAGCGTACGCTTCAGGTGAAATCATCATGGTTTACGTTCCTTCCTTGCGCGGTATAGGGCTCGGGGAATCGTTTGCTTGCGATCCCGTTTTCCCGCTTGCCCAGGTTTTATGTTGAAATTGAATTTAGGATAGCCCATTGTAAAAAATCTCCTGTCCGTTTTTTGGTACATACTGGTGATTTTTGGACACTTATGACATCTGAAAAGGGAAAACGCTACGATTATCACCAACATGAAACGCGCCAATGCGGTCGAGAATGCATGAAGCTGGTCTCCGCACCTGTTCGCAAATGGTATAATTAGGCCACCTTAAGGAAGGAGACGTATCATGCAGACGTGCGTACCCGTTAAAGACCTCAAAGACACTGCATCGTTTGCGAGAAAGGTTGAGCAAGCGTCCGGTCCAATCACCGTTACGAAGAACGGCTACGAGGTGTTTTATGCGCTTCGACCTGATTATTACGAAGCGCTTCAACAAGAGGCCGCGAAAGCCCAGTTGCTCTCGCGCATCATGCTTGCAGAGCAAGAAATCGACTCCGGCGATTATGTGGATGTGTTCGAGTTCTTGGATAAGTCCGAGGCATAAAAATGGCTAAAGTGGTCATCACCAAAACGGCGCAGCTGGAATACTTGAGCATCGTGAATTACTTGGAAGGAGCGCTTGGAAGTTCCCAAGCGGCTCATAACTTTAAACAAGAGTTCAGGGTGCAGATGATGCAGCTGCGTGATATGCCCGAGCTATTCAGCGTGAGCGCTATGCCCGAGCTGGCGGCAAAAGGCTACCGAATTGTGCATATAAATAATTATCTTGCAGTTTACAAATTAAAAGGCGACACCGTCTACGTTGCTCACGTGTTCCATCAATCGCAAAACTATGCAAGGTATGTCTAATGGAAACGGAAACGCCGCACTTGCATGCGGCGCCCCCTGCCTATTCGATTAGAAGCCTTCTTTAATCATCAAGATGATCGACGGCGTATTGCGCTTCTTCTTCGGTGAATTGTTCGCCGTATTGGCTAATTAGCTGGTCATATACGGCACTTTTCGACATGTTCATGTTCTTGTAGTAAGACTTGGCTTTCGCAAGAGCGTTCTGGTTCCAGTCGGCCTTAACGTGGTCAATTGCGTACTGAGCTGCATCTTCGGGGAAGCCTTCGCCTCTGATAACGCCGTGGCAAGGCCCGCTTGGCTTTCCTGGGTGTATTTGGCAAGCGTATCGGGGTCAAAGTTCATATATTGGTCGTAAACGGCTTGCAGTGTTGACTTATCAACGGTCTTGCTTGCCACCTGGGAAGATGATGCGCTTGAGCTCGATCCCGATGTTTGCGATTCGCCACCGTTGCCGAATGAGCCAATGATTCCCAGTACAAGAATGATTACGACAACAATAAACCATTTTCTCTTATAGAAAGGCTTGTCTTTAGACGCTGCCTTTCTATCGGCTTGCAGGATTGAAGTCTGTGCGAGTTGCGGTTCGGGTGTTCTGGTTGCGGTATCCGCTCCGCAATTCGGGCAAAATCTCGAATTTTCGGAATACTCGCTTCCGCAGTGATTGCATGTTGGCATGGCTCCTCCTGTCGTTTCGAAAATAATGTGATGTCGCATAACACTGAAGCTAAACCCAGGGTATTCTTTTTCGAAAACCAGCTTGTCCGTTTTTTGGGACATGGCGTGTACTTGCAATCATTTATAGTGTTTGAAAAGGGAAAACGGGC
>CAKTXN010000049.1 GCA_934630905.1 uncultured Eggerthellaceae bacterium
GTTGTCGTTTTTTCTGTCCAAATACGCCCAAATCGACGGTTCGGGGCAGGTGGAGAAGGGAATGTCGTGTTCGAAGCCGCCAAGAGGATTTTGCGACCTGGGCTTTTGCTGGATGCGAGGAGGCTGAAGGGCTCACGGCGGCCTTATCCGCACCCCCTGATCTGCCCTGAACCGTCGATTTCGGCGTTTTCGCGCTCGATTTTTGACAAGATGCTCTGCTCTTCAGGGACGCTTGCGCCGGCGGTGATGCGCGAGGTTAAAAAGACCCCGTCACTTTTTAACATCAAGCGCCACGCCCACCGCTTGACCGTAACGCACGGGCGTTTCCTGGCCTTGCGCGGTGTTCTGGAAGTAGGTTGCGTCTATCTGTGCTGCGCCAGGTTCAAGCAGCACGATGATGGTGGATCCGCCGAACTCGAAGTGCCCTTTTTCGCAGCCGCGTTCAACAGTGCACGCTTCGGGGTAGTCGTTCACGATTTTTCCCACCATGAGCGCCCCGACTTCCATTTGAAGCAACGTGCCAAACTTTTCAGTTTCTACCAGGCCGTATATGCGCGTGTTCTCTTTATAGAGCGGACGCGTAGCGGCGGCAAGCGGATTGACCGTATGAAAAACGCCGGGAATCAGCACGTCTGCGTTTTTTGCGCCCGAGGCCGCATAGCAGTAGCGGTGGTAATCGCGCACTGTAAGCCTGAACAGCAAAAGCGTGCCGCCCGTGTAGCGCTCGCTTAACGCATTATCGCGCAGAAGCTCGGGCAGCGTGTAATTGCTTCCCTTGATTTGAAACCGCGCGTTGTGCTCTATGGCGTATGCGGAAAGAAGCGCGTCGCACGGGGAGATAAGCGTGTTCTCATCGGCGCAGATGGGGCGCTTGCCCGGCATAATCTTGCGCGTGAAGAAGTCGTTGTATGACCGATACGGTCGCTCTTCGAAATCGCTCATGTCAATGTTGTTGTTGCGAATAAAGCCAGGGATAGCACGTTTTGAAAGCGCGCTGTTCATTACGACACCGCCCAGTTTCGTTATAAACGGGCGCGTAATCAGCGGTAATAATGAGCGTCCTGGCACCGAGGTGTACAGCCAATGCAGGAAGCGCTCCTGCGCATCGGGCTTTTGCGGCTTGCTTGCCTCTGCCGCGGGGCCACACGTTGCGGCGTTCGTGTTCTTGCGGGTTGTTTCGCAGGTCGCCGCTTCGCAAGCGGCGTTTGCTTCCGTTGCGGAACTCTTCGCTGCGCCTTCGCCTGCGCCAGCCGCAGCTGCTGTCACGGGATCCTTCGCCGTGCCTTCGCCTGCGCCAGCTGCAGCTGCCATTGTTGTTTCCGTCATGTGCTCGCGTTTCCCGTCTACAGCTCAAAAATCAAGTGCGGGAAGTCGATAATCGCAACCGCGGCAATAGCAATTGCCACCAACACGCAGAAAATAATGAGCGTGTGTAGTTTCGGCTTGTGCACCTGGAAGTTTCCAATGAACAGCGTTCCTACAATAAGCAGCACAAAATGCAGTACCAAAATGAATGCTTGCTCGGTCATGAACGTGCTTAGGAGGTAGATCAGGGGCAAAACCACAGCGATTGACGTGATGGGCAGACCGATAAAAATTTTCTCGCGGACTTCTTCCGAGAAGAAATTATTCGTTTCGCGCACGTTGAAGTATCCCAGACGGATAACGCCGCACACCGCGAAGTAGATGAGCACGACAAATCCAATGGGGCCCTTTACGCCCAAGTTGAAGCAGATGACCACAGGGAATACGCCGAACGCCACCAGGTCGCACAGCGAGTCAAGCTGAATGCCGAACAGGCGCTCGTCGTGGCTGCGGTCGCTTTTCGTGCGCGCAACGGGGCCATCGAGCATGTCGAAGAAGCCGGAAAGCGCTAGGCAGGCGATTGCGCCTAAATGGACCCCATCAATGGAAAGCGTTATGCCAACCAGAGCGGAAATCAAGCTCATAAACGTCAGGACAACCGTGTAGTTATAGTAGCCGATCATTTTTCATTACCTTTCTTTGCGCCAAAGACCACCAGATATGCTACGGCGGAGAACACCGCGCATACCAGCAGCTGGGCGTAAAAACTGAGCCCTCGGCTTATTACCAAGGTGGGGGCGGTTAATTGTCCGCAAATGGGCTGGAACATTACGTTGTAAAGATGCTCGGAAATGCCTAGTCCGCCTGGCAGGGGAAGCATGTCGGCGGAAAGGGAAATGCTGCCTTGCAGCAGCGTTGCATCCAAAAGGGAAAGGTTGCTCACGTCAAACGAGAGCAACACAACATACGTCACGGCGAACAGCAAAAAACGCTGCACAATCGTGATGAGCATAACGTTGAGCGTGACAATGCGGTGCTCGCGCACGAAGCGCGAGGCTTCCTTGTAGTTCTCAAGCGATTGCGTGAGGTGCGCTTGCCAACGGTCAACGCGTTCTGCCGCTACGAATTTCCGTGCGATGCGTAGCGCGGTAAACACGATAGTTTTCGCAACGGAAGGAGCAAGAACCAGCGCAAGCATGGCGCCCACGCAGATAACGTTCAATACTATTCCCAGGTAGATCCACCCCATGGCGGGCTCCAGCAGGGGTGCAATGTACGGTGGGCAGGCGAATAGTACCAGAATGCCCACCAGGATAAGCACTGACTTGTACGCGATGGTCACAATGAGCAGTGCAATAACGCAGCGGGTAAGGCTTAGGCCGTCTCGTTTCATGAACACGAGCTGCATGGGTTGTCCGCCCGATGCGGTGGGTGTGACTAAGCTGAAAAAGAACCCCACGAAGGAATACAAAAAGCAGTGGGAAAGCTGCGGAGCATCGCCGAACGCGCGCAGCAGATAGAAGATGATAACGGACTCGCATAGGATAAACGCAATGACCAGCGCAAATCCGGCAATCCAGAAAACTTGGGACGAGCTGCGGATATAGCTCACTAAGGCGCCGAAATCTTCGCCCGATAACACGAAGTAGACCGACACGCCAATGCAAAGCAAAAGGAAGGCCCCATTGCAAAGAATCTT
Organism: uncultured Eggerthellaceae bacterium; assembly: GCA_934630905.1. Lineage (GTDB taxonomy): Bacteria > Actinomycetota > Coriobacteriia > Coriobacteriales > Eggerthellaceae > CAKUOV01. Next base: position 3,005 of record CAKTXN010000049.1, read on the forward strand.
CTTCAGTTTGCTATTCATGCCTGCGTATTAATCCCCCCTGTTTTTGTGCAGCATCTCATTATAGCTTATAGCGATTTTTTGTCCTATTGCAATCTTTCATATTCTTAGGTGCATCTTGTATGCATCTCGGTGTATTCTTAAAGCATGCGCGCCGTTTTCGGGGTCCCTTGAAAGGAATCCCAGAAAGAGCGGCGTAAAATGGTATAAGATGCATCCATTCGTATTCGATTTTGGTCTGTTTTGCGGCAGTTTCTTGCCAGCCGTTCTGGGTGGGTGGAAACCAATGCGAAGAACAGTTAAAATAACGTCTATCATTTTGACGAAAGGGCTTTTTCTCCATGACATTACTTGAACTCCTGCAGCTTCTGCGCAAGAAGTTGGCGCTGGTCATTGCGCTTCCCGTTGTCTTTACGCTGGTAACGGGCATTTACACTTTTGGTTTCATGGAGGATGTTTATACCTCTGAAGTGCAGCTTTATGTTTTGACACAGTCGCAAACTTCGCAGGATCAGTCCTATGCAACCAGCTCCGATACGGCGGCGTCTCAGCAGCTTGCAAACGACATTGCCGTTATTGCCGACACGCCTAAAGTGCGCAACGCCACGGCGAAAGCCCTGGGAATGAAGGATTTGAAGGATTACACGCTGGGTGTTAAGAACGCCACCACGAACCGCGTTATCACGCTTACGGTTACGTCGAACGATCCCGCGGCCGCCGCGCGCGTGGCGAACGAGTTCGCTAAGAATACGGCTTCGTGCTCGGTGGAGACCATGGGCTTGAAGGCGGTCAACATTGTTGACGATGCAACGTCGTCTGACATTCCGAGTGGCCCTAATCGCAAGATGTATCTGGCCGTTGCTTTCCTGGCGGGTTTGTTTGTGGCCGTTGCCATTGTGGTGCTTATGGATATGCTGAACACCACGGTAAAATCGCGCGAAGAAGCCGAAGAACTGTTTGGCCTGCCTGTTTTAGGCACCATGCCTGAGCTGAAGAAGGTGAAATAGCCATGGCGAAGAAGAACCAGAAGAAGTTTCTTCCTATAGATTTCAACGAGCTTTCGCATCAGAGCGAAACGCTACTTGCGAATATCCGTTTTGCAAGCGTGGACGAGCCGGTAAAGACCATTGTGATTACCAGCACGGGTGTTGACGAGGGTAAAACGACGACCGCCATTGCTCTTGCCATGGCCATGGCGCGTTCGGGCAAGCGCACGCTGATTATGGATTGTGACATGCGCCGCCGCAGTGTGGGGCGTGTTTTGGGTATGCGCACGAACGCGGGCATCTACGCGGTTCTTTCGGGTCGTGTTCCGCTGAAACGTGCTGTAACGCAAACGGCGCAGCCGAACTTGTACCTGCTTGACTGTGAGCCGAATGTAGCGAATCCTTCGGATATGCTGTCAACAAAGCGTTTCGCGGCGCTTATGGCCACGTTGCGCAACGCGTTCGATTACGTAGTTATTGATACGCCGCCGTTGTCGTTGTTTGTGGATGCTGCCGTGGTTTCTACGCTGGCCGATGGCGTGGCGCTGGTTGTTCGTCAGCGCATGGCAAAAAAACGCGCTGTTGCCGATGCGTTGTCCCAGCTTGATGCCGCGAATGCACGTGTTTTGGGCTTGGTGCTCACGTTTGCCCAGAAAGGCGACGACGATTATTACTATTATTACTATTACAACGAAGAGAACAAGCGCATCAAAAAGAAGCGCACGCACGCAGCGGGTGATGATGCTTCAGAGCAAGAAGCGCCCGCACCTGCAAGTCGGCGCGAGTTTGACGAGGATAACGTTGTGGAATGGGCGCGTCGCGTTGGCGTAAGTGTGGAAGCGGCGCAGGAGCAAATGCAGGCGCCAGTGAGCCGTCGTGTTTCGCCGCGTGCAAGCCATTCTGCCGAGAAGCTGGGAGCTGCGGGTGCTGCTGGCGGTGCGAATGCTGCGGGTGCGACAGGTGCTGCGGTTGGCGCTGCTAGCGCTGCCGCTGCTGGTTCCGCGAGAACGCGCGCGACCGCCGCAGCTGGTGGCGCGAAGTCTGAAAATCCGTTTGCTCCGGGTGCGTTCAAGAAATAACGTCCCTGCTGGCACGCGGGAAAACGGCGAAGGAGCAGGTGCGTGTTCGACCTACATTGTCATATCCTTCCGGGCGTCGATGACGGCGCGCGTTCTGTTACGGAGTCGCGCGATATGCTGCGCGCGGCAAAGAAGCAGGGGATTGACACTATCATGTGCACGCCCCACTGCCGTTGGAGTTCTTTCGATCGTTCGCTTATTCGCGCTGCTTTTTCGGAGATGGAAAAATATGCCAGCGACCTGGGTATTTCATTGCAACTTGGGTATGAGATGAATTGGCGCAAGCTCTTTGAGTTGGGCATTGAGCGCGCCCCCGAGTTCACGCTCGGGGACACGAACTTGTTCTTGCTGGAGTTAAGCGACGATGCTATGCCTACGAATTGGCAGCGCCTCATTTATTCGCTGCAGGTCATGGATTTGCAAGTGATCATTGCGCACCCCGAGCGTTACCGCGATGTGCAAAAGAATCTTGATATCGCCCGGGAATTAAAAAATATGGGCTGCTATCTGCAGCTTTCCGCAAACTTTATTGAAGGCGGCGCATTTGATGCACGCCGTCGCACTGCTTCCGCTTTGTTGGGCGAAGATCTGGTTGATTACGTGGCAAGCGACGCGCACCGAGTGAGCGATTACGCAACGTTCGCGCGCGCGTTGGCGTTTTGCCGGCAGTAGACGTGCGGGCGGTCGGGGCGCGGGCGCGTGCTCTGCGCTGCAATCTTCGGCGCCCACGACAGCCGAAACACGACAGGCGCTAAAGAGCTTAACGCCTGCCGCCCTGACGTTGTCCTACAATTTTACCGTGACAAGCTTGGTGCCTTCGGCATCAAAATCGCCCAGAGCGCACTGCTTCAACGCGAAATCACTGTACGTGGCGTAGTAGCAGCTTCCCGTTTCTGTTGAATAACCCGAGGTGTAGATGGTTTTCTCGAAGTTGCCGTTTTTCATGCGGGAAGCGCCTTCGATCATGGAAACGCCCTGCAGTGTGCGGAACAGGCGCGTGACGTTTTCCTGCTCGGACGCAACAGCGGGGTAGTGGACGTTCAAGTATGCGGCGCGCACGAAACGCGACGTAGAGTAGTAATCGCCGGGAAGCGCGCGCATGCCCGCACCCGTTCCGTAGGCATCCAGGGTCGCGTTGCCCCACTGGGCTGCTTGCGGCACGTCGGGCGCAACCATGTAGTACGAGCGCAGGTTTTCCAAGTGCCAATCGAATGTCGGCTGGTTTGCTAAAACGTTGACTGGATTGTCATGAATCTGCATACCGTGTTTGGTATATTCCGCCACAATGCAGCGGTTCTTGTCCGCAATCATCCAATGCAGCGGTGTGGGGTCCATGCCGGCAATGGGCGCACCGATAATGGCCACCTTGCTGAGCACTTCAAGCACCTGGTCAACGGTGGAAAAGTTGCGCGTGACCCACAAGGGGAACTCGTACGATGCGATGTTGATCTTTCCGTCTACGGGTTCTGCTTCGTATTGCGCGAAGCCGGCAAACAGCAAGCCGCCCATGGCTAAGCCGGCCTCATTCATGCAATCGAAGTACAAAGGCGTATTCTGTGCGGCAATTCCGATTCCGAGCACGGCATGCGGGGCGTCTGCGCGCGTCAAGGCCTTCTGCGTTTCCTGTGCAGCCGCTGTTGTGCCGTTGCTGGACAGCTCGCCATTAAAAGCCCAGGTGCAGTTCCAGTTGCGAGGTGCGAACACGGGAACTTCGCCAAATCTGCTTTCCCAATCAAGGTTTCGTCCGAAATACAACGCTCCCGATGCTCCGTTAAATGCAATTGATGTGCACATGGCATGCCTCCTTCTCTTGTGTTCACGATATTCTTCGCAATGCTTGCTTGCGTGATGATACTTATACCGTATACCGTTTTCGTGCGTGCGTTGCGGCCGCGCGTGATTCGTTTCGCTTCTGTTGACTGGGCTCGCTGATTGTTGCTTTCTTGTCGATTTCGCGTTCAGCTGGAATTTCTTCTTACGCGCGCGAAAAAGATACCTACAATACGGAAGAGCACAATGCAGACGTATCTCATTCAAGTGAATCAGGTACAAGTACAAGTACAAGGAGAGGTTTTTCATGGATTACTATGCCGAGGCACTGAAACTGCACGAGCAGCATCATGGCAAGATTTCGGTTGCCAGCAAGGTTCCGGTCGAGACGGCTGACGACATGAGCGTTGCGTACACTCCTGGCGTTGCCCAGCCGTGCGTGGAGATTCATAACGATGCAAATAACGCGTATAAATACACCGCCAAGGGCAATCTTGTTGCCGTTGTTTCCGATGGCAGCGCTGTTTTAGGCCTGGGCAATATCGGTGCCGCTGCGGCCATGCCTGTTATGGAGGGCAAGTCTGTTCTGTTCAAGCGTTTTGGCAACGTTGATGCGTTCCCGATTTGCCTTGACACGCAGGATACCGAAGAAATCATCCATGCCGTGAAGCTTATCGCTCCTGTTTTCGGCGGCGTGAACTTGGAAGACATCGGCTCGCCGCGTTGCTTTGAGATTGAGCAGCGCCTTGAGGCGGAGCTTGACATCCCTGTTTTCCACGATGACCAGCACGGAACCGCCATTGTTGTTACCGCTGCTTTGCTGAATGCGCTGAAAGTTGTGGGCAGGGACATTGCCGATATCAAGGTGGTGCTGAACGGACCGGGCGCTGCAGGTACGGCCATTATCAAGATGATGCTTACGGCGGGCGTGAAGAACGTTATTGCTGTTGATCGCAATGGCATTTTGCATCACGGTCGCAAGGGCTGCACGGAAGGCTACAAGAAGGACCTGTGCGACATCACGAACCCCGAGAACATCGAAGGCGATCTGGCGCGTGCGCTGCAGGGAGCCGATGTGTTTGTGGGCGTTTCGTCTGCAGGCGTTTTGAAGCCCGAGATGATTGCGACCATGACAGCCGACCCGATTGTGTTTGCTATGGCAAATCCCGAGCCTGAGATTATGTACGATGATGCCATTGCTGCTGGCGTGAAAGTTATGGGCACGGGTCGCTCCGATATGCCGAACCAGATCAACAACGTGCTGGCATTCCCGGGCATCTTCCGCGGCGCGCTGGACGCTCATGCGCGCGACATCAATTACGACATGAAGCTTGCCGCTGCGTATGCCATTGCTGGCCTGGTTTCCGATGAAGAGCTGAAGCCCGAGTACATCATTCCTTCGGCGCTGGATATGCGCGTGGCCGACACGGTTGCTGCCGCTGTTGCCGAAGCAGCCCGTCGTACGGGTTCTGCAAAGCAGCTCTAAGGTACGCTGACCTGCGGTTTTAAGAAGCTTGGTGCTCGATTTCTGATTCGAGCACCAAGCTTTAGTAAGTAGAACTAGGCCTTCGCGCCGTAAATCTTGTAGTACTCGTCAATCGCGGTCTTGATTTCATCGTTGATGACCACGCGGCCGCAGCATTCTTTGTTGTACAGGTACTCGGTGACTTCGGCCATATCTACAATGGCAGCAGTGGGGAAGCCGTATTTCTCGGAAACTTCTTCCAGCGCGTACTTCACGCCGCCCTTGCCGACTTCCATGCGGTTCAAAGATACCATCAGGCCTTTTACCTCAACATCGGCGGCAGCTTTCAGAATAGGATACGTCTCGTCAATAGATTTGCCCGACGTGGTAACGTCTTCCACGATAATCACGCGATCGCCGTCGTGCAAATCGCTGCCCAAAAGCATGCCCGCATCGGCGCCGTGGTCTTTTGCTTCTTTACGGTTCGAGCAGTAGCGAACTTCCTTGCCGTACAGCTCGTGCAGGCCAATGGCAGTAATAACCGACAGCGGAATCCCCTTGTAAGCAGGACCGAACACCACGTCGAAATCCAGGCCATACGTCTTCTCGATGGCTTGCGCGTAATAACGCCCCAGCTTCAGAAGCTGTTCGCCTGTTACATAAGCGCCCGCGTTCATGAAAAACGGCGATTTACGTCCGCTTTTCAGAGTGAAGTCGCCAAACTTCAATACGTCGCTTTGAACCATAAACTCAATGAACTCTTGCTTATACGCGTCCATAGGGTACCTTTCCGTTGTTTTTTCGCATACGTTTCCATTGTAGCGTAGAGCAGCCGCCTTCGTGGGGAAGAGGTTGGCGGATTGCGGCAAGAGCAAGCGTGCACTGCTACGCGGGCGCAGCTTCATCAAACAACGCGGGCGAATGTCAGCCCCTCAACATGGGCGGCTCCTTTCTTTTCAAGCGCGTGTGCTGCCGCACGAAGCGTGGCGCCGGTGGTCATTACGTCATCAATAATTAGTATGCGCTTGGGCAGGCTGAGCGCTTGCTGCGAAAGACGCAGGTTAAACGCGCTATCGATGTTGTTCCAGCGCTCTTTTTGCGAGAGTTTTCGCTGGTCTTGGGCTTGCGGCCGCTCAAAAGCGAACAGGAATGGCAAATCGGTAGCGCGGGCAATCTTGCGCGCGATTGCCTCCATATGATCAAAGCCGCGCCGCAGGTAGGCATTGTATGAGTCGGGGATAAACGTTGCTGCATCGAAGGACTTCCATTTTTCCGGGGAAAGAGCATGTTGCATGGCGTCAACCATGAACGAAGCAAGGCGTTGTTCTCCGGCATCTTTGTAGCAGCGGATGATTGAGCCGCTTTCTTCGCTGAACAGCACGGCGCTTGAGCAAAACAGCGGCTCTTCCGTTTGTTCGCGGCGGGCACGCGTGAAAGAATTGCATTCGCAGCATTGCCTGAACCCGAAGGGCGCGCCGCACGTTGCGCAGGCAAGCCAAGGGTCCCAAAACCGCAAGGCTTGTCTGCAGGTGTCGCAGACCAGAGCGCCTGGCGCATCGCATATCGCGCAGCGGGTGGGCCAGGCAAGTTCAAGGGCCACGTCTTTGAGCTGCGCGCATGCAAAAGAAATCGAGGCGCTCTTGGGTGCCTTCGACTTCTCCTGATATGTGCATTCTGTCTGTAACATGAAAGGCATCTTAGAAAATACCGCTATCAAAAAGCTATCAAAACGGACGTTTTCGTTGACAAAAAGCTATCAAAACAGAGAGAAATGCTTTCAAAATTCTTACAAACGCCTTCGCTTGATTGATTTTTCGCACAAGGGGCGTAATCTAGTCTCTAAAGCGTCGCTAAAAGATTCGCAAAGTGATTTGCGCTTTTATTAAGAGAAAGCGGCAATCAGTAGGCGTATCTGTTAAACTTGAGCATTGCTTCTTTCGAGTCTGTAGTTGAGGACAACGTTCGTGCGCCAAAAAAGCGCCGATCGTTTCCAATTCCATGGCAGGCGCGGTCGAAAGGATCCACGTAAGGCGAACTGCATGTTTGCTGAGCATGGCGCGCTCTAGAGGTAAGCCGTACCGCTCGTTGATAGCAACACACGGTTGCGCGAGCGAGAGGGTAAGGGGTTCACGCTCCGCCCCGGTACGCGAGTGTGGGGGCAAAGACTAGGTCAGTCGAAAGAAGCGTTTGATTGGGATAACAGGAGGATAAGAGTGAAAAAGCGTGTTTTATGCGCAGTGATTGGTTGCGTTCTTGCGTTAGGCATGGCGAGCGTTCTTTCGGGGTGCGATAACCCCCTGAACAGGGAAACGTATGTGCCTGAAAGCAAAACGGCGTCGGTTTCTACTCCGACCATCGGCGTTAATGGCACGTTGCGCGTGGGTGTGAACAGCACGAATCCTCCTATGGCGGGCCAGGCCTCTAAGATTGTGGGTATTGACGTTGACATTGCCGCCGCCATTGCCGATGAATGGGGCTTGAAGTTGGAAATCGTTGATGCGGGCTCTGATCCTCTTACTTCCTTGCAGAATGGCAAGATTGACATTGCCTTGGGCTATGACACGTCTTCCACGAATTCGAACTTGACAAAGACATCTGCGTATTTACAGAAGGGCATTGCACTGTTCTCGCTGAATGAGAAGGCGAAGACGCCGGCGGATGGCTCGGTGATTGCAGCGCAGTCAAGTTCCATGAGCGCGTGGGCGGTTGGCTCCCAGTTTGAGAAGTGCACGTTGGAAAGCTCGACCGATTTGAAGTCCGCGTTTACTGCTTTGAAAGATGGCACGGCGAACTACGTTGCCGCCGATGCCGTTGTTGGTACGTATGCTGCGAAAACGGCTGGGGTAGACGCGCATATTGTGGCTATGATGCAACTGCCCACGGGATACTGCGGTGCCACGCTTGCAACGAACAATGATCTGCTGAAGAAGCTGAACACCACGCTTACGCAGCTTGATTCGCAGGGAATCATCGATCTTATTGAGACGAAATGGCTTGGCACAACCGTTGAGCTTAAAAACGTTACTCTGACGGCGGGTGCGAAGACAACAACAGAAACCACCGCCGATATCAAAACGACCGAATCCGAGGAAAAGGCAACGAAAACAGCGAACAACTAGAATCGAAGCGTGGGATTTTGCGCCCGGCGCGTCATGAAACGCCACAGCGTGCAAAAGCCCAGTTCAACAACTCGTGATTATCGAATGGATGGCGGCTCTCACCATAACAGGTGGGGGCTGCTTTGCACTTGCGCTTTATTTGCGCACCCTGTTGCATCCTTCGACTGCTGATTGGTTTTGTTCTTTGTGCCTGTCCCTAAAAAGTATCTCGCGCCAGGCAATGGTAACCGTCAAGCACTAAATGTGGATTTTTTGTTTGCGGCGAGGCGCATCTACGGGTACTATAGCTTCATGCAATTTCCATAGAGAGGATAAAATATGAAGCAAATCATAGCGAAATGGAACGATACGAGCTTAGTGCTGCGAATCGTTGTCGGTCTTGTTATCGGCTTGATTCTGGCGCTTGCTGTTCCGGGCGCACTCGTCATCATCCCGTTGCTGGGTACTCTTTTCGTGTCGGCGTTGAAGGCGGTTGCTCCTATTCTGGTTTTCTTCCTGGTCATCGCAACCATGGCCAACGCAAAGACTTCGGGCGCCATGAAAATGGTCATTGTTCTTTATATTGTGAGCACGCTGGTGGCTGCAATCATTGCGGTTATCGCGAGCTTCATTTCTCCCACCACGCTTACGCTTGCTCTTGACGGCGCGCAGCAAACGGCACCTTCTGGCGTGGGCGAGGTTGTGAAGACGCTGGTCATGAACATCTTCACGAACCCGGTTACCGCTTTGATGAACGGCAACTTCATTGGCATCTTGGCATGGGCTATCGCGCTGGGTGTTGCCCTTCGTGTTGCCAGCCAGGAAACGCGCGACGTGTTCACCAACATTTCCGATGCTGTTTCGGCTGTTGTTCGCTGGATCATCTCCTTGGCTCCGTTCGGCGTTATGGGCTTGGTGTACACTTCTGTTTCTGAAAACGGCCTTGAGATTTTCTACGAGTACGGACATCTTATCGTGGTGCTTGTGGTTTCCATGCTTATCATTGCGCTTATCGCCAACCCGATTATGGCGTTCATCGTTATGCGCAAGAATCCGTTCCCGCTGGTGCTGCGCTGCCTGAAGGACAGCGGCATTACGGCGTTCTTCACCCGCAGCTCTGCGGCTAACATTCCGGTGAACATGGAACTCTGCGAGAAGCTGGGCTTGGACAAGTCGAACTATTCGCTGTCCATCCCGCTGGGTGCAACTATCAACATGGCAGGCGCTGCCGTTACCATCACTGTTATGGCTATGGCCGCGGCTACCACCATGGGCATTGCCGTTGACCCGGTAACGGCTGTTCTGCTGTGCGTTCTTGCCGCTATCTCCGCTTGCGGCGCTTCGGGTGTTCCGGGCGGTTCCTTGCTGCTTATCCCGCTGGCGTGCGGCCTGTTCGGCATTGGTAGCGACGTTGCCATGCAGTGTGTTGCTATTGGTCTGATCATCGGCGTTATCCAGGACTCCTGCGAGACGGCTTTGAACTCTTCTTCCGACGTTCTGTTCACCGCTGTTGCAGATTACGCACAGAAAATCAAAGCGGGCGTTGAAGTATTTCCCGGCAAAGATGCTGCCTATGAAGAAGCAGAAGTAGCTGCTAGCGCAGAAGCTCCCGCTGATAACGCGTAATGCTTTGCGAGCGGGCGCTTCGCTGAACGTACTTCGGTTGTAGCCGAATGCTTCGCCAGACGATTTCTCTCACAAGCTTCGCAAAACCGAATGCAAAAGGAAAGGGATCCGATCGGGTCCCTTTTTTCATCCGGGAAATCTACTACACATAAAAG
>CAKTXN010000050.1 GCA_934630905.1 uncultured Eggerthellaceae bacterium
CCGCATCGGTGCGCGCCGCTTCGGGTGTACCCGCGAACGTGAAGTCGTCGGCAGTGTACAGATTGCTGGAGATGCTGGTCACCTGGTAGCCGGTCACCGTGTGCTCGGTGCCGTCATAATCATTTGTCGCGGTGTTGCCCGCAATGTTCACGGTCACCGCCAGCGGGTCGATCTTGACCCAACCGTCGGTCACTACGAACTTCACCTTCGCGAAGTTCGGATTCGCGTTGCTGAACTGGCCTTCCGCCAGACCCATGTAGGTCGTACCCATATCGGTGCGGATCGCAGTTGCATCGCCCGCGAAGTTGATGTCATCTTCCGTGTACAGCGGGTTATCGATACCCACCGTATAGCCAGTTGCACGGTGCGCCTCGCCGTCATAGGTCGTCGTAACCTTGTTGCCGTCGATGGTCACCGTCACTTGAGCGGCAACCGGCGTGATGGCCTGGAAGCCGTCGGTCACGGTGAACGTCACATCGAAGTTGCCGTTCGTGTTGCTGAACTGGTCGGCAGCCAGGCCCATGTTCGTGGTGCCTGCATCGGTGCGGGTCGCGGTCGCCTCGCCCGCGAACTGGATGTTCGCGGCGGTGTCGTACAGGCCGCTGTCGGCCGTGGCAACGAAGCCCTCGACCGTGTGGGCGTTGCCGTCGTATTCGGTGGTGTCGCTGTTGCCCGTAATGCTTACGGTTACTGCCAGCGGATCGATGGTCTGGTAACCATCAGTCACTACAAACGTCACGTTCTTGAAGTTCTCGTTCTTGTTCGTGAAGTCGGCAGCCTTCAAGCCCATGGGCGTTGTGCCCGCATCGATGCGAGCCGCTTCAGCCGTACCAGCGAACGTGAAGTCTGCTTCGGCGTACAGCGTATTAGAAATGTTCGTAACCTGATAACCGGTCACCGTATGCTCGGTTCCGTCGTACGTGTTCGTGGCGGTGTTACCCGCGATGGTCACCACCACGTCAATGGCACCGATAGCCTGGTAACCATCGGTCACTGCGAACGTCACGTTCGCAAAGTTCGCGCTCTTGTTCGTGAAGTCGGCGGCCGTCATGCCCATGTACGTCGTGCCGTTTTCGGTACGCGTAGCGGTCGCATCGCCCGAGAACGTGAAGTCATCTTCGGTATACAGCGGATTGCTCGTAGTCACGGTGTAACCCGTCACCGTGTGAGCCGCACCGTCGTAATCGTTCGTGGCGCTGTTGCCCACAATGTTCACGGTCACTTCGGCGGCCACCGGCGTGATGGTCTGGAAGCCGTCGGTCACAACGAACGTCACATCGAAGTTGGCGTTCGTGTTCTCGAACTGGTCAACCGCCAGGTCCATGTTCGTGGTGCCCGCATCCGTGCGCGTCGCGGTCGCATCGCCCGTGAATGCCACGTTCTCGTCAACGTTGTACAGAGCGCTGTCGGCCGTGGCGGCGTAACCCTCAACTGTGTGGGCATTGCCGTCGTACTCAGTCGTGTCATTCGCGCCAACAATGGTCACTTCAACGCCCAGCGGATTGATCTTTATCCAGCCATCAGTCACCACGAACTTCACGTTTGCAAAGTTCGGATTCGTGTTAGTGAATTGGTCAGCCGTCATGCCCATATCCATGGTGCCAACATCAAAACGCGTCGCCATCGCCATGCCCGAGAACGTGAAGTCATCATCGGTATACAGCGGGTTGTCGATGTTCACCCAGTAGCCATTCGCCGTATGAGCGTTTCCGTCGTACGTCTTCGTAATCTGGTTGCCGTTGATGGTCACCGTCACCTGGTCGGTCACCGGCGTGATCTCCTGGAAACCATCGGTCACCTTAAACGTAACGCGGCTGAAGTTCTTGTTGTTGTTCGCGAACTGGCCAGCGGCAAGACCCATGTCGGTCGTACCAACCTCGGTACGCGTTGCAGTCGCCGTGCCCGTAAACGTGAAGTCGCCTTCAGTATACAGGTCGTTGGAAATATCCACGGTATAGCCCGTCACGGTGTGCGGTTTGCCGTCGTAAACATCCGTAGAGCTTGCGCCCGTAATGGTCACCACAACTTCAGCAGCAACCGGCGTGATTTTCTGGAAGCCGTCGGTCACCACAAACGTCACGTTCGTGAAGTTCGTCGTATCGGTGTTCGCAAACTGTCCCGCGTTCAGACCCATAAACGTCGTGCCTTCATCGGTACGCGAGGCCGTGGCATCGCCCGTGAACGTGAACTTGCTATCGTTATACGCAGCGTTAGTGATGCTAGTCACCTGATAGCCGGTCACCGTGTGCTCGGTGCCGTCGTATTCGTCCGTGGCGCTGTTGCCCACAACGGTCACGGTCACTTCTTCGGTCACCGGATCAATAACCAACGCGCCATCGTGAATCACAAAACGCACGTTCGGGAAGGTCTCGGTTGCATTATTCGTGAAGTCATCAGCGGAAACGCCAACGGGATACGTACCCGCATCGGTGCCCTTCGCGGTCCATGCAGCCGTTTCGGTTGCAGTAAACATATCAGCCGTATACAGCGGATTGCTGATGGTCGTCTTTGTGGCATCGTATCCTGCCACCGTGTGCTCGGTGCCGTCGTACGTAACGGTGCGCGCGTTCTCGTAGATGTCAACAATAACCTCGGCGGCAACCGGCGTGATGGTCTGGAAGCCATCAGCCACAACGGTAAACGTCACGTTGAAGTTGTGCGTATCATCGGATGCAAACTGATCCGCCGCAAGGCCCATGTACGTGGTGCCAACTTCGGTACGCGTTGCGGTAGCGGTGCCCGTGAAGAAAATCAGATCCTCGGTGAACAGACCACTATTAATAGCAGTAGTGTAACCCGTTACGGTATGAGCGTTGCCGTCGAACTCGTTCGTGGCAGTCTTGCCCGTGATTTCAACGGTCACGTCAAGCGGCGTGATTTCCAACGCGCCATCGGTCACGGAAGAAACAACGTAGTTGCCCGTAGCGTCAACCGTGCCTACCGTGCCTGCAGCGAACTGCGCAGGATACGTTCCCACAGCGGTACCCGCAGCGCCAACGGCAATGTTGAGCTGAGCATCGGCGGGAGCGCCCGTGAAGCCGGCAACGTTCTGAACTGCGCCGTTATACGTCTTCGTATCGGAGTTCGCCGTAAGCTCAACATTCTTATAATAGTAGACGTTAATTACATTTCCGCTTACCGCAATGGTAATGTCGCCGCTGTTGTTCTTGTACGTGTAGCCCGCAATCGCTTTCTGCTTTTCGGCCGGCAAAGAAACCGTTGCGCCGAACGTCTGCCCAGTAACCGTCTCATCAGCGGCAATGGTCGTGGACGTATCGCCCGCCCAGTAATACTTCACCGTGTAGCTCAGGTCGGTGCGCAGGTCGTAGTAGCAATTGATGACGTACGCCTCTTCGCCCGCAGCTTGCGTGCTATTCGTGTAAGAGCGCGGGAAGGCGTCAATCGTCACGGCAGCGCCGCCGTTCATCGCCTCGGTAGAGGTAGCGTAAACGTAGCCTTCGTACTTATTCTTATCCAAGCTTTCGACCACGTTGATAGTGGCAGGCGTCAGAATCTGCTGCTCATCAGAAGTCTTCTTCGCAACAGCATCGCCAATCACTTCTTCGTACGCACCTGCAGCGTTCTGCTTGAAGTAGTGAATCTCGTAAGCAACAACGTGCTTGTCGCCGCTTAGCTTGAAGTTCGCGTAATACGTTGCGGCTTCGTAAATGCCCTGGGCATTCTTCTCAGGCACGAACAGATTGTCAGTACCAACCTTGTTCTGACCTGCGGCATCGGTGCTCCAGTAATCAAACACGTAACCCGTGCTTGCCGTTGCGGTGGAACCCTTCGCCGTACCCGTAGCAGGAGCAACCTGCTCAGAAGCGGTGCTTACCGTGCCGCCCGTGTTCGCAACATAATTAATAGTAACGTCGGCGTCTTCAACGTAGTACACCTTAAAAACGTTGCCTTCAGAAGAAGCAGCGTTCGCAGCCAGCGTTAAATCGTAGCTGCCAAACGGCACGTCAATGTCGGTGGTGCCATTAAGCGTCAGCTTCTCGAAGTGGTATCCAGGGAACTTACCGCTCGTGGCAACTTCGCCAGCACCAGCGCCTTCCTTGACAGTCAGGCTTGTGGCATCGCCAATCCAGGCTTCGCCGCCATAGACAACAGGCGAAGTCTGAGCAAGCACGCCGTTCTTGTAATATTCAACGGTGTAGCCAAGACGATGCGTCTGCGTGTCATCCTTCGTGAACTTGGCTGTGAACTCGGTGTTCTCGTAAACCTTCTTGCCGCCGTCCATTGCATAGTTCAGCTGCGGCTCAACCATAGCCGGCGTGAGCACTTCGGCGTTCGTCACGAACGTAGCGCCCTTGTACCAGCCTTCAAACTTGTAGCCCAAATCGGCAACAGCTGTTGCGCCCGTAATGCCCTCGGTGGACAAGACGAACAGGCCCTTGTCGCCCGAAGTGTTCGAAACAGTACCGTTACCTGCGGAAACGTAAGTCACGTCGTATTTCTTTTCGGACCACTGAGCAACATAGGTCGCATCGCCCGTGTACTTCAGCGCTTCAACTTCAGCCGTGGTCATAACGGTTCCGTTGGGAGCCAGCCAACCCGTGAACAGGTAGCCCGGACGCACCGGATCGGCGCCGAACTGCGGATAATCATCACCTGCAATGCCGTAACCCACTACATCGGGGAACACAACTTCGTCATCCACGCCGTCAACGTACTTCACGGTGTTGACCTGGATAGATCCGTTCAGGTGATACACATTCGGCATATCGAAGTAACCGAAGGCGCCTTCGTCAACCATGAACTGCTCCCACGCAATCTTATCAAGGCCGTTAAAGCCTGCGTTTGCGGGGAACTTATTCAATTTTGCAGCATCGAATTTGATGCCCGTCAGATATGCTGCATCGGGAGCGTCTTTCACTACCGTACCGGCGGCATATTCAGCTGCAGGTTTATCTGCGGAAATGGCTTCATAACCCAGCGTGTACCAACCGTTAGCATCGGCAGCAGCCGTCAAACCGAAGCGCTGTGCCAGCGCATCGTTTGCAACAACGGTGCCATCCGTGTCAACGAAACGCACGAACGCATAAGCGTTGTCCTGCCAGTTCGCCTTCAGCGTCAAATGACCAATGGTCTTGTAACCGTTAACTTCACCCAGCACCAGGTCCTTCTGTGGATTGCCCTCAAGCGTATCGCTCGGCGTGTCGCTATCGTGCACGTACGTGCCCTCGCTCAGCGTCCAGCCCGCAAACGTCCTGCCCGTGCTTTCCGGATTCGGAATAGCAATGGTGTTCGTGCCGGAAACCTGGCTGATGGTATACGTCTCGGGAGCGGTCACACCTTCAGCAAAAGCGCCACCCTGCAAGTCGTACGTAATAGTGTACGGTGCCAAAATCAGTTCAAATACAGCGTTTTGACCAGGCTCGACTTTTACGAACGTCGATTTCAACGTGTAGCCGTTCATGGCAATCCAGCGCTGCGCTTCCTCGTTGGGATACACGCTAAACGCAACGTCGGACTTGCAATCATACGGCGTGCCGTTATTCTCAACGAACACGGTCGTACCGTTATAAACGTAAGATACAGTGTACTTCAGATCATCAAGCGTCATGTAGCGGAACGTCACCACGTTATCTGCTGCAACGGCAGACAGATTCAGGAATTGCGAAGCACCACTTGCGCACAAGTAGCCTTCGTAGCCCGCCGCGGTCAAAGCTTCATCGGTGAGCTTGACAACCTTTACGTCCTGGCCAATAGTGCCACGCGCCTCAACCGAGGAAATCTCGGTCTCCACGCCATTGCGCACTGCAACGTGCTTGACGGTATACGCGACCTTCGTGCTCTTTGCCCAGCCAGCGTAAATCGTGATGTCGGCATCAATAGGACGGTTCGGATCGAATTTCGTTGTGCAAGCGCTGTCGGTGTACCAACCCGTGAAATCATAACCCGGGTTGTGGTTTTCCAGTTCCTCTTCGGAGGGAAGCAGCGATGCATCAACCGGCTGACCCTTTGTCACCTGGACAACTTGCGGTTCACCAGCACCTTCGTAATTCAGATGGATGGTTGTGTTCTTTGTGGGCAATACCCACTTAGCATACAGAGCAACATCGTTCGAAGGCATGGTGGCAAACGAATAGGGATCGCCAACGCAATTCGCATTATCGTACCAACCAGCAAACGTCGCCTCGGAATCCGCGCTTGCAGGACGCGAAGGCGTGTAATTCCGAGAAGAAATGTTCGCACCGAATTTAACCGATACGGTGTTCTCGGGCGTGCTGTTATCCCCGTTGTAGAACTTCAAATTAGCGCTGTTGCGCGTGTAGTAGAAATTATAGACCTCAGAATAATTCGTGCCATCAATGATTACATTCGATTGATTGACATTGGGAACAGCGCTTCCATCTGCTTGAATAGCGCCATTGGGCTTGGAAGGATCGCTCGCCGAACCAACCAACGTGAAACCATTAAGCGTCTTTGCTCTCAGGCTGTTCGATAGATTGATAGGCTGGCAATACTCTTCGCTCGGAACATAAACATTGCCGTTGTCGGCGTCTTGCAGCCAGTAACGGACATACTTCGTAGTAAGGCGATTTTCCCAGCTCGCATACGCCTGGATATTGTTTGCGCTGTTTGCACCATCCAGAATATCTCCTGTTACATAAACAATCTTTGACGCATAGGCGCTGCTCCATCCGTCGTTGTTCCAAGTGTAGAATTTGCTATTTCCAACAGCAGGAATATGCTCAGACGTTGGCCATTGCGTGCCGATGTTTTGTCCCAGCTTGACAGTAAAGTGATACTGATTATCCGGGCTGTCGCTATTGGAGTAGCTGTTGCCGCCGATATTCATCTTGGCATTGCTTTTGTTCAAGTTGAAGTAAATAGTGTATTCGGTCAAATTGTAGTAGCCGTACACAATGGTCGAACCATCTGCTGCAATTGTTGCTGTGTTGCCCGGCACGTATGTGTAATACTTCTCGGTTCCGTTCGACGGCGCAGAGACGGTCGAGCCCACAATACCCGTTCCCTCTTTCGAGGTGAAATAGGAATACGTGGAGTTATTGTTCTCGTCAAGCGATTCTTTCAAATAGACAATGTTGTATTTCGCATTGCTTGCAGTCCACTTGGCGTAAACCACCGCATCGGCAGCAAGCGTCAGCTTTTCAGGGGCGGGCGTGGTGCAAGCTTCATCCAAGAACCAGCCGCCAAAAACGTAGCCGGTCTTGGTAGGCGCGGGGTTGAACGTAGACGTTGCGGTATAGCACGCATCGCTATGCGTGTGTTCCGTTTTGGTGCAGGTAAAATCCCACTGCCAATCGGGCCAGTACCAACCATGATTATTTGACGTATAGCACCCAATTGTCTTGTTCTTGTTCTTGTCAGCATCCTGCGTGGGCACAGCCGTGTGCTGGTGCACTTCCTTCGTGCAGGTCAGCGTCGTAGACGATGATCCAGAGAACACCGTTACTTCTTGCTCGTACACGCCCGACTTCGGCTCAATGTACGAACCGCCATTCGTGTTGTACTTCAGCGTGTACGTGTTGCGATCGTAGGCGCCTTCAATAACCGTAGAGGCATCGGCCTTGATAACCTGATCCAGGAAGCCCGTTGCGGTGAAGCCTTCTTTTTGCTCGGGGTTAAACGACGCAATGTCGCCCACGCGACCGTTGACGACCGTTTCCTTGATATCGTATTTATCTGCACCCGTAGCGTCGAGCTTTTCGGTCTTCTCGATAACGCGGTACGTGGTTTCCTTGCCCTGAATAATCAAGTTGATGCTAATCTGCTCGGTGCTGGGCAAATTCGCAATAGCAATCTGCTGGTTATCAGTAATAGTGATACCGTATTGTGCCTGGTCGGTAGCGCTTACAGAAAGCTCGTAGCCGCCTTCGGGACCAACGGTCACATCGGTACCGTACATTTCGCCATTCAAAACGGTAAAGTTGATGGCCTTCTCGTCAATGCCAATCTGCTCGGTATGGCCCTTGCCCACCAGGGAGCCATCGGTGCCAACGTAATTCACCGTAACGATCTTCTGACCTTCGGGCACCACGGGTTGCGCATCAATCTTGCCGATCAACGCGTACGTGCTGAAGTGCTCCGCGGCAAAAGCATCGGTCGCGGAATCAAGCGTTGCAACAGGTGTCACTTTATCAAGAGCGTCGGTCACGTGGTACACGCCCACGGAATCGCCCTTCAAGTTCACGCCTTCAAAGTTCACAGAAACAGGGCCCTTCGGTTCAATCACATTGCCCTGGGCATCGGTGAACGTAATGTCAACAACAACGGAATCAACCATTTCCTTGTTCTCGGCGGCGGCTGCAGTTTCGAGCATCTTCTCAACAGCTTTGTCCTTCACCAGAGAAACACTCATCACGGCATCGGCGGGAAGCATACCTTCGCTGCCCTTGACTACCACGTTGATACCGCCAAACAAATTGAAGAAGCCGCCAATGTGATTCACGGAGAACGTGTTCACGGCAGGCTCGGGTGCCGGCTCAGATGCAGCCGGAGTATCGGAAGAGGAAGCCGCTTCGCCAGCAGGCTGCGCGGGAGCTGCCGGCTTTTCAGTTGCAGGGGCGTCTGCCTTGGGAGTCTTGGTGGCGGGGGTTACGTCATCGGCGGCAGCGTTATCGGTCGCGGGCGTCTTATCGTCCGCACCAGTCGCTTCAGCTGCATCCTTGTTGGCATCGGTGCCAACTGCAGCGTTCGCGGCATTGTTACTATTATTAGTAGAAGCAGCGCCCTGGGAAGCATCGGAAGCTTCGGCGCCCTTGTTGTCTTCCGCAGGCGAGGCGTCTTCGGCACCGTCGGTCGCGGCAGGCTTCTCGGTTTCAGCAGCAGGCGTTTCGGCTGCAACGGCAACCGCCTTCACTACAAGCTTTGCGCCCTCAACAGGCGTGAAGGAATACTGCCCGCTCGCATTCGGAGACAGCGCGCCACCGGCGTACGAAACTTCGGAGAGCGTATAGTCGGGGCCAGGCGTGGCGGTGTTATCGTACGGCGTTACTGTGAACGTAACCACCTTATCTGCCGCGGCGGGCAAATAGCCCAACGCATCAACATCGGCCTGCTTATATGAAATCTGCGTTGAGGTGTCGGTGATAACAACGTTTTCCAACGTAGTCTTCACCTGGACAAATGAGTCGTCTTTTGCACCTCCCTGGATGAATTCAGCAAATGCATTGAAGTGGCTGAACGTCACCACCATAGCAATGGAGAGAAAAACTGCTAACACCTTCGTCGAAAGGCTATAGCGACTTGTTGCATTCTCCGGATTCGCTATTGCATGTTTCATCTTGTCACCTACCTCTTCCCGCTTTCCGCGTGCAAACCCCGATGCACGCTTACCCGCTTTTAGATCTTCCTCTTACTGCCTGTGCTCTGCACTGCTGCTTATCAACCTATCAACCGATCGCTAGACACACGATCCGGCCAATTCACCAGCAGCTTTGCTTTCGGCGGCATCGTTCGACAAAATATCGACCGTTGCCAAAAGCAGCTCCAAAAAACTGCGGAACTTCATCTCAACACCACGTTCCACCCAGGTCATCTTGCCCTGCCAGCTGCAATGCTGGCGAAACATAATGTCCAAGCGAAACGTTGCCAAGCGGCCCGCATGCGAACCCCCAGCAAAACTTGTCTGTCGGTAATCAGACGAATCCGCCTTGTCCATGCAGTCCAAAACATCTTCTATCGTCAGCGCAAACGTAGCGGCGTTATCGAAGAAAACGCCCTCTGGCAAGCTGCGATGATAGATTGTTCCCTGTATTTGCGGCGTTGTTTCATCTACGGACACAACGAACTCGTTTGAGTTCACTGGCGCGAAAAGATCATTTTTCACGTATTTCATTTTCGCCTCCCGCGAAGAAACAAATCAGCCCAGAACAAACAGGAACGTTTTTGGCACTAGACATGCATAGTTACAGTATCCAGAAAGCGTTCCGTTTCTGTTCCGTTTTCGATGATTTCGCGGAGGTTTTTTAAATTTTTTGTAAGCGGACGCTCACCTTGCATGAGCGGCGGCGCAGAAGGCTTCACAGCGCAATGCCGCGAAGGAGCCGCTCAGTTAGGGCACTCGCGCAAAGCGGTAACACCCATGCACTCGCCATTATGCAGGGTCAGAGCCTTGTTTTCTGCGCTAGCACGAAGCTACAGGATCCGTTAAAGCATACCATTCAGCGGAAACGCGTGCATCTGAACGAGGAAATCGGTCGCGAAAGGCAGACTTCAGGCGGTGCAGAATTGCCTCGGCGTTTTCCTCACCTGCCTCGGGAAGCAGCACTAAAAACTGCTTGGCATTCAACCGCGAATACACGTCCCCACTGCGCAAATGCTGCGAAAGAATGGCCTCCACGCGACGGGCGTCAAGCGCGACATTCTTCGAATTGTCGTAAGAGATGGCAACCACCACGGCGTTACGCTTCGCACGGCTGGCATTGCGGGCTTCGCGACGCACAAGCGACAAGAACGAATTCCAGTCGCAACGCATTCCCTTGCCGTCAAATGCCTCTTCGTTCAAGATACAACGCACCGAATCGATGGGCATCACTTCGCCGCTGATTGCCTGACGTGCCTCTTCGTAGGCAAGCTGCAGTTCCGAAGAAGGAACAACGCCCAGCTTGTCGTTGAACAGCTTGCTCACGTTTTCGAACACCGCAACGGCTTTTTCGGGACAACCCGATGCCGTGAGCGCACGGATGTAGCGGATGTTCAGCTCTTCCGATTCCGGCGCAAAACGCAGCGCACGCTCGCAAACAGCAGCAATTTCGGACATGTTTTCCTCGCCGCTCAGCAAGCGCGTAAGAGTCAGGCACTCGTTGATATACGCCGAGCGACCATATGCGTTAATGGGAGCAACCCAGCTTTCGCCTTCGAAGCCAGGAAGAAAATCGCCGCGATAGATATCAACGGCGCGTTTATGCAGGTCAATACGCTCTTCGGCACTCTGAGCAAGATCGGCCTTGGCAATAAAATCTTGGAAGATGTCCAGGTCAACCAACGTCGTATACTGCGGATTCCATCGGTATGCACCCGGGCGCGCCACAATCAAGTCGCGCGCATGCGGCAGCCCCAAGTTCGCCAGCGCATCACGCGCACGGCTCACGTTGTGCTGAAGCGTTTTCAGCGGATCCTCGCGTTTTTGGGTTTCATCCCACAGCACCTCGAAAAGCTCGTTAACGGGAACATCACGATCGCGATGAATTACCAGATAAGCCACTAACATCCAAATACGACGGCCGCGACCA
The DNA here is from genome assembly GCA_934630905.1 of uncultured Eggerthellaceae bacterium. Classification (GTDB taxonomy): domain Bacteria; phylum Actinomycetota; class Coriobacteriia; order Coriobacteriales; family Eggerthellaceae; genus CAKUOV01. The sequence goes on from CAKTXN010000050.1 coordinate 11,208, forward strand.
GCTATATTAATGGATTCGTTTTCAGGGACACCCTCTTCAGGATTTTGCGTGCTCAGAGAAAATGCACCCAAAGTGCGCACAAAAATGGAACCTTGAGCGGGATTGTTGTCCTGGCGCGTTTTTCCAGTCGTCATCTTTGCCATGATTCATCTCCCCTCTTGATTCCATGCGCTCCGTTGACTGTTCCCTATGATATATGCAAGCGTCTACTATTTAGTGATAGATATCATATTATTTATAGCATTCATTTTAACCTAGAATTGCCTCACAGACACTGTTTATCACATTTTTAATTGACGGTTGCAGCAAAAATGGGACATATGTCCCATTTTTCAGGGGTCAAAGTAGACCCTTTGGAACACAAGTTGGCACGTGCTTTTTCAGGCATTGTAACACGATAAGCTGCAGAAACGCTGAAATCCGTAACAGCAATAGAGCGGGAATAGGGTATGAGGCTTGGGGTAAGGTGTTCGTTTCGCGGGATAAGTATTCGTTACGCAAGGTAAATCTTCTTTCTTGATTCAAGTTGTCGAAAAATCGGAGCCAATGCGCAAATTATTCCTGTTCGGGGTAGGTAGGCAAACCAACACCAAGAGAGCCATCCTGCATTGCTTCCTGTGACCTGGGGAAACGCGATGCAAAACGCTGCGTATCCAAGTAAAACGAACGAAACCGCGATGATTCCGCTCATGCATATGCCCCGAACAGGAATATTTTGCACATTCGCGGCAAAAAAACGACAAGATGGACAAGAAGTAAAGGAGGGGAGCGCAAATAGAGGGGCGTCCGTTGGAACATTGATCAGCTGACGTCGGGAGAAACAAAGAAATGAGCGGATGAAGGAGCGCGAATAGAGGGCAGAACGGGACGAGAAAGAAGGCGGCCGCACCGAAGCACAAAGCAGCAGGGCGATGCGCGCATGTCAAAACTGCATACAGCCTCAAGCGTGCGTCAACTAACGCACCACCGCATTGTTTCACGGGAAACTTTTCACGGGAAACAATGCGTTATCTATGACAGATCGTCGTTTTATTGTCCCGCCCACCAGGGAATACGATAGAATAGGCTCTGTGTGTTCATACGCATATAAATGCGATTCGTGCTCTCGTATGGAAGCTTGAACCGTGCCCGTGTGCGCACGCAGGGGCAATTACCTTTGTCTCCGCGCGCGCCAACAAAACCGATAACAATTACGCACCTGCGCACCCGCTGAAAACCAGCAGAAAGGCAGCTCTTGCACCGCTTTCGTCATATTGCAGCATTGACCTTCGCGCTGCTGCTTCTTTCCGCTTGCCTGTGCTCTTGTGGTAACGCGAAAGCAGCAGTCGCGGGAAAAGACGGTGGCAGCTACGATATCCCCGACACACGCACAACCGTATTTGACCAGGCAGCAGCCACCAGTGCGCGCGGATGCGCAATTGACACAAGCAATGCCGCTGCCGGATACATTTGCGCGCAGGCAACCAGCGCAAGCTCCCTGAAATTCCAAGTACTTTGCAATGGCAACAGCTACAACTACGACATGCCCAACGATGGAACGACCGAAGCCTTCCCCTTGAATATGGGAGACGGCACGTACACGCTGCGCGTCATGCAGAAAATCGAAGGCAACAACTACGTTCAGCTGTTCTCGACACAGGTTGACGTGCAACTGGACTCTGAATTCGAGCCGTTTCTGACCCCAAGCATCTACTGCGATTTCAGCTCGGAAAGCGATTGCGTGAAAAAAGCACGTGAGCTGGCGGCGAACGCAAAAGACCA
>CAKTXN010000051.1 GCA_934630905.1 uncultured Eggerthellaceae bacterium
AAGCGGCAGCGTTACCAGCACGCACCCTTCTTCAAGCGACACGGAAACATCGTTGCCAATCAGCTCGTTCGAAAGACCCAGCGAACAGCGATTCGTCAAATCGCCACCGCCAAGCTCGTATTTCATTCCCTGAATAGTCACGCCGCGCGAGCAATCCGAAAGAGAAATCACCGAAACGGTGCGCTGCTCTTTCGGCAGCGTGCAGAAATCGGGGCTCTGATCTGCGCCCAGCATCAACAACCGATACCCACCCGGCATGACAACAAGCTGCACGGCATCGGAAATCCCCCACACCGCTCGATGCGTTCTCAACGCAAACCCCGCCATAGTCTGAATTGCCGCAAACATGTGATCAAGCCGTCCCGCGAACGCTCCATATACCGAAACGGAATCGATATCGTTATCGGCGCACCAATCAAGGGCCAAACCCAAATCGCTATCGTCTTTTTCCTCGGGAAAACGCACCGTAGGAATGTCGCTTGGAACAAAACCCAGCGAATCGAAATCCCCCACAACAAGCGTTGGCGTCACGCCAATTGCCTGCAAATGGGCATATCCCGCATCAACGGCAACAATATCATCATAGGGATGCTGTTCGTAAAAACGAAGAAACGCCGCCGCGTTGAACGAGGAAGCAGCGACCAAAGCAGCAGTCCGCACGATCCTTCCCCTTTCCATAACGCTTCAGTCAGAAGAAAATGAGTGGGCCTGTAAGCCGGGTTCTGTCGAGAGCGATCATTTATCTTGCACGCATGTCGCCATGCGCCTTATCGCGCGCAACCCGAATGCACGGTAGGGCGGCCGTATCGCACTCCTATTTGCGCTTGCTCCAGATGGGGTTTACCAAGCCGCTGCATTGCTGCAACGCTGGTGCGCTTTTACCGCACCGTTTCAGCTTTTCTCGCAGAACGAGTCTGCGGGAGTCTTCTTTTCTGTGGCACTTTCCGTCGGATCGCCCCGCCCAGTCGTTAACTGGCATCTTGCCCTAAGGAGCCCGGACTTTCCTCACGCCGAAGCGCGCGATCGCTGAGCCCACTCAAGGTGCGTATTGTATCAAAATATCGAAGGCAAAGGCGCACACGCCGTAAAAAACGCGGAATCACGGAGGAAATGCAATTGAGAGAGGTGCAGGGAAACGCTCCACGCAGCGCGCAGCAACAAAAGATTACAGCGAAGGAAGTGAACTCAGCCATTCCTGAACAGCGGCATCGGCGATTGCATTCGCGCTGATAGAAAGCTGCTTTCTACGCGCTGTATGGCCCGAAATCACTTCGACGGCCGTTTTCGGCACGCCCAGAGAAGACGCCACCGCTTTGCACACCGCTTTGTTCGCCTTACCGCCATCGGGCGCGGCCGTTACCCGCACGCATACAGCCTGGATCCCGTCTTCAAAGACCTTACGGCCCATAACTTCGTCACGCCCCGAACGGGGCGTGACGCGAACAGTAATGATTATGTTTGATTGCGCGGCAGCCATTAATCGATGTCGTCGAAACCGAAATCGTCATCGGTGTCGCCAAAGCCCGAGAAGTCTTTTTCCACCACAGATGGGCTGGGCGTTGCAGCAGCAACAACAGGCTGGCTTGCCGGAACAGCAAACGCGGGTACATACTCGTCATCTTTGCGAGAAACCGGCTGAACCGTCTGCTTCGAAGCCGCAGGCGTTGTAGCAAAACGACCATGGGCGCTGTTCTTCACGCGCTCTTCGGTGCTTAGAGCGGAAAGCTTGCTCGTAGCATCGGCAATGAAGTTCTTCAGCATTTCCTGGTAGCCGGAACGAACTTCGTCGCGCTCGTCTTCCAAGCCGTCGATTGCCTGCTCGACCTGCTCGCGCTTCTCGTTTGCCTCGTTGATGATCTCGGCCGCTTTGTCCTGTGCCTGGGCAATAATCTGACCGGCCTGAACTTGCGCATTCGACACAATTTCATCAGCATTGCGCTGCGCAACAATAAGCACCTGCGCAATAGCGCTTCCATCGGCCTTTGCATCGGAAAGCTGCGCCTGCAAATCTGCGATAAGGGCGTCTTTTTCCGCCAGAACCGACTCATCTACGCTCGACTCGATGGTAACCACTTCGGGCTCGGTCTGAACCGGCTTATCAAAGCCCGCAAAAACGTTATCAGCATCGGCCAGCTGGCCCTCAAGCTCTGCAACATGGCTGTTCAGGATATCGATTTCATCGGATACATACTCCAAGAAATCGTCAACCTCTTCGACTTTATAGCCGTTTTTGCTGATGGTAAAGCCTTGGTTTTGAATATCGGTAGAAGTAATTGCCATTTTTTCGTCCTTTCGAGGTCGGCCGGCAAACTATTACAAAAGAAAGAGAAGCATACGCACAACAAAGCGCACCACAAATTGTAATACAATTAGAGCTACGATAGGACTGATGTCGATCATTCCGCCAATCGGGGGAATGAATTTACGGAAAATACCCAAAAAGGGATCGACGATCTTGGACAATGCGTCACGAATGTCCGCAATAACGCCCGTCGCAACAGGAAACCAGGTCATAATGCAATACGCCAGGATAATCCATGTGTAGATATCCACAGCGGCATAAATGAGCCGAATAAGCGCAGTGATCACGATAGAGCTCCTAACTCAAGGGATCGCTTGGTAGCCGCAGCTACTCCTTTATCAATAACCGAAGAAAAATCGGCCTCGTTCATAGCATCAAGCGCAGCAAGCGTTGTACCGCCCGGGCTGCATACCGCTTTGCGAACCGCTTCGGGCGTTTGCTTTGTTTCAAGCAACAGCTGAGCGGTGCCGAAAACGGTCTGCAGAGCCAAGCTCTGCGCTAAGTCAAACGAAAGCCCCTGCTTCACGCCGCCATCGCGCAGTGCTTCAACGAACGCGGCAACATACGCAGGACCCGAACCGCTCACGGCGCACACCGCATCCATGGCGATCTCTTCAACAACAACCGCATCGCCCAAACACGCGAACAAGGCACGCACAAATTCAACATCGCTCGCCGATGCTCCCCCATCGCCCACAACAGCTGTCATACCAGCACTCACCAAAAGCGGCGTATTCGGCATAGTGCGCACAACGCGTGCGCCTTCGGGCAGAAGAGAGCGAAGCGTTTGCGTGGTAATACCGGCAGCGATAGAAACGAAAAGCGGCTTCTTTTCTGCTGCGTCTGCACCCGAAGCGCCACCGAAAACGGAACACGCCTGAAGCGATGCCGTCACTGCAGGCAAAACTTGCGGCTTCACCGCAAGGATGACCACATCGGGCGTGTCGGAGATAAGGCTTCCATCTTCCACGCACGAAACGCCGTATGTCTCTTCCAGATACGCACGACGCTGAGCTCCCGGGTTGGCAACCTCAAAGCACGTTGCATCCAGCGCGCACGCAGGCTGCTCTTGCGAGCGAATGAGGCCGGCCATAATGGCCTCACCCATTTTGCCGCCGCCGATCAGGGCGATTTTTTTGACCGCATCACCTGACATGATCATGCTACAAAACACCTTGATTCTTCAAATCTTGCAGCTCGGTAACGGAAAGCGCATCGCCCACACAAATGGCGAAAACCTTGTTCCCCACGCAATCCACGCGTGCATCGAATGCACTTGCAACGCCGAAAGAGAAATCGAGGATACGCTTCGAAAGCGCCTCTTGCGTGGCCGTCAAGCAAAGCACGGCAACATCGCCGGTGCGCACTGTTTTCGCCATGCGAGCAACATCGCCATACGCCTGAGGCTTCAAAACCGTCAGAAGGCGCGGAGCCGGACCCGATGTCTGACGCGCGGATACCGCCGAAAACGCTTCGTACGACAAACCTGCAGGGCGCAGCGTTGGCTGCTCGGACAACGGTGAAATCACCGCCGGCTTCTCGGGAGCCGGTTGAGACTCAGCGGGCTGCGAGAAGCTATCGGTTGTGGGCGTGAACAGTAAGTTCAAGCCCTCCGAACGCAATTCGCGCGATGGCGTTTCAAAATCAAACGCGCCACGGTCGGCAGATGCGCCTTCAGACGCGTGGGAATTCCAATCGGAATGCGTGTCGATGTCGAGCTGCGTGTTGGCACGCACATCATCGATGGAAACCAAACGGGGACGAGTTACCCCACTGGAACCAGATTGGCGGTCATATGAGGAACGGCTCGAACGGTCGTCGTAAGAATCCCGCGAAGAATTGCGACTTGAACGATTGTCGTAATCGTTAGCGTACGAACCACGATTATCATACGAATCGTAATCATCGTAGCCGCCATCGTCGTAATCGTCGTAGCCAGCGTCATCGTAGTCATCGTACTCATCGTAGCCGTCGTTATGGTAATCGTTTTTCGATCCAAAACCCAGCTTCGATTTGAGACCGTCAAACATGCCACCCTCCGACGATCCGATTTTTGGAAGTTCCATAATGCCACCTAATAAATCTGGGCGCAGCGCGCCACCGTCACACCTTGATCAAAAAGCTATTCCGTGAAGGAGTCGCTAAAAATCGCACGGCCCACGCGAATCATTGTTGCACCCGCAGCAATGGCCTCGCGCCAGTCTTCGCTCATCCCCATGGAAAGCTCCGTGAATGTATTCGAATCATTTTCCCCTATTTCCCGGCGAATCTGGCGAAAAAGAGACGCTAAACCCGTAAATGTTTCGAAAGCGATATGTTTATCGCCTTGGGGAGCCATAGTCATAAGGCCGCGCGGGCGCACATGAGGGCACGAAAGAGCCACTTTTACCAGCGCAAGCGCATCCGCAGGCGCACATCCGCCCTTCGATTCTTCGCCCGAAACATTAACTTCAATCAGGATATCCTGCACTTTGTCCAACTTTGCAGCAGCTTTCTCGACAGCCCGGATATGATGCTCTTGATACACTGAGTGGATAAGGCAGGCATGCTGAACGATATGCGGGATTGCGCGCGACTGCACGTTGCCAATGAAATGCCAGTTTTCCAGAGGAAATGCTGCTGCTTTTTCTTCAAGGCACTCGGGACGATTCTCTCCGAAGTCGTGAGCGCCCGCAGAAATCGCCAACGCAACCTCGGGCGCTCCAACGGTCTTTGCCACGCCAATAAGCAAAACCTCGTGCGGGTCGCGCCCCGCCTGCTTGCATACCTCGTCAACTTCTTGGCGAACCGTACGATAATTCTTATCTGCGCTCATCTCTATCTCCTTATTCCGAAAGCGCCTTGGCGTCCGCAGACACCACCGCTTGCTCTATATGAGAACAGCCGATCGCCGTTGCATACCGTGCACTCATTCGCGCAAACCACTCGCTGGGGGTCAAGACCCGCCCGCTGAGCATCGGCGGCAACGGCAGCGGCAAGATCAACATGTCGCCCGTCCAACAATACCGCAGAACCGTACGCTTCACTAAATTGTCGCGCAATCTCTGCGGAAACTTCGAGACACGAAGCGCATATATGGGGGCCAATGTAGAGGTTATAGGATGCCGCGCCCGCATTGAAACCCGCTTTTTCATCTTGGAGCGCCATTTCGCGCACAGCTTTTCCTACAATGCCCGCAAGCGCCCCACGCCACCCCGCATGAAGTACCGCGAAACGCCCCGAAGGAGACACGACAATCGCGGGAAGACAATCGGCGAAGCAGAGAAGCGCTGCTTTTTCGGGAACGTTGACGATAATGCCATCGGCTCCTTCTGCTGCTTGCTGCGCATACGTATCCCACGCTTCTGCGCCGCCGCAATCCACCGTAACCAGATTCGTGCCGTGAATCTGATTCGGCACCAGCACGGGCGCCCGGGAAAACCCCAACGCATCAAGAAGAAGCTGCCTGTTTTGAGCCACAGCAAGCGCATCGTCGTTCACATGCGTTGCCAAATTCAGCGAATCATACGGCGGCTTGCTTACGCCGCCGAAGCGCAACGTAAACCCGGCATAAACGCCAACAGACGACGCAAGAGCGTCGTCTGTCAGAAAAGATATGGCATTAACCGTATGCTGCTCCAAATGCGGATAAGGCAGCCGATTCAGGCACGCCATGGCGCATCACTTAGCGCTGGCGACGCAGAAAATCGGGGATGTAATCCTCATCGGCGAAGCGGTTAGCATTTGCAGAATAGCTGCTGGTAGGCGCGCCGTATGAAGGCGTGCTGGCCGCAGGTTTTGCCGCGGCGGTGTTCGCATACTGCGACGTGTACGACGAAGTTGCTGCCGGCTTAGCAGCTACCTGCGTGTTGTACTGAGACGTGCTGGCTGCGTACGAAGGCTCCGTGGACGAGAACAGGTTCTTGTTGGAGAAGTCCATGGAAGACTGGCTTGCCTGAGACTTGAAGCCCGTTGCAATAACCGTAATGCGCACGTTGTCTTCCATGCGCTCATCGATGATCTGACCGTAAATGATGTTGGCGTTCTCATCGGCGCAAGCCTCAACGGTACGAGCGGCTTCGTCAACTTCTGCCAGCGTAAGATCGGGACCGCCCGCAATGGAGAACAGCACACGCGTTGCACCGGCAATGGAAGCCTCAAGCAAGCTGGAGTTCGTTGCCTGCTGAGCGGCTTCGAGTGCACGATTCTCGCCCGAAGCAATGCCAATGCCCATCATAGCGGTACCGGCATCCTTCATAACGGTGCGGATGTCTGCAAAGTCAAGGTTGATCAGGCCGGGAATCGTGATCAGGTCGGTCACGCCCTGGATGCCCTGACGCAGCGTATCGTCGGCAATGCGGAACGCATCAATCATGCTGGTCTTCTTCTCAACAATCTCAAGAAGACGATCGTTCGGGATAACAATGAGCGTGTCAACCTTCTGAGACAGCAGGTCAATGCCCTGCTCTGCCTGGTTGCGGCGTGTGCGGCCTTCGAACGAGAACGGCTTGGTAACAATACCCACCGTAAGAGCACCAATTTCCTCACGCGCAATCTCGGCGATGATAGGAGCAGCACCCGTGCCCGTGCCGCCACCTTCGCCTGCGGTAACGAACACCATGTCCGCATCGCCCAAAGCCTCGCGAATCTCTGCGCGGCTTTCCTCGGCAGCCTGGCAGCCAATCTCGGGGTTCGCACCCGCGCCCAAACCGCGCGTCAGCTCTTCGCCAATGTGAATCGTGCGATCGGCGTTGGACATAACCAAAGCCTGATTGTCGGTGTTGATGGCAATGAATTCAACACCTTGAACGCCTGCTTCGACCATGCGGTTCACCGCATTGGTTCCGCCGCCGCCTACGCCGACGACCTTGATTACTGCCAAGTGCTCGGAACCCGTCATGTTCATTTGTTTCCTCCAGATATATCTCGTTTATGCCGTGAAGCACAATCTATTAGCAAACATAGCTAACTGATAATTTTACACAATGCAGCTCAGTTTGCAATAAAGACCATAATTCATCCCCATATTCGCGTGTCATTTTCCGCGAATCGTCAATAATCGCCACTCGCGTGTACGCCATACGTCAGGCCTGCCGCAACGCACTATAGCGAACGCCACGTGGGGCTGGCAACGCTGCGCACGTTGATGTAGGCAATGTTGCCTTCGTGCTCGGAAAGCAGCGCCAGACACACGCGCTCTTTCTCGCGGATGTTCTCGGCGGCACCGAATGCAATCTCAACGCCGTTTTCGAGCGTAAGAATAGTTGATTCAGCATCTGTCGCGGAAACACGCACCACCTGCTTTGCCAGCTCAGTTGTCATGCCCGAGACAATAGCCAGCGCGTTATTCACGTTGCTGTCGGTGCAAACCGTTCCGATTTCCGCCGAAGTGCCATAAGGAACGTCCACAATCTGCAGAACCGATTCCGCATCGATATACACTTGCTCGCTGACCGTTGCCGCCGCTTGCGACTCCTTGTCGGGAATGGGCATGAGCCACGTTTTGTCCTGCGCAATGGCCCACACGCGCGTTACGGCAGAGTTTCCCGTGGGCACCGCCACCGTTGCCGCAATCTTGCGCTCTGTTACCACCAGCTCAAGCGTGTCGGGAAACACACGATTCACCGCCACCGATTTGATCCACGCATCACGCAGGCAATTCTGTTCGATACGCGTTGTATCCACACGCAAAAGCGTGGTGTCATCGGGGATTTCCGCAAGCGCGATCATTTCCTCGTTCGTGAGATGCTCGGCACCCTTGATAGAGATGTGCTGGATTTTCGCGATAGGAGCCAAGTACACGGCGAAGGCGCCAATGAGCACCACCGCAATGATGATAACAACGGCAATCACGTTTCCCGATATGCGGCGTCCTGTCTGTCGGCGCTGGTCACGGCGCTGACCGCGATTGATTTCGCCCACGGTGCGCGTAACATACGCATCACGCCCCGAAGTACGCGCCGAAGCACGCCCGGCATCGCGGCCTGAGCGCGCAGATGCATACGACCCGCTTTGCCGGGAAGACGCCTGCCGCGTTGTCTGTCGTGTCGAAGGCGCGCTACGACGCGAAACCGACGAACTTGACCTCCGTTTGTAGTTGGATGCCATACCGCTTATACACCTTCGCCTGAACAAGCTCCATGAGCGACCTCACATCGTGCGCCGTCGCCTCGTTTTCATTGACAATAAAGTTTGCGTGCTTCTCGGATACTTGCGCACCCCCGATGCGCAAACCCTTGCAGCCCGCCCCTTCGACCAACACCGCAGCCGATTGTCCCTTGGGGTTTTTGAATACACTCCCGCACGAGGGACTTGAAAGCGGCTGGTTGTTGCGCCGCTTCGCTAAATTCTGTTCCATCTTTCCCCTGATGAAGAAGGGGTCGGCAGGTTCAACCGCCAACGTGCATTCCAGAATAATCTCATCGGGCGCAAACGAAGAGCTGCGATACCCCCACTGCACTTCGGCGCCAGAGCGCTTGATGAATCCGCGCTCAACCGAGTAGCTGGTCACCGAGACAACCTGATTTCCAATCCAAGTATCGCGCGAACCGGCGTTCATGCGCAACGCGCCGCCCACCGTGCCCGGCGTGCCCACCGCGAACTCCAGACCCGCCAACGAGCGGTGAAATGCCTCTTGCACCACCGTAGACAAAGCGACACCCGCACCCACGTAGAACCGATGCTCGGCCTCGTCATAACGGCACGTGCGAAAATCGCGCCCCAGCAGCACCATCACGCCATCGAAGCCCTCGTCGGACACCAGCACGTTCGAGCCACGCCCAAACGGCATCCAGGGAACGCCTTCCCTGCTGCATGCTTCGACCAAGCTTTTCAGCGCGCCTAAAGAACCCACCTGCACGAAATAGCGGGCAGGTCCACCGATATGGTACGTGGTGTGCCGAGAAAGGGGCTCGTTGAGATACACATCGCCATCGAAGGTCTCGGACACCAACAGCGCATCAAGCGCACAGGCATGCCGTGCGACCATCTACGCCTCCTGCGCGCGCAGCTCTTCAAGAAGCTGCGGACCCATTGCCGTAACATCGCCCGCGCCCATGGTAATAACAAGGTCGCCCGGCTGCGTGAGCTCGGCCAAACGCGCCGGCACATCAATGCGGCGAGCAACGTATTCAGCCGCCGGATGCCCTTCGTGCGCCAGCACAACGTTCAAGAACGTTTTGCCGTTCACGCCAGGAACGGGAGCTTCGCCTGCCGAATACACATCCATAAACACCAACTGGTCGCACAAGTCAAACGCGCGCTCAAACTGGTCTTTCAGCACTTCAGTGAAAAGCGTGACACGCGAATAGCGATGCGGCTGGAACAGCACCACAACGCGCTTGAAATCAAGCTCGTGAGCTGCGGCAATAGTAGCGGCAATCTCTGTTGGATGATGTGCGTAGTCATCGACGACCGTAACGCCGGCGGCCTTACCCACCAAGTCGAAACGGCGATGAACGCCTTTGAACTTCGCCAAACTTGCCGCCGCTGCCTGGGCATCGTAGCCCAACGCATCAAGCAGCGTTAAAACGCCCGCGCCGTTGAGCACGTTATGGCGACCAGGATTCTGCAAAATGGAGCTATCCACCGTCTGGCCACTTGGAAGCATGAGCGTGAACGTGCTGCCTACGCCATGCGGCGCATACGAAACAACCCGCGCGTCGCAGCCTTCGGAAAAGCCGTATGTCACCACATGGTTGCATGCTTTACGCGCAAGGGCAACAAGCGACGGATCATCGCCGCATACCACGGCTACGCCATCGCGCGGAACCGAAGAAATGAACTCGGAAAATTTGCCCCTGATTTCGCTTAAGTCCTTGTAGTGGTCAAGATGATCGGCCTCTACGTTCGTAATGAGCACTGCTGCAGGGTTCAAATATGTGAAAGATTTATCGGATTCATCAGCCTCCACCACGTAATGAGGGCCCTTCCCCGAATGGGCGTTCGTGCCATAAGCGCGCACAATGCCACCAATCAGGAACGTGGGATCATCGCCCATGTCATCAAGCACAGACGCAAGCATGGAAGACGTGGTGGTCTTGCCGTGCGTGCCTGCAACGGCAAGCGTTTGCAGGTCGCGTCCCAAGAAGCTGAGCATCTTTGCGCGATGCCAAATAGTCAAACCAGCTTCACGCGCAGCCTTATATTCGGGATTGTTGTCCAAAATGGCGGTCGAAATGACCACGATATCGGGATGATGCGCCACATTTTTTGCATCATGTCCAATGGAAACGGTGATGCCCGCCTCCACCAGCTGGTCAGTATATTTGCTTTGACGCAGGTCGGAGCCACTTACTTGCAAGCCCTGATCATGTGCAACGCGCGCAATGCCGCTCATACCAACGCCACCGATGCCAATGAAATGCACCGATGTTACCGCTTTTCCTTCGACCATAAGAGGGGAATCGTTTTGTTGTTCGTTTTCAGCCATGAGTACTTTTCTCCTTGTCTTTATGCAGAAAGCATCATACCCAAAAACTTACTGCTGCGCCGTTTTCATCACAACATCTGCCAAACGCCGCGCTGCGTTTGCGGTGTCATGCGCCAGCGCCGCTTCGTGCATGGAAGCGCGCAGGCTTTCGTTTTCAATGAGCTCGGTCACCATCGCTTGGAATTCAGGCGTGTCCAGAGAGTCGTCTGCCATCATCGATGCGCAGCCCGCCTCTACATACGTGCGTGCGTTCGTTGTTTGATGGTCGGCCGTGGCATGAGGGAACGGCACCAGAATAGCAGGAATGGCACGTGCGGAGATTTCCGCCAACGATGTGGCACCCGCGCGCGACACAATCATGTCCGCCGCCGCCATGGTCTCGCCCATGCGATCTTGATACCCCATAGCAATCCAGCGTTTTGCCTGGTCGCTGGTGAGTGCAAGATCTTGCACCACGGCATCGTATTCCTTGGGACCCGTGATATGCACAATGTATAAGTTCGGATACGCCAAAAGCTTATCCTTCATAGCGCAAAGCGCCTGGTTGATATGGCGCGCGCCCAAGCTGCCGCCGAACACAAGCAGCATCAGAGCATCTTCGGGAATACTCAACATCGCGCGACCTTCGGCACGCGTGGAAGACAACACGCCTTTGCGCACCGGATTGCCCGTTACGATGACTTTTGCGGGATCGACAATGCCTTGCCCCGCGCACGCATACGTCAAGCACACTTTTTCAGCGCTTTTCGCAAGCAGCTTGTTCGTAAGACCCATAACGGAGTTTTGCTCGTGGATAACCACGGGGATATGCTTGCTTTCCGCCGCGCGACCCACGGGAATGGAAACATAGCCGCCGAAACCCACCACTACATCAGGCTTGATTTCATCAAGCCATGCACGGGCGCGTTTCCCGCTTTTTGACAGCAAGCGCAGCGCACGAATAAGCGAAAGCGGATGCGACCGATTGAATCCAGCGGCCTCGAAAGGCACGAATTCAATGCCCGCTTGCGGAACCAAGCGTGCCTCCACGCCTTGCGGCGTACCGGCAAATTTCACCTGGCATCCGCGTTCTTCAAGCACCTCGGCCAACGCTAAAGCGGGATTGATGTGCCCAGCAGTTCCGCCGCCCGATAAAACGACAAGCATGACTACCTTCTTCCTTTTCTTTGTACGGAACGCGCAGGTTCCGATCGATAGTATCCGTTACGCTCTTGCGAGCTGCGCCCGCGAGATCCGCCGTCCAAGCTGCCACCGCCCGAAAAGCTGCCAAAGCCGCCGCCTGAGTAGCCGCGCGACGAGAAATCAGGCAAACCCGCGAAACTCGTGCGTTGTCCCTGGTCGGAAACGCGCGTTGTCACACGTAGGTTCTCGCGGCGGCGCGCATATTCCGCTTCGGGCGTTTCGTCTTCCGAAGCACGCGAGCACGCCAAAACAAAGCCGAGAATAATCATGGTTGCCAACATAGACGAGCCACCCACCGAGAAAAACGGAAGCGGCTTTCCCGTCATGGGCAAAATCGAGATAGCGCAGCCAATATTCAAATACGCCTGGAACACCAACATGGTAATAAGGCTTCCCGAAAGACCGCGCGAAAATGAGGTTCCGCATTGATGCGAAATCTTCAAGCCGAAATACAGCAGCGCCAAGAAGCACAAGATGATGAACATGCCGCCCGCAACGCCCAGCTCTTCGCACACCACGGCAAAAACGTAGTCGGTGTTGTTCGCGGGCAAATACAAAAACTTCTCGCGCGAATTGCCCAAACCCACGCCGAACAATCCGCCATCGGCCAGCGCGTACAGGGAGTGGATAGTTTGATATCCTGCGCCAAAGCCGTTCTCACCATCATCCCACGGGTGAAGATAGACCATGCGCTCGCCACGGTAGCCATCGCCAAACGCGTTCATCAGGGCAAATCCAACAAGAGCAGCAATAATAATCAGAAAAA
>CAKTXN010000052.1 GCA_934630905.1 uncultured Eggerthellaceae bacterium
GGACAAATGCTTTCTCATTCGAAGGAGTCGGCGCTTTTCTCCAAGAAGCGCGGCGCGAAAAAGGAATCACTCAGGTTGAAATGGCAAAGCAGCTTGGGTTTTCTCCCGTTACGCTCTCTGCACTAGAAACAGGCAAGAACGTATCAACGCAAAAAGTTGAACGCTATCTTCAAATTCTTGGTTACCGCATGGTGATTGTGCCAAAAACGGCTCATGTGGAGGTTGAAGAATGAGAGCACTCGATGTTTATCTCCACGACAATATTGTTGGGCAGATTCTAGAAACACGCAAAGGCGGACGCTTTCAGTACGCCTCCGAAATCTCCCAACACTTTTTAGGATTACCTGTTCTTTCTCTTGCCTTGCCAGCAAAAACAAGACCTTTCGGAGAAGCAAGAACTTCGAACTGGTTCAACGGACTTTTACCCGAAGGTCGCCGCCGCGAAGAAATATGCAAAAATCTTAATATTTCTCCTTACGATTGGATTGGTCTTTTGGCAGCAATCGGCTGGGAATGCGCTGGTGCTGTGAAAATTCGACAGCAAAACGACGAGCCGATTCCTCCCGCCTATTACTCGACAATCACGACCGAAGAACTTGGAAGACGCCTCTCCGATATTTCCCTTCATCTAACCAGCGCACACAACGAACGTTTTCGCATGTCGCTCGGTGGCTTTCAAGAAAAGCTATGCGTAGCTATGCCGCGCCTGACCGACAATCCAACGGTTGATCCATGCGGCATCGTTCTTCCCGAGGGTGATGCCGCAAGCACCCATATTCTTAAACCAGAAAACGAAAACGATTATCCCGGTTCAGCCGAATCAGAGGCATGGGCAATGACGGCGGCTCGTAATGCAGCGCGTTGCTCACACGTGGCCCTCTTAAAACTCGATAACGCACCAAACACCCTTGTGGTAGAGCGATTTGACAGGGCGGGCGATTGCTGGCCTAACGCCGTTACAAGGCTTCACCAGGAAGATGTCTGTCAGGCCTTGGGGCTTGATTCCGCAGAAAAGTATGCGGACCCTCGCTCTCCCAAAGGAAGCGATCCAACGTATGCTGCGATTGCTCATCTACTCATGCTTTACGCCAAGAACCCTTTCAACGAGCTGGAGGAATTACTCCGACAGATGGTTATTGACTTTGCGTTAGGCAATTGGGATGCCCATGCGAAGAATACCGCGTTCCTCTACGAAGAAGAGATGGCGCCCATCTTGGCTCCCTTATATGATGTGGTCCCTATCTCAGAAGTTGAGCCGCGAACGAATTGCCTTTCAATGCGTATTGATGGCCACATTTTGCCTGATGAAATACGTATATCATCCTTTGTTTCGGAAGCTTGCAAATGGGGGCTTCAAGAAGCTACTGCAAAGACGATAATCGATGATTGCCTAGAACGTATTGTGGACGGCATGCGGATTGCATCTGAGATTTATCCAACCGCGGGAAAGAAACATGAACAACCTGCACTCAAAAGAATCGACAAGCTAGCTCACTGATTAACGTGTACCCAAACTAAAGCAGACGCAAATTGGGCTGGGGCGTTTCCCCAGCCCAATCCATAAGGAGCGTCTTTCAACTTGCGCTGCAGTGCGCTACGTAACGCGCTAATCGCCCTTCTTGGCCAACGCTACGCCATTCGGCATAGGAACATAAGTCTCAATTTATTTAGCATTGCGAACGCGATATGCTGCAGCCGAAATGAGCGCAAGCAGCATCATTCCCAGCGCAACAGCTGCACCTTTGCCCGCAACGTCACCCGTGGCTGGCACGGAGCCCGCACCAGTGCTGCTGCCCGCCGCGTCGCCGCCACTCATGCCGCCTGGTATGTCGGTGCCGCCGGAGGGCGCGGGGTCGGGACTGGGCGTCGAATCGGTGCCGGGATCGGGACCTGGGTCAGGGCCGGGACCTGGGTCAGGCGTCGGCGCCGGCTCGGGGTCCTTCCATTGGGCGTAGAGCGCTATCGAATCCCCCGCTTCGCTGCAAAGGTTCACCACGCTCGCTTCATCAGCGAAGCCTTCGCCCGAACCGTCGCGCGCGGTGTTCCAACCCAAGAACTTCGAGTTTTCCAAGCCCTCATTCTCAAAAACGAACTGGCAGGGCGGCAAGCTAAATGCCTGGTCATAAGCTATTTCGAGCGATTGCATAGCAGGGCCGCCCGCTAAATTGCCGTCAAAATACACGAAATATTTGATGGGCTCCCACTGGGCGTACAAAGCAAGCGTTCCCGGCACATCCAGCAAGCTTGCCACTTCTTGCTGGTCGGCAAAGCCTTCGCCTGTGCCATCGGCAGCAGTATTCCAACCAGCAAAAACGTAACCGATACGGGCAAAAGCGTTGGCGGACAGACTGCCCTCAAAGCCGTAGTAAAACTTCTGGTCCGCCATTTCGCCCAAGGCATCAGGCGCGCTTGGATTAAACGAAACGAAATAATCAATGGGTTTCGAATCGGCACGCATGGTTGCCGCACCGCGCATCACAATGGTGGTGGGATTCGAGGCCTCCGTCATGCCGCTGGCATACTGCACCACGGTATCGACGCCCGTCCAGTTGTCGAAGACGTAAGCTGACAGACGCTCACGCACCTGAAGCGACACTTCGGTTCCTTCCAGATAAGCCTGCTGTGCATCGATCACTGCAGACCAAGCGGGCACCACGTCAACGCCGCCAAGGTTGCCGTCGAAAGCGGTCTCCAGCGTATAGAAGTTGAGCAGGACAACTTCTGCTCCATCACCCAAAGAAACATCCTTGCCCGTGTCTTTCCCGTCAAAGAGCAAATCATACGTTCCTGCAGGCATAAGCCCCGTGGCTTTCAGCGCGTAATAAGGCTTTTCTTCTGCGGTGGCCTTCTGCTCAAACGGCGCAAAAGAAGTGCCTTCGGAGACCAGCGTCAATCGGTCGGCCATGCCACTCATTGCTTGCCCGTCAAGCGTGACCGCAATTGTTGCATCGTGCTCTGCATCTGCGGCTTTAACCCATAATGCACGCAGCGTCAGGCCAATCGGCGAGCCTTCCGAATCCAAGGCAATGCCGCCATCGTCATTCTTGGCGCAAAGGTTCGTTACCCACGCCTGATCAGCGATAACGCCGCCGACCGATGCTTGAGGGGCCCATCCAACGAACGTGTAGCCATCCTTCACGAACGCGTTAACAGGCAGCTGCACGGTGGCGCCGATTTCAAGTTGAAGGTCATCCATAGACCCGCTATCGGCTCCACCGCCGTCGAAGTGAACAGTATACGGCCGGGGCTCCCATTGAGCATAGAGCGTTACCGTGGCATCATCGGTGTCGGCGGAAATCGGCGCCCAATCCAGGTGCTCGTAGCTCGTACCCGAGCCGTCTGCTTCAGTGTTCCAGCCAGCTATCTGGAAGCCTGGAAGAGCAAGCGTGCATCCCGCACCAACTTCGGTGAGATTCCCTGCTTCAGCAGCCACATCGGCGGGCACACTACCAGCAGGAGTGGCGCTTGTGCTCGCGGGAATGTTCGCATCGTAGTGGATGGTGAACGAAATGGGTCGCGTTTGCGCGTACAGCGTATAGAAGCTTCCCGCGCCTGTTCTGTCGGCGCCGCCCGCGTACACCCAGTTGCCGTTTTCGTCGGTGAGCTGAACGCCATGGACAACCACATTGGAAGCAAGCTTGCCATTTGGCTGTAGCACAACAGCGCTGGTTCGTCTTGCCTCAGCGGTATAAAACTCCAGCACACGGCCAGGAGTCACCGCGTTTTCGAAACCCTCAAGGCCGTGTCCGTACAGAGCGATTGCCTGACCGTTCGTTCCTTCGCCGTTCGCATCGAGCGTCAACTTCGTAGAGGGGAAGAACATCTTTCTTTCGCCAGGCGCAACCGATCCCGTATAAGGAACGTCAACGCCGTTCACGCGCGCCGTAACGCGATGAAGCGTTGTACCACTAGGCAGCCAAGGGCAGAACAGAACTTCCTGATTACCCGTGCTGAACTCGCTGTCAAGGCTCACCGCAACAACGCCATTCATTCCATACCCGCTGGTCAAACCATCAACAACAGCCGATGCGCCGCTCAAATCAAGACGTACGTTCATCAGTTCGCCCATAACAGCCGTAGCGGGCGAAAGCTTGTTGCCAGCCGCATTGGTGGGAGTCACCTGAAACGTGCCCAAGTTGCCTACGGAGCCGTCGGGTGCAACAAGAATCGAGCCGCCGGTGATGGTCGCCTTGAAGTACTTGTCTTTTTTAGTGCCGTAGCCGTTGCCGTTGCAGCCGAATGCGCTTGCCTTGCTGCCACCCTTGGCGATAACGGTCCCGCCGCTGATGTCAACCGTTACGTAAGCCTGCGAGCCGGGGCCGTTCGTGCCGCCGCCGCCAATGGCATGGGAGTGATCGGCCTGCGCATATGCGCGGACGATGCCGCCGGAGATGGCGATGTTCTGGCGGCCCGGCGAATTACCGGAATTGCCGATAGCCGCAGGGTTGTTCGTGTCTCCGCCGAAAGCGGTGATATCCCCGCCCGAGATTTTGATGGACTTGCAATAATGCTTGTCGGTCGAGCCGCCTCCGCTACCAATGCCGCATCCGTATTTGCCTCCGACGGCCTTAATCGTTCCGCCCGAAATCACAACACCATCCACAATTGCGCGATACGACCCGCCAATGCCCGCGCCCGCACGCCCGCCTTCAGCGTAAATGTTTCCACCGGTAATGGTGATGGTGCCGTGGGTCAGAGAAAGCTCATCGTATCCGGAACCAATGCCGGCGCCGCTGTAATTGCCGGTGCCGCCATACGCGTGCACGGTTCCGCCCTGTATGCGGATGCTGCTGAACGCCCCGTGGAAGCCCGATCCGATACCCGCGCCGCCTCCGCCGCCATGTGCTTCAACCTCAGCGGTTCCTTTAATGGTGATGCCGGTTGTATGATCCTTGCCAGATCCGCCGCCAATGCCCGCAGCGTTCGTACCGCCGTAGGCGATTACTTTTCCACTTTCGAACACCATGTTGCCCGTGGAGGCTTTTGAAGTGTCAATAACGTAAAGGCAGCTGCCAATACCAGCTGAACAGCTTGCGTCGGGGGCCTTTGCGGTAATGGTGCCGGGGTTTGAAGGATCGGCGGTTTTGAAGACAAGCTTTGTTTTGTTGCCTTCTTTTTGGACGACGGGGGCACTTAAGTAACTGCTAAGATACGCATTGGCACCCGCTTCGCTGATGATATTGACCGTGCCGCCAGCTTCTTCAATCTTAATGGAAGGGCAGCTAGCGCCCGTGTTGGCGGAAATTCCCGGAGTTATGTTCAAGCCGTCGGCAAGGTACAGATCAACGTTGCCGACCTTCACGTCAATCCACGCTTTCGAGCTGCTGCCCGTTAAGCGATAAGCGCCCGGTTCGGTGATTTTGATGGTGGTGTTTGCGCCCTTACCGCTGATATCAATCGTGGTGGCGTCCAGCGCATAAGCCCGTGAAGGGGCTGCAAAGCAGGCGAACAGGCAAACCAGAAAGAGCGCAAGGAGCACCGCGCCGCGCGCGAACAATACGGCAGGAGCATGGTCTCTCAAGGACGGGCGATGCTGAGCAGATGCAGTAATGGTTGCCATAGGAGTCCCTTCGTGCGCTCGGTATTCAGTTGAAAACTGCGTCCATTTTAGCACACAGCGCCGCCTGCTCCTCTCTTGCATTTCCGTTAATTAGCAGACGGATTAAAAGAGGCTCTATCAGGTAAGCAACCACTGCACAACTCCCCTACCTGGGAATTTACTGTCGCTCTTTGTCCTTGTCGCCTTCGCGACCTCTTGAGGCAGCATTTTCGGCGCCGCTGCCAGCACCGCCCTCTTCACCGCAGCTGCCTTCGCTGACGCCTTCGCCAGCAACCCCCACCGCGACCGCCTGAGCAAGAACCCTATCGAGAACATCCTCCGAAAAGGCGTCCGATTTTACCAGCTGCCTCTTTTCGCGCAACAAGCCAAAACGACACGTTGACCTCGGGATCCGCTATGGGAATGCTAACGCGATTATCACCCAGGTCGCGATAACGCCTTTCAATGCTTACATCGGTCGCAAAGCACGACAGCGTGGACGTGCGTATGAGTTCGGAAAGCGCAAATTCGTCGTCTTGAACAAGAAAACGCGATGCAGGAAGACGCTTGCGCACAATATCATTCCAAAACCCAAGATCAGAACCAAGCAAGAAATTGAATCCATTCATATCATCAAGCGTTACTTGCGCGCGTTCAGCCAAGGCATGATCGCGCGGAACGCACAGAAACAGATGCTCATCCATAAGATGCACGCAAACAACGCCTTCCCCGTTCGGACGATACGGGAACACTGCCACGTCGCAGGCGCCTTCCATCAAAGCTTGGCGCGTCCCATCAAGATTTTCAACGCGCATAGCAAGCGCCATACCAGGATATTGCTGGGAAACGCGCGGTCCCACCACCCAAAGCGGCGCCGGTGCGCAAGAAACAACATCAATTGTTCGCAAGCTGCGATCATAGGCGCGCACCTCGGTCACCGACGCCTCGAATTCACGCAAGATTCGCTGCGCGCCCGCAACCGCCAAACGCCCCGCTTCGGTAAGCTCTACCTTATTTTTGCCGTGAATGAACAGCTCAACGCCGTAGCATTTTTCGGCGCGCTTCATGGCACGCGTGATAGTGGGCGTGGAAACGTAGAACCTGCGGGCAACTTCCGAAAATGAGCCCAGCTCGTCCACGGCCACCAGCTGTTTGAGTTCCGTAATGTTCAATGCAACCACATGCCTTTCAATTATTGCAAAGCAAATTACGAGTTATCTATGCTAAATACCAGCTTATCACGCGTATAGTTTGATTTGTTCGAAGTATACACTTTACATGAATAGAAAGGATATATCATGAAGCACATCGCATTCAACAATGGTGTGAAAATTCCGCAAGCTGGCCTGGGAACCTATCTGCTTGCGCCCGACGATGCTCAAGCCGCCGTTGCCTACGCTCTGAAAAACGGCTACGAACTCATCGACACCGCAAACGCATACGTCAACGAGCGCGCCGTGGGGCGCGGCATGCGTGATTCGGGTCGTGCCCGCGAAGAAATCTTCCTGGAAACGAAGCTTTGGCCTTGCTTCTACGAGTCGGACACCGCCGTGGACGAAACGCTTGAGCGCCTGAACACCAACTATATTGACCTCATGATCCTGCATCAACCTGCGGGCGATTACCTTGCTGGCTACCAGAAGCTCGAAACCGCTTATAAGGCTGGCAAGCTGCGCTCCATTGGCATTTCGAACTTCAACCAATCCGAGATTGAAAACCTCCTTGCGAACTGCGAAATCACACCGGCGTTGATTCAGGTTGAATGCCATCCGTACTTCCCGCAAACGCAGCTCAAGGAGCTTCTGGCAAAGCACGGCATTGCCCTGCAGGCATGGTACCCGCTGGGAGGACGCGATAACAAGGCGATTCTTGATGAGCCCATTATTACTTCGCTTGCTGAAAAATATAGTAAAACCGCAGCTCAAATCATTATGCGTTGGCACGTCCAGCAAGGAAACATTGTGATTCCCGGATCGAAGACGCCGGCACACATTGCAGATAACATCAATATCTTCGATTTCGCGTTGAGCGATGAGAACATGGCAGCAATGGCAACGCTCGACCGCAACAAGCCCTTCTACGAGCGCACGCCCGACAAAATTGCTTTCTATGCCACTTGGCATCCCGATGTCGAAGGTCAAAAATAAGAACGCCTGCGCAAAAACAGTTTGAAAGAAGTTGCACACCTCAATGACAAAGATCCAAAATCAACTTGATATTCTACAAGGATCGCTCTGGAAAAGCGTGCCGCTGTTTGCGCTGCCCGTTGCCGCCACGAGCATCCTTGAACAGCTCTCGAACCTTATTGGCACCTTAATGATTGGTCATTTTTCCCCTGAGGGAGGCACCATTGGCATGGCGGCGGTTGGCGCAAACCTTCCGCTGACAAACCTGATTATTCAGCTGTTCATCGGCCTATCGCTTGGCGCGAATGTCGCCATTGCGTACGCCGTTGGATCAGGCGACGAAAAGCAAGCCAGCCGTTGCACGCACACCGCAGTGGCACTTTCGCTTATCGGCGTAGCAGTGGTGCTGGGAATGGAGCTTGCTTCCCGCCCCTTGTTGCAATGCTTGGACGTGCCAGCGGAAGCATTTGACGAAGCGCTGCTGTTTTTGCGCGTGTATCTGCTGGGCGCCCCCGCTATCTTGCTGTACGATTTCGAAACGGCAATATTTCGCAGCATAGGAATCACGCGCATGCCGCTTATCGCGCTGGCGCTGTCAGCAGTTCTAAACGTGCTGCTCAACGCGATATTTGTAGCAGTTCTTGGTTGGGGTGCCGGCGGCGTAGCGCTGTCCATGGCGCTGTGCTACATTGCAAGTGCGGCGTTTCTCTTCGTTCGCTTGCTTTCAGCCGAAGGACCCATTCGCATCACCCCTGCTCACTTGCGTATCGACCGCGCAGCAGCAGGAACCATCGTGAGAATCGGACTGCCCGCCGCCATCCAGGGCGGAGTATTCGCCGTGGCAAACATTCTTATCCGGGCATGCATCGACAGCCTTGGCGCGGAAGTTGTGGCGGCATCTTCCGCCGCGCTCACCTTGGAATTCGTGTGCTACAGCCTGCTCAATTCGTTCAGCCAGGCGTGCACTACATTTGTGGGTCAAAATCGCGGCGCGGGGAATTTGAAACGCTGCAAAGACACGCTTAGGGTGTGCCTTATCGAAGACGGCGTGGTTGCTTTGACGATGATCGCGCTCATGGTCTGGCAGGGGCAAACGGTGCTCGCATTTTTCAGCGACGACCTGAACGTCGTGAGCATTGCCTACGTGCGTATATGCATGATTTTCCCCGCATACGTGTTTAGCATGGCGTACGAAAACATGTCCGGATATTTGCGTGGGTTCGGAATCTCGCTGCCGCCTTCAATGCTCACGGTAGTGGGCGTGTGCGGCATCAGGGCTTTTTGGGTTGCATTCATCTTCCCCGCAAGCCCCACCTTCGTCACCATTATGACCACCTACCCCGTAAGCCTAGGCGCAACTGCCCTGCTTATCGCCTGCGCACTTTTCTATTTCCGGCCTGCTCGGGCAGCCCAGGCGGCTCGGCAGATGAGTCCTGTTGCCCGACCTGCAGCAAACTGATTTTCGAACGCCGCGTTACGCAGTGAGCCATTTCATAGCGCGGCGCTGCCAGCTTGAGCTGCTGGCTTGCGGCGCTCGCAAACACTGAGGGTCTAGCGAACGCCGCTGCAGCAGACACAAGACTCGCGAGCGCCGCCGTTCTGCAAAACCTACACTTCCGCTGCCTGCAAGGCGGGTTCCACCACCTGAGCGCCGTGCGCGACCATCGCAGCTTTCGACAGAACCGGGGCATGCAGCGCCTCGGCGTCCATCATCGGGGAACCCTGCACCAGCGTCTTCTTGTCGCGCTCGCGAGTGGAAATTTCTGCTTCTTTTACTTCCGCACTCTTGGAAGAGCGCACCGTGAACACGGCATAGACCAGGGACACCAGGCCAATTGCCGCGCACACCTTGTAGGCAACACCTGCGCCCACTGCGGCGGCAACCTGGATGCTCGCGTCAACGCCAGCAGATGCTGTAACGCTTGCCATGACCGTGATGATCAGCGCCGTGCACAAGCCGCCCGCCACTTGACGGCCCGTGTTCGCAATAGCATTGCCGTGGGCAATCATGTCGTTTTTCAACGCGTTGACGCCCCACGTGTTCACCGGCATGTTCGCCAGCGACTGGCCGGCAGCTTGCAGCATGCAAAACAGCGACACCACAAAGATAGGCGTGGCAACCGTAGAAAGCGAAAGCAGGAACAACGCGACTGTCATCAGTGCCAAACCGAAAAGTGAGATAGCACGCGGGCCGAACTTGTCGAACACCACGCCGGAAACGGGGCTGATGATAATGCCAACCGCAGCAGCAGGAAGCATAGCCATGCCCGTCTGGAACGCAGAGGCGCCCAGCGCCGTTTGCAGCAAAAGCGGCAGCAGCGTGTTAGTGACCAGGCATGCGGCATTGATGAGCGTAACAATAATGGCGGCGGCGCGGAACTCGCGCGTTTTGAGCGTGCCCAACTGGAGTAACGGCTCGTTGATGCAGCGCTGGCGCAGCACGAACAGCACCAGGCATATCACGCCTGCGCCAATGGAGCCCAGCACCACGGCGCTCCCCCAGCCCAACGACGATGCGCTGGAGAAACCGTACAGCAGTCCGCCGAACGCAACCGTAGAAAGAACCACCGACAGCAAGTCAAGCTTGGGGTTCTTCAGCTCGCCAACGTTTTTAAGCATGAACACGCCCAATGCCAACACGATAAGCGCAAGAGGAACAATGGAGCCGATCATCACGCGCCAACCATACGTATCGATTACGGCACCGCCCACCACGGGTCCAACCGCAGGTCCAGCCGACATGACGATGCCCGCCAGGCCCATGGCTGTTCCGCGTTTCTCAACAGGAAACACCAGCATGGGAACAACGGCCACCAGCGGCATGAGCACGCCCGAGCCCGCCGCCTGCAGCACGCGACCGACAATCAGAAACGTAAAGCCAGGCGCCACGGCGCACAGCAGCGTGCCCAACGCGAAAACCACCGTTGCGCCGAAGAACAGAGTTCGGGTACTGAACTTATCAATAAGGTAGGCAGAAACAGGTACCATAATACCGCTGACCAGCGGATATATGGACATAATCCATTGAGCCGTTGATGCATCGATGCTGAAATCGGCCATGATAACCGGCAGCGCAGGAGACATTACCGTCTGGTTTAGCAGCGCAAGAAACGCGCCTAGAACAACAATGGCAACAATGCGGATTTGAACGCCGGTAACGCGCCCGTTTGCAGGCGCAGCGAGAGTTTGATTGGACATGCTTTTCCTTCGTATCTGGTTGATTGTATCTGTTTGATTGTTTGCTCGCTTTCGCTGAGGGATGACTTGCGAATCAGCCGCACGCCAATTGCGCACGGCCGAAAAACCGGCGGTACGCCAGTTGCAAGTAAGCAGCGCACTTGTGGCAGCAGGTCGCATGCAACAGCGACGCGGCCAGCGAAAACAGCCGTGCTTCGCAAGGCTGCCAGCAAATCAGTCGCAAGCGGCGACAAGACAAGGGGACCCAGGGCATGGTTTCCCGCAGACCTGCGCACGTCGCGCGAACAAAGAAATCGAACAGAATCAGATGCGACAGGAGGAAAGAGGCTGTTCAGAGCTTATTTGGGGAACAATAGGCAAAGCCCCGTAGACCAGGGGCCGACAAGAAACGATATATGTTTTGCTCAGGTTGTTCATAGCGGAAAGGCATCCTACCAGTCACCACAACGCATTGCAAGGGACGTTACTTAGCCGTAAAAAACATTTCAAATACGCATTGGGCCGCGACGTCTGGTGTCAAATTACCCCACCTTTTGTCAACAAA
Source organism: uncultured Eggerthellaceae bacterium (assembly GCA_934630905.1). Classification (GTDB taxonomy): domain Bacteria; phylum Actinomycetota; class Coriobacteriia; order Coriobacteriales; family Eggerthellaceae; genus CAKUOV01. Next base: position 11,408 of record CAKTXN010000052.1, read on the forward strand.
TCGCGCGAGCACAAGATATCGCGCTTCCGGAACCTCCGTCGGCAAAAAGAGTCAAGGCATTCGTCAACGCCAAATCACCCCACCCTTTTGCCGACAAGCGGCCAAGATGCCTGAAACCCGGGCAAATCGGGCCCCTTGTTGGAAAAACACCCTCGAGTTCAGGCAAATCGACGATATTCGGTGGTCAGAGCGCCTCTTAGAATCGCGTTTTGGCTCCAGGAAAAGGCCTCTTGCGTGGACGCGGAATCAACTAGCAGCATAATCCCAGTTCATAGCGTTATGAGAAAAAGCGATAAAAAGTCCGTCGATAGACTGCTGCCTACCACTACCCTCTCAACCACCGAATATCGTCGATTTGCCCGAGTTTGTCCTCTGTTTTCCAACAAGGGCGGTTCAAGAGCGCAATCGCACATCCAATCCGCCCTCACGCGCGGGGCACCCCCTCGGCCACCTCGAAGGTGTCAATGCAGTCGTACCCCCGCACGCGGAGCATCTGGTCGAAAATTGGAGCCAGATGTGCAAAATATTCCTGTTCGGAGTACTTCGGGAGGCGCAAACGCGGCATTCGGGGCCATTCAAGACGTCTCGAACCTCCTAAACCCCGCAAAACCCCAGGTCGAAGTCAATACTCAACGACAAGCATCGCGCTGACGCATCGTTTACCTACCCCGAACGGGAATATTTTGCACATTCGGTCGGAAAAAGCGACAACATACCACCATCGAGCCCAATCGCAAGCACTCAAGAACTCCAGCGCACCGCAAGACCACAACACACCTCAAAGCTCCGGCACACCGCATCGGGGCGCAAAAAAATCCGAGGCGCTGGCTGCACCTCGGATCCGAAAGCCAGTCGCCAATTCAACTGCAGTCATTCCCTAACTGGAAGCATTTTTTTTGCAAAGGAGATGAGAAATCAAGGTTCCTTACAGCTGCTGCAACTTTTGATACACGTCAACGTTGACTTCGGCATCGCACCAAGCACGATGAGCGTCCTTGTG
>CAKTXN010000053.1 GCA_934630905.1 uncultured Eggerthellaceae bacterium
ATTCGAACCCCAGATACGCTTTTGGCGCATACACGATTTCCAATCGTGCTCCTTCGGCCAGCTCGGACATCTCTCCGTTTCGCCAAATATCGCACAATGCTATTTGCATCGTAGCGAGGAAAGAGTATAACTCAGAAAGCGAAGAGCCGCAAACATTTTTTTGCTTGCGGCTCTAAAAATATCAAAATCAGACGTTTTTACTTCTCGGAAGTATCAGAAGCCGCGGAATCATCGGCTTCTTCGCTTGCTGCATCGGCACTTGCGCTTGTATCCGTTGCGGAAGAATCGCTTGAAGCTGAAGATGACTTCGTAGTAGCAGCAGTCATATCAACATCGTACGGCAGGCCCTTCGGCATGTCATTGATCTTCACGTCAACCGTGGTGCGGTAACCATTCAGCCAAACAGAGAACGCAGTCGAAGTGGACGTGGACGAAGAGCTGGTGGTAGTTGCCAGCTGCTTTAAGTACGTCTGGAATGCCTCGGGCAAGTCCGACAGCGACTTTACGCTATCGGCAACGGGCATGACTTCCGTGCACTTGATGATATGATATCCAAACTGGCTCTTAACCAGCTCGCTTACCTGACCCAGCTCCAAACCGTCAAGCGCGGTCTGGTACTCGGTGACAAAGCTGGTCAGCAAATCCCAACCTACATCGCCGCCATTAGCAGCAGATGAAGTATCCTTCGAATACTGAGAAGCCGCATCTGCGAAATCCAACGTACCGTTGTTGATCTTCTCAAGCACTTCCTTCGCGGTTTCCTCATCGCTTGCATCAAACAGGATATGCGAAGAGCGTTTTGCTTTCTCAAAGTACTTCAGATTGTCCTGCGCAACGGCGAAAACCTGCTCATCAGTGGGGTCATCGGAAACAGCGAAGCTCTCCGAAAGCTGCTTGTTCAGAAGCGCATACTCAATGTTTTCGCGATATTTTTCCTCGGTCAGACCAGCATTCGTCAAAGCCGTCTGCCATGCGGCGTCATCGCTGTAATTCGATTTCATCTGATTAACGTACTCATCAATGGTCGCAGAATCAATCGACATGCCCTTTTCCTGGGCAGCAAGCAAAACCAGCTCGCGATTCACGAACATGTCGATGATGTTCTCGCGGAACGACTCGGGCGTCATGCCGTACATAGACAGAACCTTGGCGAAAGTGCTGTCGTCGTCAAGCCCTTGTGACGTGCGGTAATTCGTGATGTAATCCGTGATAGTTTGTTCCGAAATTTTCTTCGTTCCAACCGTTGCCGCGACTGATTCGCCGCTGCAGGCAGTTAAGCCGCACAAAAGCGACGCAGAAAGCGCCACTGTGCAAGCTGCCGCCGCAAAAGCTTTAAGTTTCATAATTCCCTTTCGCGTTATTCCTACCTGTTCTGTTGACTAAGAGCAGGCTTACAGCTAATTTCTCATTTTTGCACTCTTTTTACGCGCGCGCGGAACATACACGATTTGACCATACGAAACCAAGAATAGCCAATCGTAACGAAGGGACCTGCAGCAGAAGCAGATAAAAGCACAAACAGGCGAAGCTATATCGGAAAGGGCAGGCAAAGAAACCGGGGCAACGTCCAAGTCCGCGAGCGACAACAGCGAAACAACACGGGAAGGGGCAAACGAAAAACGGGACAACACCTTTCGGTACCATCCCGTTTTGCCTTACTTCTTTAGCTCGCAGCGTTCACGATACAATGGAAACGCAGCTGTCTCGCATACTGTATCGCAATGGCTGCTCGAAGGCGAGCGCAAAAACCGCACCCCAACCAGCAGCTATGCGCTTACTGCAACTTGCCGTTTGCCTGCTTCTTGCGGTCAACCGCAGACAACAAGCGCTTGCGCATGCGGATGCTCTTCGGCGTGACTTCCACCAGCTCATCATCTTGAATGTATTCAAGCGCTTCTTCCAGCGTAAACACAATCGGCGGCGTAAGCTGAATGGCTTTATCGGCAGTCGAAGAACGCTGGTTGCCCAGCTGCTTCGCTTTCTCTACATTCACCACCATGTCCGAATCGTGCGCGTTCTCGCCAACCAACATGCCTTCGTAGCAAGGATCGCCCGGCGCCACAAACATGCGGCCGCGCTGCTGCAGCGTGTCAAGAGCGTAAGCAACTGCCTTGCCCGTGCTCATGGAAATCATGGAACCATTCTTGCGACCAGGCATTTCGCCCGCGTAGGGGCCGTACTCGAAGAAGTGATGGAACAGCTGCGCTTCACCGTGCGTTGCATTCAGAATGCGCGTCTTCAGACCCATGGTGCCACGAGAAGGAATCTTGAACGTAAGGTGCGTCATGGCGTCATCGGAAGACATATCCTCCATGATACCGCCCGCGTTGCCCATAACTTCAATGGCCTTACCAGCGTAATCGTTAGGAACGTCCACCGTTGCTTCTTCGATAGGCTCAAGTTTCGTTCCGTCTGCTGCCGTCTTGTAAACAACCTGCGGACGACCAACCTGGAATTCAAAGCCTTCGCGACGCATGGTTTCCATCAGAACGGACAGATGCAAAACGCCACGGCCCGCAACTTCAACGCCCGAGCCTTCGTCCAGCGGCGTAATGCGCATGGAAATGTTGCTTTCCTTTTCGCGCATCAGACGCTCGTTCAACTGGCGCGCGCCCACAATCTCGCCTTCGCGACCAACCAAGGGGCTGGTAGAAGCCTCAAACACAATGGACATTGTGGGTTCTTCCACGGAAATCGGCGCGAGTTTAACGGGGTTTTCGCGGTCGGTGATGATGTCGCCAATGTCAGCATCTTCAATGCCGATAACGGCAACAATGTCGCCCGCTTCTGCTTGAAGAACTTCCGTTTTGCCCAGGTTCTCAAAAACGTGAACTTTGCGAATGGTTGCGTTGTAGCTGCTCGAGCCATCGTTCTTTACAACCAGGACCTGCTCTTTTTCATGCAAGATGCCGCTATGCAAACGGCCAACGCCAATGCGGCCTTCGTAGCTGCTGTGATCAACCGTGCAAATCTGCAACGCCACCGGACCCTCAAGGTCAACATCGGGGCACGGGATCTCTTTCAGAATAGTATCCAGCAGCGGAATCATATCCATGTTGCCGTCGTTGTAATCGTAGCGAGAATAACCGTTCACGGCAGATGCGTAAATCACCGGGAAGTCCAGCTGGTCATCAGTAGCGCCCAGCTCCATCATGAGCTCGAACACCTTGTCGATAGCGGTATCGGGATCAGCGTTGGGGCGGTCGATCTTGTTCACCACCACCACAATGCGCAAGTTGTTCGCAAGCGCATGGCTCAGCACGAAACGCGTCTGCGGCTTGGGGCCTTCGTAAGCGTCAACGATCAGCAGAGCACCATCGGCCATGTTCAAAACACGCTCAACTTCGCCACCGAAGTCGGCGTGACCCGGCGTGTCGATGACGTTGATCTTCACGCCCTTGTAATTAATGGAAATGTTCTTCGAAAGAATGGTGATGCCGCGCTCACGTTCCTGATCGTTGCTGTCCAACACGCGGTCTTCCACCTGCTGATTTGCGCGGAATACGTGGGCGGCCTTCAGCAGCTGGTCAACCAGCGTAGTTTTGCCGTGGTCAACGTGCGCGATAATTGCCACGTTACGAATATTTTCCTGTTTCACTCTATGCTCCATATAAACGTTTAACCTGTATCTAAAGACAAACGTTTATGATACCACCATTTGTGCAGGTAGACAGAGTTTTTACAAAGGTGACACAGACATTGTGTTTTACTGCAAACGCAAATGCCGAAGCAAATACACACGCAGCTCCGCAGTCCAGCACGGCGTCGAAATGCACCAATGAAATGCATTGCAGAACATTCGCGCGAATCTTTTCAAACGCGCCATTTTGCAGTTTTGCGGCCATCTGCTTATCGCCTGCACCCCACCATGTGCAAATAGCTATACTGACAGAGAAACAAACGAAGATCGAAGAAGAGAAGGACCTTATGATTCGATTCAACAACGACTACAACCGCTCCTGCCACCCCGCCATTCTGAAGGCGTTGGAGCAAAGCTGGAGCGAAAGCTACGATGGCTACGGGCTGGACACGTGGTGCGAACGCGCATCTGAGCTGATAAAGCAGCACTTGAACTGCGATAATGCGCAGATTCATTTTGTAGTGGGCGGCACGCAGGCAAACTATGTTGGCATCGATTTCATGTTGCGCCCCTGGGAAGGCGTGATCTGCGCCGATACCGGCCACATCAACATTCACGAAACGGGAGCCGTGGAGCACATCGGTCACAAGTGCCTTCCGCTTCCGAATGAAAACGGAAAAATCACCGCTGCCCAAATCGATGAAGCAGCCACGCTTTACGAGGAAAGCGACATTCCTGAGCACGTGGTAACACCGCGCATGGTATACATTTCGCAGTCCACGGAGCTGGGAACGCTTTATTCCAAGGAAGAGCTGTTCGCCATTCACGATGCTTGTGCAAAGCACAACTTGTACCTTTTCCTTGATGGCGCACGCCTAGGCTATGCTTTGGCAGCAACGAAAGGCGATCTGACCTTGGCCGATATTGCCTATGTTGCCGATATGTTCACCATTGGTGGCACGAAATGCGGTGCGCTTTTCGGCGAGGCAATTGTTATCACGAATCCGGCGCTGCAGCGCAATTACCGCAGTGCCATGAAGCAAAACGGTGCTATGCTGGCAAAAGGCTGGCTTTTGGGTATTCAGTTCGCCACGCTTTTCGAAGACAACCTGTATTTCAAAATCACCGAGCAAGCAATTGACCAGGCTCTTCGTATTCGTGATGCGTTTGTAGAAAAAGGCATTGCGCAGTTTGTCGAATCTCCCACGAATCAGCAGTTCTTTGTCTTGACCGATGCGCACATGCGCGCACTTGAGCAAGACTTCGTGTTCATGTTCGATCATGCAGAAGGCCCCGACCAAAACGTTTGCCGTTTCTGCACGTCGTGGGCAAATACCGATGAAGAAATCGATGCCCTGGTGAACGCGATCGCGCAGCTCTAATGTTAAAAAGTGACGGGGTCTTTTTCACCTTTCGCTTTTTGTTGCCTCCGCCTTCGACTTCGCTTTCCCTTCGCTTTCGCGATTCCCCCCACACCTAGCCATGAAAAAGGTGGCCGGGAATTTTTCCCAGCCACCTTCTTTTACATATGATACCGAAGAACCCACGCGCAAAACCTTGCAGCGAAGGCGTCCAAATCGCCTAGAGCCTTTCGATAACGTACTTCGGCATTTCGAAGCGCACGGTCTTTTCGGGATCGACCACTTGGCAAATGCGCACGTCACCCGCCAGCGAGAACAGCATGGTCAGCTGATCTTCGTCCACGCCCGTGCGCTCATGCAGGATATCCAACATATCATGGACCGCAGCGTCAACCGCTTCATCAAGCGTTTCCGCCGATGCAATAGTAATGAAATGCGTGTCGTTTTCCATGATGGGATTCTTGATCTTCAAGTCGGGCAGTGCGGTCAGCGTAACCGTTGCATGTCCCGCAGCTTCAGCACCCGTAACGCCAATCTCGCCATCACCCATAACAGCATGCATATCGCCGCAACCGAAAAGCGCGCCATCTGCGGAAACAGGGAAATACAGTGTTGCACCCGTTGTGATAGCGGTATTATCCATGTTGCCGCCGTGACTTCCCGGCGTACCGCAGTTAACAGCCTCTCCCGCAGGAGCGACGCCGATAACGCCAATCATGGGACGCAAAGGCAGCGTGAGCTTATCACTCCACACCACGCCTTCATCGGTTACCGGGCAAACCGCCAGGCTCCATTTATTAAAGCGATCGCCGCAAACGCCTTCGTCTTCGCCCGTGCAAGCTATCGACTGCGCATCGAACTCAATGTTCTCAATCTTAACCTTCAATGCGCCGCCCGCAACTGCTCCTTCTACGTAAATCGGGCCCGTTGCCGGGTTGATAGCATCCCAATCAATATTATCGATGGTATCGTTTGCGCTCTGCAGCTGATTGCCGAAGCAATCCTTCGTGCGAATACGCACCGTCTCGCCCGAAGGAACGCGCAAGGCAGGCTGCGTCTCCTTATCGAAAGCGTAAAATACCTCGTCGTCGCTCAGTTCAATCATTACTTCTCCTTTGATGCGCGTCCACGCGCGTCATAAAACATTAGTCAAAACGGGAGATGAAGTTCTCCACCGCGGCACATGTCTCATCGGGATGCGTAACCGAGCAGATATGCGGCGCGCCCTGAATCAACGTCCACTCGCAGTTCGGAATCAAATCAACGCCTTCTTTGATAACCCACGGCGAACCCTCGTCATCCGTGCCGGAAAGCGCCATGCAGGGAACTTTGATGTTCTTCACGCCTTCGCGAATATCCCAGTCGCGCATCTTGCCGGTCACTACGAACTCCGATGCACCCTGCATAATCATGTAGCATTCGCCAACCTGGCTAAACGCATCAATCAGGTGCTGCGGATAATCCTTCTCGTACATGCCGCACACGTGGCGCTTGTAATACTCGTCATAAGCGGCCTTCGCCTGAACGGTATCGTAGTTTCCGGTTTCCTCGGCTTCCTTCAGTGCCAGCTGCATTTCCAGCGGCAAGAACGTGATCAAGTGATTTGCAGCATCCAGCCAAGACTGAATCAGAACGGGAGAAGAGTTGATGACAAACGAATTCACGCCGCGGTCATCCTTCATCATGCACAGCATGCCCAGCATGCCGCCCCACGAGTTGCCGAACAAATGGAAGTCGTCCAAACCCAGCGCATCAATAACGGTGTAGTACTCGTTCACCCACAGATCGTAATTGTAGAAGTCTTCGCCCATGTCTTCGGTCATAGACTTACCGCAGCCAATTTGGTCATAGAAAATGACCTGGCGATCATACTTGTCGGCAATCTTAGCCAAGTCAAGCAGGTAGTTATGCGTATCGCCCGGGCCACCATGCAAAACCAAAAGCGGCTTCTTTCCCGGCGCGCATTCGCCATAGATCTGCACATACGTCTTGTGGCCAGGAATTTTGTCCTCGTAACCCTTGGGAACGTAGTCAACCCATACTTCTTTCATCTCAGCCATACGATTCTCCTTTCAAGAATCATCACCAATGCTTGGCTTATTCATTGTACGTCATAGCCCTTGCTTTTATAAGCATTCCATATAAAAACGGACGGACCGCCGGGCCCGTCCGCATGAGAACGACCAATCGCTCAATTATTCGACTTCAATAGAAACCGGATCGGTCAAGCTGCCCTTCTTATCAAGGACAACCGCAATAATGAAGCCAATGACGCCGATGATCAGCATCAAGCAACCCAAGAACAGGTTAACGCCGAAGTCCTCGAAACCGGTGAGCAGGTTGAAGTTGCTCAGAACCAGGAACAGGATGTATCCCATGCCAACAAACGCCAAGATAGGAGCGATCGTGGTCTGGAAGACGTTGTGGCCGAAGCCTTCCTCGCTGTTATGCTTGCGCAGGTAGCGGATGACCGCGATGTTCACGATGATCTCCATTGCCATGATGCCCACGATGGCGATTGCGGAGCAGATGGCGCCGACCTGGGAGTACGGGTCAAGGCCACAGGCAGCCATGATGAAGGAGATGCCCACACCAAGAACCATGTTCACGCAGCAAGCCACAAACGGGGACTTCGCCTTGTTCGTCTTCTCCAGGGCCTTAGGCAGCAAGTTTGCGCGGGCGAACGAGTACAGGTAGCGGGAGGCCATGCCGTGAGCGGCCATCCAGGAAGCGAAATTCGAGATGAGCAGGAACCAGTTGAACAGGTGACCCACAACATCGCCGCAATAGAACACGGCTACGTCATGGTACATGTGGTCGTAGGCAACTTCGGAAACCGAAACGACGCTCGTGGGATCGGCGGCGCCGGCGCCTGCGAAGATCTCTGCACCCGATGCGCCTGCCGCCGCAGTCACCGACCAGGCGGAAAGCGAGTACACCAGGCCGATCACGATAACGGCGGCGATGGTGGCGCGGGGAATGGTCTTGCGGGGGTTCCTGGTCTCCTCGCCGAAGATGGCCGTAGCCTCGAAGCCGATGAAGCACAGGAATGCAAAGCAAACACCCAGGCCAATACCACCAGGAGCACCTCCGTTGAACAACGCATCAAAGGAAAATACACTCAGAGAATACGCGCCTGCGCCCTCGGCGAACAGAACGGAGAAATCGACGATGGCCAGAATGGTGATCTCGCACACCAGGCAGACCATCAGGAACTTCGTGCCGCCCTCGATGCCGAAGTACGAGAACAGCAAAATGACGGCAACGAAAATCAGCGACACGCCCCACCAGGGAACGACCAGGCCCAGCTCCTGCTCAAGAATGGAGGCAGTGAACGTGCCGGCGGCGCAAACGAGATAAACCGACAAAAGATTGTAGGCAGCAACGGCGATAAAACCGGCGGCGGTGCCGAAGCGCTTGCCCAAACCCATGGAGATATAGGCGTAGAACGCGCCGGCATTCGTAATATGCGTAGACATCGCGGTGAAGCCCACCGAGAAGATCAACAGAAGGACACCGATGATAACGAAATCGAATGCCGCCGCCGGACCGTTGCCCAGCATGAAGATGAGCGGCGTGTTCGTTGCGGATGCGCCCAGCGGGGCAGCTGCGGCGATAACCAGAAACACCAATGCGATGCCGCTGATGGCACCGTGTTTGAGCTGATTGCCCTGGCCTTCTTGATTGGCCATGATTAACACTCCTTAATCCAAGAAACAATACGTGCAAGTTTTTACAAAGAAGCTTTAACTCCCATTCTCAGCAACCTTGAAAAAAATTGCGTATTCATGATGCTACACACGTTGTGTTAAGAATGGGTAAAGAGCCCCTATTTTTTCCTACAAGGGGAGTAGGGTAAAAAAATCCTGCTGATGATTGCAAAGCAAGAAGATGAAAAAGGTGAAAAAGACCCCGTCACTTTTTAACAATCGGGCGTGCAGACATAAAAAACGAACGGACCCGAAGGCCCGTCCGCGAAATCCTAGATTTGGTTCTACGCCTCTGCGGCGCGCTGTTTAGTCAACCTCAATGGAAACGGGGTCGGTTAGCACGCCCTTCTTATCAAGAACAACTGCAGCTATGAATCCGATAACACCAATGATCAGCGTCAAACCGCCTAGAATCAAGTTCGTTCCGAATTCCTCGAAGCCGGTGAGCAGGTTGAAGTTGCTCAGAACCAGGAACAGGATATATCCCATACCGATGAACGCCAGAACAGGGGCAATCGTGGTCTGGAAGATGTTGTGACCGAAGCCTTCCTCGCTGTTGTGCTTGCGCAGGTAGCGGATGACGGCGATGTTCACGATGATCTCCATGGTCATGATGCCCACGATGGCGATTGCGGAGCAGATGGCGCCGATCTGGGAGTACGGGTCAAGACCGAAAACAGCCATGACGAAAGCAACGCCCAGGCAGAACACCATGTTCACGCAGCAAGCGATGAACGGAGACTTCGCCTTGTTCGTTTTCTCCAAAGGCTGCGGAAGCAAATGGGCGCGCGAGAATGAGTACAGGTAGCGGGAGGCCATGCCATGACCCGCCATCCAGGAAGCGAAATTCGAGATGAGCAGGAACCAGTTGAACAGGTGGCCCACAGCATCGCCGCAGTAGTAGACGGCAACGTCATGGTACATATGGTCGTAGGCCACTTCGGAAACCGACACGACGCTCGTAGGATCGGCGGCGCCGGCGGATGCGAAGATCTCTGCGCCCGATGCGCCTGCTGCAGCAGTCACCGACCATGCGGAAAGCGAGTACACCAAACCGATGATGATAACGGCAGCGATGGTAGCGCGCGGGATGGTCTTGCGGGGGTTTCTGGTCTCCTCGCCGAAGATGGCCGTAGCCTCGAAGCCGATGAAGCACAGGAATGCGAAGCACACACCTACACCAATACCACCGGGCACGCCTCCATTAAGAAGCGTGTCGAACGAGAACACGTCCAGCGAGTAAGCGCCAGCTCCTTCGGTAAACAGGACGGAGAAGTCGACGATGGCCAGAATGGTAATCTCGCATACCAGGCAGACCATCAGGAACTTCGTGCCGCCCTCGATGCCGAAGTACGAGAACACCAGAATAATAGCGCCAAGCACCAAGGAAACGCCCCACCAGGGAACGACCAGGCCCAGCTCCTGCTCAAGAATGGAAGCCGTGAACGTACCGTTTGCAGCAACCAAATACACGGTGAGCATATTATATGCTGCAACAGCAATGAAACCGGAAGCAGTGCCGAAGCGCTTGCCCAGGCCCATGGAGATGTACGCGTAGAACGCGCCGGAGTTCGTAATATGGGAAGACATCGCGGTGAAGCCCACCGAGAAAATCAACAGAAGAACACCGATAATAAGAAAGTTGAATGCCGCCGCCGGGCCGTTGCCCAGCATGAAGATGAGCGGCGTGTTCGTTGCGGATGCACCCAGCGGGGCAGCCGCGGCGATAACCAGAAACACCAGCGCGATGCCACCGATAGCACCGTGTTTGAGCTGATTGCCCTGGCCTTCTTGATTGGCCATAATTACCTCTCCTTTATTCCAGATATAAAAAGAGCAATTTTTTACAAAGAAGCTTTGCCCTTCGCATTTCTCTAGCAACCTTGCAAAAAATTGCGTGCACAAAATCATATAGTAATTGTGTTAAAAGTAGGTAAATTATCTTCACACTTCCTGTTGAAAGAAAGAATCTTCTAGATGAAAGGCTTAAAAAGAATAAATTAGCGTATCGTGATCGTAAAAGCTTCTTAAATTAAAGGAGGAACATGAAGATACTTATCGCATCAGACTTGCATGGTGCGGCGCAGGCGACCTCGTTGCTGATTAAGCGAATCGAAGAAGAAAAACCAACGGATATTCTGCTGCTAGGCGATATCCTATACCATGGTCCGCGCAACTCGCTGCCGCTTGACTACGAAACAAAGCAGGTTGTGAAACTGCTAACCCCCTATGAGGACCACATTCATGCTGTCCAGGGTAATTGCGATGCAGAAGTGGATAACTGGATGTTCTCCTTCGATCTGGAAAAGCCATCGCTCACGCTTTATGACAGCGAAGCGAAAGTTACGCTCTTTGCTACGCACGGACATCGTTTCGGAATGAACCCGAATGAGCCCCAAGAATTGCAAAACCTTCCTGAACCATGCGTTTTCTGCTCAGGACACACCCATATTAAGGTTCTTGAGAAAAAAGGAAACGTGATCTTCGTCAATCCAGGAAGTGTGGGTATCCCGAAAGATGATTGCGCTGGATATGCCATCTACGAAAAGAGCGGCGTTGTTTTAAAGAAGCTGGAAGACGGTAGCGAAATTTCTCGAATTTCTTTCGAATAGTGCTTGCCTTATATTAGATAGCGTCTTATACTTGAGAAGGTCTGAAACACAAAGGGCTGGATGCAAATCCAGCCCGTTTCTTTTGTATAAGGGGTTTTACCGAGACGAATACCCCAAAGGTTGAAATAGCTCTAAGCGATCGGTAATTCCAAAACCGCTGATACCCTCAAATCTCAAATGAACTTCAATTCAAAATGTATCGCAGTTCATTAGCTCTGCATCAACAACTGCGAAACAATCAATAGATCATTGTTAAAATTGGGTAATGAGGATTCGCGCGATCGCGAGGCTCGGTTGCGATCAAGAAATCGTTCACAGTTATCCGATATCGGGGGTTTTACAGGCATTTTCATCCGATTTCAAAGAACTGTGAACGATTTCGATGATGGCGGCAAGCGAAGGCAATATGGCATTCTCTGCATCCTGGATCAAAAGATGAAGGCAAATGGCTGTAAAAAGAAGGGGACCGCATCGCTGCGGCCCCCTCCGGCTTCTCCGCGCCGGGCGATGCGGCCCGGGCGCGCGAAACGCCCTTCATGAGCGCGACGTCCTATCCTCCCACGGGCTTCCCCCGCAGTACTTTCGGCGATGGCGGCCTTAAC
>CAKTXN010000054.1 GCA_934630905.1 uncultured Eggerthellaceae bacterium
CATCTCCCATTGTGCGTTAGTAAGCGGCCTTCTCCGCGGCGTGCTTCACCACTTTCTCTAGCGCGCGCAGCGTGACGCCCGTGTTGTCGGGCAGGTTGATGTACAAGCAGCGTCGTCCGCGCTCGGAAAGCGTGATGAAATCGCCTGCAGCCTGGGCTTTCGCAAGTGTGCCCATGGACTTCGCCCTGCTATCCAGCTTGATATCATCCATCTCATCGGCCGAAAGAATCAGGAAAACGCCGTTGTTCTTGCCGCCCTTGTGCAGCTGGCCCGTGGAATGCAGGTAGCGCGGCCCTACTTCCAAGCACGATGGCACGCCAATTTTGTCGGCCACATCGTTACGAATGTCTTCAAGCGCTTCACGGCGGCCTTCGCCCGTGTATGGCAAAAACGCCAACAGACCGAAGAAGTCACCAGGCTGAATGCTGGCGATAAGCTCCTGAACAGCGCGTTCGAGCATTTGACGCGTGCGCGTATGCATATGCCCCGCCAAACATTCGGAAACGCTCACTTGGAAGCGTCCCATCTTGATACCGTTGATGGAGCTTTGCGTGAACGTAGGCTTCGGATGACCCTGCGCCAAAATGTCCAGCACCTGCTTTTTCGCCGAGGCAACATCGGGCTGATCGAACGGGCACACCTTCATCAGATACCCGCACATCGCCGTGGCATACTCCCACATAATGAAATGATGTACCAGGTCATAAGCGCTTTCCACGGAATACGAAAGCTGCGGAATAGCAGGGTCGATATAGTCAAGACCCTTTGCGAAGCTGACCGTTTCATCCTGAGAGTCGTTGCGCGTCACGTACTTGATAACGCCACGATCGCCCGGATCCTTCGTCAACAGCAGCGGGTCAACCTCAATGTTCGGCAAAATGCCCTTGCCATCTTTGCCCAGGCTCTCGGCCACCAGCTGTTCAATCCACAGACCCAAAACGCGGCCGCGCTTAGGCGTGAGGAACGAGAACTTGTCGCGGTCGTTGCAGTAGTTGTCGTACAGGAACGTTGCCAGCTGAATTGCGGGATTGTCCAGGTCATCGGTGCTGCACATCTCTTCGGCAATGCGCGCCTCTTCCATAAGCGCGTCCAGACGAATGCCCACAAGTGCCGCCGGAAGCAGCCCGAAAACAGAAAGCGCCGAGTAACGACCGCCTACGGAAGGCTCGCCGTATAAAACGTTGCGCCAGTTTTCCTCGTACGCCTGCTTAGCCAAGCTTGAATCGGGGTCCGTGATGGCAATCAGGCGTTTGACCAGCTCTTCTTCGGACAAAACCTTGCCGAATTCAGCGCGAACGGCAACAAGATATTCGTTCGGCTCAATGGTCGACCCGCTCTTCGACGAAACAATAACCAGCGTTGTTTGCGGGTTGCACTCTGACAGAATCTGGCGCAAACGCACAGGAGAATCGGAATCAAGCGTCTTGAAAATAACACGATTCGAGTCTACCTTGTTGTACTTCGTAAGCGTCATAGCCGCCTGCGACGAACCGCCCTGCCCCAAAAGAAGCACCGTTCGCGCGCCATGGCCCACGCAATCGTCCGCAAGCGCCTGAATAGCGTCAACGGGGTACGGAGGGTTGCTTGCCAAATCAACCCATCCCATGAACTCTTCCGCGCACTTCTGCGCCTCTTCTGAAAAGTCAAAAAGGCTTGCATCTTTCGCATGAAGCCTACTTGCCGCCTTTACCGCGATAAGCTCTCGCGCCGTGGGGCTTGAGGCTAAATCCGTTTCAGCCATATCACTCTCTTTCATCCGCGGCGAACCATTACGGTGCCCAAGGGGTTATCCTACCATTTTGCCAGTTCATACGCGTGCTCACACGGTTTTGCTGCAATGTTTCCACATTCCGCACCCGGTTTCGCAGCAGTACAACCGCCGCAATCAAGCGTCCCTGGCGCCCTTCCTTATTTTTCGCCACTTTTTACGCAAAAACCTGCAGACGCAAATCTGCAGGTTTGAACAAATGCTTTCTTCGCACGTTTTCGCGCTCGCGTGCTCGCGCACGGGCGCAATTTACAGACCAAGCGCCTTCTTCAAAGCGGAAACGCGACGGCGCGACACCGGAATCTTTTCGTCCACATCGGCCAAGGTCAACAACAACGTACCGCCAGCAACCGCTTCCACTTCTTGCACCATGGAAAGATTTACCAGGTAGCCGCGATGCACGCGGAAGAATCCGTGGCCGTCCAGGCGCTTTTCCAGCTGAGCCAAGCTAACCGTGGAGAAGTAACGATCAACGTCGGTCTGCAGGTACGCATAATCGTCGCGCGCCATAACGAAACGGATGCGATCGATGCTGACCAGGATTTTCTTGCCGCCCTTTTCTACCGGAATGCGCTCGGAATGCTGAGCCTGCGCATGCAGCGCAACATGCTCGCGCACACGGGCAATTGCCTGCTGCAAACGCTCGGTTTCCACAGGTTTCACCAGGTAATCAATAGCATTCACCTTGAAAGCGTCCAGCGCATGCTCACTGTAAGCGGTCACGAACACAACTGCCGGCGGGAACTTCAAATGACGCAGCGCATCCGCCAGCTGCAAACCCGTTGCTTCGGGCATGTTAATGTCCAGGAAAATCACATCGCAGGGAAATTCCTTCAGTTTTTCAATTGCTTCGCGGACACTGCCCGCTTCTGCAACGACCTCGGTCTGGCCCGTTTCGTCCAACAAAAAGCGCAGCTCGGAACGAGCTGGAGCCTCATCGTCAACGATCATAGCTTTAAGCACGGGTACCTCCTTTGCCGTATAATAGATAACGTTCGTCAGTATATAGCAATCGGCCGCTTTTCGCATTCGCTTGTCCGCCCACGCATCAGAAAAGCACGGCAGAGGGCGCATGCGTTTAGTTACGCCAACAGCGTGACTGCGCGCTCAACAATAGCGGCGCAGTGGTGGGCGGCTTTCTCCTCGAAAACGGGGTAGAGTTCAGCGTCGGAGCCATCGGCTTTGTCGGAAATCGCGCGCACAATAACAAACGGAACGCCATTCAAAAAACACGCGTGAGCAATAGCTGCGCCTTCCATTTCGCAGCAGCGCGC
This sequence comes from uncultured Eggerthellaceae bacterium, assembly GCA_934630905.1. Classification (GTDB taxonomy): domain Bacteria; phylum Actinomycetota; class Coriobacteriia; order Coriobacteriales; family Eggerthellaceae; genus CAKUOV01. Next base: position 3,043 of record CAKTXN010000054.1, read on the forward strand.
TGCAAACGTGCTGATGATGCGCTGTTTTTCGGCATCGGTGCGCACGAATTGATCACCCGACGCAACGCGACCGTCAAACACGGCAATATCGGTTGCAACTTGCGCCGCCGCCTGCTTGACAATGTTGCGCAGCTGCTCGTCCGCGGGGAAATAAATCTCCTTGAAACCAGGCACCTGACCAGGCTCGTAACCAAGATTGCATACGTCCATATCGTGATGGACGGCATCGGTGGACACAACCAAGTCGCCAATGTTGATGGCGGCATCAAGCGAACCAGCCACGCCCGTGTTAATGACGTGCGTCACATTGAAGCGATCAACAAGAATCTGCGCGCAAATACCCGCGTTCACCTTGCCCACGCTGCAGAAAACAACCACGGCGGGCACACCGCTAAACGTTCCTTCCGCAAATTCCATACCCGCAATCACCTGGGATGTTGCGTTTTCAAGGCGTCCCTTCAGGTAGCTTACCTCAACCTCCATGGCGCCAATGATGCCAATTTTCGTCATGATACGAAACACGCTCGCTTTCTGTTGGTCTGTCGATACTAATGCGAAGGACGCAATGTCGCACCCGCACGCTTGCGCCGCTCGGCTGTACGCCTGTGCCGACCGGCTGCGCGCTTGCGCTAGCCAGCGGCAAGTTTCGCCCCTGCCGGCAGCCGCACTAACGTCCGCGCCTTCGCCTTTCTGCACCCCTTCTTACTCGCCCTTAAAACGTGGGGTACGTCATATGGGCGTCGTCGATGTTGTTCAGCGTTTGCTCCAACCAGCGCTTTGCGTGGTAGCGCGCCATGGGAAGGTCGCTGTCGTGCCAGTTCCCGCACTCTTCGGGGCGAGCACCTGGGATTTCGCCTTCGAACGATGCAATAAACGCGCACATATCGCGCAGCAGGCCAATAATGTGGCGCGGCCCGTATTCACCGAACAAAATCAAGTAGAAGCCCGTCCGGCAGCCCATGGGGCCAAAGTACAGCACGCGATCTTTCCACTCTTCGTTGTTGCGCAAAAACGTTGCCGCCAAGTGCTCAACGGCATGAACGGCCGCCGTGTCCATAACGGGCTCGCGGTTCGGAGCCGTCCAGCGCAGGTCGAACGTGGTGGCAACCGTGCTGCCAGCGGGATCGGTATCAACGCGGGAAACGTAAACGCCCGGCTCGAGCGTCAGATGATTGATAGTAAAGCTCGCAATCTTTTCCATGAGAAGCCTTTCTGTTGTGCTTTTTCTTGTGCCATTATGGCATAGCGGGGCGCGTTTTGCGGTCAAAATGGAGCATATTCACGCGCATTGCGTCCTATCGACGTGTCATAACGACGACATTTGGAATCTCCATGAAAAGGGAGGTCAGAACAGGAAAACGCGCGAGGCACCGCGTCTATCGGCGCGAAAGCCCCTAAGGCAGCAGCTATTGTTGTTGAGGAGCAGCTGCCGAACGCGCAGGAAGCTGAGCCAACACCACAGCGGCCGCCATAAGCGCGCAGCCCAGGTACTCGCGGCCGCTGAGCACTTCGCCCAGCAACACCGCACCTGCAAGCACGCTGAAAACCGACTCCATGGAAAGCAGCAGCGACACCACCGTTGGGTTGGCGTTTTTCTGCGCGATAATTTGCAGCGTGTAGGCAACGCCCGACGAGAACACGCCCAGATACAGGATGGGCAGCACGCTTTGCCCCAAGGCAGGCAGCGAGAACTCTTCGAATACAAGCGCTGGAACTGCGGAAACGATAAAGCAAACCAAAAACTGCACACACGAAAGCTTCACGCCGTTGCAATGCGGCGAAAAGTGATCGATACACAGAATCTGAACGGCAAACAGAAGCGAGCACGCCAATACCACCAAATCGCTTGGGCGAATGGCCAGGCCTTCTTTCACGCACAGCAGATACAGCCCCACCACAGCCACAACAACGGCCATCCACACGTTTGCAGGTGCCTTCTTTTTCAGCGCCAGGCCCAAAACAGGAACAAGCACGATATACATGGCGGTAAGGAAGCCTGCTTTTCCGGCCTCGGTGTCTGCATCCAGACCGGTTTGCTGCAAAAACGTCGCGCACGCAAGCGCCAAACCGCAGCAAGCGCCGCCCAGCCAAATAGCGCGCGTTTCCTGGGGCGTGCTGCCCGTGAGCAGGCCAGCGAGCGATGCCAGCCCCTTCGCCCGAGCTGCCGATGTCGAGCCTTTCCCGGATGCTTTTTCCTGCCGCGATGCCGCCGCCGATGCCGCCGACGCCGGCCCCTTCGCCTGGCTCTTTCCCCTGTTCATCACAGCAAGAACAACCAGCACGAAGAAAAACGCCACCAGCGAGCGCGCGGCATTGAACGTAAGTGCACCCACCGTGTTGCCTTTTTGCGCCACGAACGCAATACCCCAGATGAACGCGGCAATCAGCGGAAGAAGCGTGGTACGAAGCCTGTCGGACATGGAAACCTCTCAAACGAAACGCGCGGCTAAAAGAAAAACCCGACAATTGTCGCACTTAATGCGCGGTCATGTTGCGAGAATTCGAGCAGGTGAAGTAAATAATCTGATGATTCTCGGCGAGTTTTTCCAACAGCTGGCGCGTGCGCTGCATCAAAGCGTCGTCAACGTTGATGAAGGGGTCGTCCATAACAATGAACGGACACTCTTTTTCGTAGAGCGCGTCGCAAAGCGCCATGCGCATGCACACCATGACCAGATCGGCGTAACCGGCACTCAGGCTTTCCTGATGACGCGTTGCACCCGTTTGCGGGTACGTCATATGAAAGTCACTGTCCACCTGGACTTTCTTGACGTCGATAGCTCCTGTTTCATCCACCAGCATGCGGAAATAATGCTGGAAACGCTCCTGCACCGGGCCTGCATACGTCGCGCAAAGCTGCTCTTTCGCGCGTTCCAAATAAGCCATGGTCGCATCGAGCGTTGCCACGTCTTTCTCGATTTTTTTCCGCTGTTCCGCGAGTGTCTGAAGCTGATCTTGCAGCAGGGGAATCTTATCAACGCGCTCTTGCAGCGTTTGAATGCGCTGGGAATCTTTCACACGACCCTGGAACGACCCCTCCTGCGCCGCAACTAAACGCTGTTCTTGCGTCTGAAGCTCCTGCAGGTTCAAGGTACGGAAGCGATCTTCGTCGGAACGCTTCCACGCGCACAAGCCATTTGCTTCTACGAACTGGGAAAACGCTTGGTCGGCGGCAACAACGTTTTGGCGCATTTGATGCAGCGCGCGAGCGTTATCACGCAAGAGCCCCAGCGTTTCTGCGTTCAGCGTTCGGGGGTCAATGTGATGTGTGTCGCAGAAGGACTCGAGCTCACGTTGTGCAGCGAAAGCACGCTTGATCAGGTCGTTTGTGCGCGTCAGCGAGCGAGCGTGCTCTGCCGCACGCGCCGCAGCCTGCGCTGTCTCTCGCGCTTCTTGCGCCGCCAGCTGCACCTGCTTCTTGTGGCGCGCGCGCATAACGCCGCCGCCAACGCAGAATGCGATACCAACCAACGCTGCAGCAATTCCAGCATAGAGTTGACCTGCGAAAACGCACGCTATGCTTGCTGTATCCATTACGGCAAGCGCGGCGCCCGCCAGAAGCAGGATAACCCCCACCACAACAAGCGCGATGCCCGCACCGCCGCCTTTTACTGCGGCTGCTGCTGGAGCTGCGGTGGTCGCGGGTACTGCGGGTGCGTCATCCGACCATTCGGCGTTCCCGTAGCAACCGGCATCGGCGGCAGGAATGCCGTGCGCGCCTGCCGCGCCGCTGGTGACACCGGCGATGCCAGGAGCGGCAGCGTCAGCGCGGGTATCCGTAGCGGCATCCTGCGCGGGAGCGGACGCAGCGGCGCCTTCGCCACGAGCGACACCTTCGCCACCAGGGGTCGTTTGCAAGGCCTGCGCCGCAAACGTATCGATGTCCGCCTGCGTTACACCCGCCTGTTTCACCAGGTCAAGGCATTGCAGCGCCTCGTTCGCACGATGCACTTCCCCTTCGCTCGGCACTGCTCCGCCCAGCGACGCCTCGAGTCGCTGGTACTCGTCCCTTGCCTGCTTGCGAGCGTTTTCAAGCCGCATGCACTCAAGTGCCATGCTGCGACGCGCCTGCAAGTCAACCGCTTCGGCAATTTCCGTGCGCACCTGTGCGAGCTCATGACGCTGCTGCTCTATATTGGAAGCAAGGCGACCCTCGCGATCACGCACGCGCTCAAGTTCGCCCTGAGCTGTGGAGAGCTGCACCAACTCTTCGTTGACCTGGGAAATCTGCGCCACAACAGCAGCGTGAGCCCCACCTTGTCCGCGATAAGGCACTTGCTGGGTGCGCGCTTTTTTCAGCAGATCCATTGCCGATTCGAAATTGCGCGTGCCATCGGTGTTGTCCACCAAATTGCCCAGTTTCGCCTTGATATCAGCCGTTCCCAACGCGTCGGCAAGGCGATTTTGCGGAATGTACGCGCTGCGCTCAAACGAATCGGCGTCCAACCCAAACAACGTAATGCCCGGAACAGAACCCAGCTCATCGGTACGCTTCCCCGAAACTTGATCGAACACCGCAAGCGCGTCATCTTTAGGCGTGCCACCAAAACGACGCTCAATGCGGTACAAACGTCCGCCCGCATGCACGACCAGCTGGCCGCCATACGCGCCCCCTTGCCAGGGAGCATAACGACGACGCAAGTCTTTATCCAGGTCACGCTTGTGATGACGCGGCATTCCATACAGCATGCAACGAATAAATGCCGCAAGCGTAGTTTTGCCCGAACCGTTCGGCTGCTCAATAACCGTCAGTCCATCGTTGAAATTGAACGTGCGCTGGCTCAGCCCGCCAAAATTCTCAATGGTGCAGCTCACTAAATTCACAAGGCAACATCCTCTCCGCGAAGCGCGCGCAAGCCGCACAAGATGATGCGCTGCTTTTCCTCTTCTGCCTCGCTCGATGCCAAAACCGCGCGCACAAAAGCGCCCCGCAGCGATTGGTCGTATTCGAAATCCGCGGCATCTACCACCAAGCGCGTCTTATCGACCACCTTCGCGAAGAAGAAATCCCTGTTCAGGCTTGCCTCAAGATACGACAAATCCTTGTTCGCGTCGGCGGAATAACCGCCCTGCAGCTCAAAGCGGACCAGGCTATCGCTTGGAATGTTTTGCTGGGCAGCGGCCTCCTGCGCCATGGCAAGCATAGTCGCAACATTGTCAACATTCGTGATTCCCACCGCCACGGTATATAATCGCCTGCGCGCAAAGGGAACAAATTCCCAGCTCAACACATGGTTTTCGTAGGTCAATTCCACGAAGCCCTTGGGACCGCACTCATCGAAGCCGCGGCCTTCCAAGCACCCGCTATACACCGCTGTACCGCGCGCATCCAGCTTCTGCTTGCTGAACGAATGGCTGTGACCAAGAGCAAGGTAGTCAATGCCACGCCCACGCAGCTGTGCCGCATCGATAGCGTAAGAGCCAAAGGTTGTGCCCAGTTGGCCGTGCAACATCACGATGTTCGTCAGGTTTTCGTCCAGCTGCAGCCCCTGACATAAGTCGTACTGCCCTTGATCGACGTTGCTTATCTGCGGAAGCGTGCGGCTGCTTATCGTAATGCCGCCATAGTGCACCGTTTCCCATTGCGGCCCGAAAATCTTCACGTTGTGGGATAAATGGTGTCCCAGCAGAGCGGTAGACACGGCATCGTGATTTCCCGGAACCAGCAAGAAGTCCACATCGGGTGCGTTTTTCATGGCTTCATACACAACGTCTTGCGTGGTTGCACTCACGCGAACGCTGTCAAGCAAATCGCCTGCCACCATAACAACGCGCACGTTCGTCTGCTGCGCATGCTTGATAAGCGCCAGGAACGTTTCCAGGATTTCGCCACGCCGCACGTCCGCTTTTTCGGGAGGCAGCGCCGAATCCATGGGCGCATCTAAATGGATATCCGCACAATGAATTAGCTTCAAAGCAACACTCGCTTTTCTTTCGTGTTCTTGTCTCTTTAACACCTTTGGCGCTTTTACTCGCCCGGCATCCCAGACGCGCCCAAGCCAGCAACGATGCCGCCGATGGTCGCGCCTTCGCCGCCCCTTGGCTTGCGTTAACGCCCGACCGCCTTAGGTTTAATCCCCAGGACGTCGCTCGGCTTCGCCGAGCGCTTCGCCTAGCATTGTACGCCAAGCAGCAAGCTGCGCCTCCCCGTGACAAATTACCCCACCTTTTATCAACAATCTGCGCAACCCGGCCTAGATGGTCGCCTCGTAATCGTGAGAATCCCCGCAGTCAAGAAGCATCCGCCGTGCAACCATGGGAAATCATGCCGCAAAGGAGCATTCACTGAGTGCTTGTTGAAAAACAGGCCTCGAATTCAGGCAAATCAACGATATTCGGTGGTTCGATTTTGAATTCGCAACTGTTTCACGGCGACTCAAATCACCCACTCATTTAACCTTGAGAATAACACCAGGTCAGAGAGGTGCAGAAAAATCTTTCGCAGCTGCCGGTTTTCACTCGGGAACAACGGCGCCCCTTCAACAACCGAATATCGTCGATTTGCCCGAGTTTGCAAGCAAGAATCCAACAACCAACCATCGTGCAACAAAAACAGAGCAAGGAGAGACGCATCGGGTTACCTATCCTTTGATAGGTAACCTTGACTATATAGTCAAGCAGCGCGAAAGGAGAAAAATGGAAGACGAACTGCCTAATCAGGGCGAAGACGAATCTGAAATTAATGTTGCAAATCCACCCGCAGGCGTAGAAAAAACAGCTGTTTCAGAAAACGCTATCAATGAAAAGGGAGATAGCAAAGCGAAAATGCAGGATGAATCGGTGTCGACCAACGATAACAGCATCAAGAACCGCGAAACCGACATTCAAGATTCAGCAGAAGAAAACAGCCCGTTGCTGCCCGCTAACAAAAACGGCACCGAAGACGAAAGCCGACAAGAGACGCCAGTTACAGAAGCCGCCAACGCACCCAAATTCTGCACAAAGTGCGGTGCTCCTCTAGATGAAGGTGCAGCCTTCTGCGCGAAATGCGGAAACCCCGCAAACAAGACAGACGGCAAAGAATCGGCAATTGCGCCAGAAAAACCAGAACGAGAAAACGACTCGGAGAAGACCAAAGAAAAAGCCTCTTTCATTAAGAAATTCGGAACAAAAAAGATTGGTGCGGTCGCCGCGGTCGCGGTCGTAGTCATTGCGGCACTTCTGATAGTTCCTCCCATGCTCAGAACTCCTGATGAGCTTTTCGCGGCTGGAGAATACAAAGCAGCTTACGAAAAGAGCACGGAAGATGCCAAGCCGGAAATGCTGGGGAAGATTATCGAAAAAGGCAAGTATGATGTTGCTTACTCCCTTGCCGCATCTGACGATGAGAAGAAGAAAGTTCTTCTTGGCGCATGCTCTGCTGGAAAATTCGAAGACGCTCTTCAATTAGCAGAAACGACCGAGCAAAAGGATATGATTTCATTCGTCAACGGCATTGCATATATGTTCAAAACCGATTGCCTTGAAAATCTAAAAGATTCTGACTCCTTCGTCTTAAAGAAAATCTGGTACGGCGGCAAGGAAAACGGGATTGCACTCCAAATACAAGCAAGCAATTCCTATGGACAGCCCGTTCAAGGCTATTACTATTTCACGTATTCGTCCGACAAGGGAAGATTCAAGTACAACAACTCCGTAAACTCCCTAAGCGACGAAACCATATATAAATATGCTGATGACTTGGATGAAAAACTGGAGAAATACTTAAACAATGCAACACGAAGCAGCCTGCGCAAGCTAATGGTAGAGTCCTATGCTATAGACTCCGATGTTGTTGATGCCGTGAATAACCTCTTCAAAGCAACAAAATTCAAAGACATCGCCCTTGCGCCCGATCTCTCCATCAAAGAATTCGGCACCCTAAGCGGTGGAGAAGGAGCGGCGTAGTTTTCTCCTTAGCAAGTTTTCAAATAAGCCTTTGCCACGAGCAAAGCGGCCCATGCAAGCAAACCCCGAGAAATTGACAAGTTTCCGAGACTTTTGGAACAGCAGCGCATCCGAGAAGGGTGCGCTGCTTGCATTTCCCCAGGTCGCGAATACGAAAGATGCCGTGAAGGGCTGCTCAAGCGCCTTCGCGGCATCATTTCTTTCTAAAAGCTTCGGAAACTTGTCAATTTCCGCTCATCGTCTTGCACGAACACCCCTGGCGGAGTCGGCATCCCAAAAGCAAGCGCCTAATGCGTTACCGTGTAGATAGCGCTTGGCGGAATGCATAGGTCAACCACATCGCCCGCCTGAATGAACTCATCTTGCCTTACCGCAAGTTTGTCCTGCTTCAGCTGCACGTAGCTTTTCTCCAGATAGGCGTCCTGCGCACGCTGATGCTCAGGCTGTTTCTCGGTCTCGAAATCGAGCGTTACCCAATGTTCGAAACGCGAATCGCTCACATGAAGAGCTCGCGCACGATACACGTTTCGGGGGCAATGCCCCGTGGCAAGATGGATATACGATGCACGAACACCCAGATAGACAGCGTTTTCCGGAACCTCTTCATCAACAGCAAGCTCCACACCCCACTCGGGGCACCACACCG
>CAKTXN010000055.1 GCA_934630905.1 uncultured Eggerthellaceae bacterium
GCGGCTGCTGCTCATGCTGCGATTAGCGTGGGCACTTCCTGCGCTGCCGCTTCGGGCGCTGCTTTCGGCGCGTGCACTGCGATTGCGTTCGGCGAAGCCGTTTTTGCTGGTGGGGCGCATGGTTCTGCCAGCGCTTGCGCTGTCGGTGTCGCCAAAGCTGCCAAAAGAGCGGCTGCTTTGCGTTGGGTACGTGTAGTCCGAAAGGGATGCGGAAGGCACGCGATTCGGCTCGTAAGCGAAATTGGTTTCTTGGCCGTCTTGCTGGCTCCAGCGGTCAAAATGTCCCGCTTGGCTTGAGCTGCTATAGGCGCGATTTCTCTGTCCGGCCTGATAGTTTTGGCTGTTCCGGCGATTATCGCGGGAGGCGACCCTTCCGTTTTCGCGCACAGAAGCAGAGCCGCGCAGTGCGCTGCCCCGTTTTACGTCGTCAAAAGACAGAATGTTCGCTTGTCGTGCCAAGGAAAAGCCCCTTTTTGCATTTTGCTTCGTTTTTTGGTGTGTGTAATGCAAGAGCTTTACTAGCATAGCACACGAGCCCGTTGCAATGGTACGCGCCGCGGCGAAATCCATTCTTTTCTCCCTATTCTAGAAACGCGTGAGACAAGCGCACTTTATTTGATAAAATGCCCTGTGGCTGTAAGTGGGAGCGTGGCGGAATGGCAGACGCAGCGGACTTAAAATCCGCCGCCGCAAGGCGTGAGGGTTCGAGCCCCTCCGCTCCTACCAGGTTTAAAAATTGGAAAGAAGACAACGGAACCATTGGGAAGGGCTTTCCTTCGGGGGCTCGAACCGATGAGGTGGAATTCCGTCAAGAAAACGTGCCAGTGGCACGTTTTTAGGAATTCGCCCGACCGAGCTTGCGAGGGAGGGGTCGGTCTTTGCCGAAGGCAAAGCCGGAGCCCCTCCGCTCCTACCAGGTTTGAAAATAGGGACCTTCCCCTCTTCGTCTTTTTGTTTTGCCCGCAATGAAGTCTTCGTAGGTCGCGACTTTTTCGAGATGAGCATAATATGAGCACCGACATCAACGATCTTATTTCTTTGAACGATAATCCTCCTGCCGATTTTCAGGAGTACCTTGATCAATACGCGGGCGTTATTGGCGATTTGGTGAATCGTTACATTCCCCACGGCGATCACCCCGACATGGATCGCTATCTGTACGGGCCGCTGATGAAGTACAGCAAGAACGGCGGAAAGCGTCATCGTCCGCTTATTGCTTTGGCGGGTTGCCTGGTTGTTGGTGGCGACATGAATAAGGCTATCAGTTCCGCGGCGGCCATCGAGCACTTTCACACCGCTGCGTTGATCCACGACGACATTGCCGACGAGGCCGAGCTGCGCCGCGGCGAGCCGTGCCTGCATTTGAGCGAAGGCCTGGGCCTTGCTCTGAACATGGGCGACTTGGGGCTTTCCCTGGTCAACGGCACGGTAATCAACGATCCCACGCTTGACGACGCCGTGAAAGTACGCGTTGTGACCGAGCTCATTGAAATGACGCGCCGCACTATTGAGGGTCAGGCAATGGATATCGGCTGGGCGCGCGACGCTCGCTATGATATTACGCCCGAAGATTATCTGATTATGGCAACGCATAAGACCGCCCATTACAGCGGTGCGGTTCCGCTGGCTGTTGGCGCCATTGTCGGCGGCGGCACCGAGGCGCAAATCGAAGGTCTGCGCAACTTTGGCCTGGACACAGGCTTGGCCTTCCAGATCCAAGATGACCTACTGAACCTTATCGGTGAAGAAGAGTCCACCAAGAAAGACTTCCGCAGCGACATCACCGAAGGGAAGCGCACGCTGGTTGTGGTGCACGCGCTGCATCACGGTACTGAGCAGCAGCGCGCCCGCCTGGTTGAGATTCTGTCCAACAAAGAGAAGGACCCAGATGTTCTTGCCGAAGCGGTGGAAATCATGCAGGAAACGGGAAGCATTGAATACGCGCGCAATTATGCGCAGAACCTAACGAGCATTTCCAAGAATAGGCTTCTGGGTGTGGTTGACCCCAGCCCCGCTCGTGACCTGCTTGTTTCCATGGCCGACTGGTTTGTGAATCGTTTGGACTAGCGTTATGGAAACCGTTCGTTTGCAACATACAGGAGCAGCAGTTGAGGACGTTCAGCAGCGTTTGGTGCTGGCTGGTTTTCTGACCGATGCCGACGTTGATGGCGTCTATGGCGAAAAAACAGCCGCCGCGGTAAGCTCGTTTTGCCTTGCGCATGGCTTGCCGGCAACGGGCGAGGTCGATGAGAAAACGTGGTCTGCCCTGGTAGACGCATCGTATTCCATGGGCGATCGCACGCTGTATCTGCGCATGCCGTTCTTCCATGGCAACGATGTACGCCAACTGCAACGCGCGTTGGGCGCGCTGGGCTTCGCGTGCAACGACGATGGTATTTTCGGCGCGTATACCGAAGCCGCGTTGCGCAAGTTCCAGCTGAACTTGGCTCTGTACGGCGATGGCATTGCGGGTGCCCAAACCTTCCGCGCTATTCGCAACCTGCGTCATTCTTGGGAAGGTAAGCCTGCGGCGGTTCCTGGCGCTCATCTGGGATTTTCTCGCGCAGCCGATGTCTTGGGCGAACACACGCTGTGTCTTTTCGGTACTTCGAAATTCACTCGCAGCGTGGCAAGCCGCATGTCGAATCTTGCGCTGGCAACGAATCCGAACTCGCACATCGTAAGCGCCGATTCACTGTTGGTGGCTCCCGGTCAGAATATGTGCTTCGTGCACCTTGTTTTGCCGGGCGAAGAGCGCCCTGTGCAGCAAAAAGCCGTTCCTGTGGTTCAAATGGACGATGAAGAGGGCAGCTTGGCTTTGCGTATTGAGAACGCGCTGAACGCCGTAAAGGGCGATTCGCCGCGGCGCATTGCTATTCAATTGCCTGGCGAAGCATGGGAAGACGCAGGTGAGGCGCGTGCTGCACAGCATTATGCGGTCACGTTGCTCGATGCCTTGTGCCTTGCGCTTTCCAACGAATAAGCTAGCGAGCAAATTCAGCGATCAATAATCTAACGAATAAATCGGCTTCGTTCGCATTCCGTTCGCTTTCCGCTCAAAAAGAGGCATCAGTTCTGCCGAAGAGGCAAGATGTTGCCTATATGTTTGTTTCCGCGGGTGCTTCCGCGCGTCTTTCACGCGTATAATGGAAGCGTCAAAATGCGCGCTGCGCGTATGGTGCCTGTGCGCTACCCCCATCGAACAAGGAGGCTGCTTTATGGAAACCGAAAATCCTATGGAAGTTGAAGCGCAGGTCGTTCAAGATGCGCCCGCCGCGCCCGCAGTAGAGAACACCATTACCGAATGGCAGCCTGACAAGGGGCTTATCCAGGTCAAGTCCACCGATGGCACGTCGCTGGCGGACATCAAGCTTACCCCCGAAGAGCTGGCGCTCATTGACCAGCGCGCCACCGAAATTGACCTGACCGACAGCAACGTTATTGTCGAATTCGGCTCAAGCAGCCAAAAGAACATTGCGGACTTCTCCGATCACGCGCTTGAAAACGTCAAGACCAAGGATCTGGGCGAAGTGGGCGGCATGATTTCCACGCTGGTCACCGAGCTCAAGGGCTTCGACATTAAGGGCGAGGAAAAGGGCGGCTTTTTCGGTCTGTTCAAGAAGGCGCCGGCGACCATCGAGCGCATGAAGGCCAATTACGCCAAGGCAGAGGCAAACGTTGACAAAGTGTGCAACCAGCTTCAGGCGCACCAGAATCAGCTGAGCAAGGATATCGTGCTGCTCGATCACATGTACGACGCGAACCTGGATTACTACAAAGAGCTCACCATTTACATTTTGGCTGGTAAGAAGCGTCTTGAGGAAGAGCGTGCTGGCAAGCTGGTTGAGTTGAAGGCCGAAGCCGACCGCACGGGTGCCGTGGAAGACGCCCAGCGCGCCAACGATTACGCGGGCCTGCTTGACCGCTTTGAGAAGAAGATCTTCGACTTGGAGCTCACGCGCGCCATTAGCATTCAGATGGCTCCTCAGATTCGCCTGATTCAGAGCAGTGACATTGTGATGGTGGAAAAGATCCAAACCACTTTGGTGAACACCATCCCGCTGTGGAAGAACCAGATGGTTCTGGCCCTGGGCGTGGAAGACATGCGCCAGGCCACCGAAGCAACGCGCGCCGTTTCCGACATGACCAACGAGCTTCTGAAGAAGAACGCCGAAACGCTGAAGCAGGGCACTATTGCCGTTGCCGAGGAATCGGAGCGCAGCATTATTGAGGTGGAAACCATTCAGGAGACGAATCAGAAGCTCATCGAAACGCTTGAAGAAGTGCTGCGTATTTCTGCCGAAGGCCGCCAGAAGCGCGCCGATGCAGAATCTTCTTTGGGCCAGATTGAAGATGATTTGCGCGCAAAGCTTCTTGAAATTAAGGCATAGTGCCTGATAACAAAGGTAATAAGTATGCGCATTTAAGAGCCGCGGCCGATGTGTTGGCGGCGGCTCTTTACGATGATTGCATCGAACGGAAAACAGACAGCAGGAGTTTCCATGGGGCTGATTCTTAGTTTGGTTGTGGCGCTTGTCGCGATAGCGGGGCTTTCTGCCGGCGCTATCGCGCTGGGCCGCGCGGGGTCGAACGCCGAAAGACGGCGACGCTTGCTTACGAGCGGCATAACATCCGAGCAAGACGCTAAGCTGCGCCAAGCAGAGCGCAGCCTCAGTCAATCGCGCCTGCAGCTTCATGGATTGCGCGATGCGCAGCTTAGAAACGAAGCCACGGCGGCTATCGAGAAGGCGGGCAAGCTTATCGACGCCATGCGCAGTCAGCCCGAAGAGATTCGTCGCAACAATCAGTTCTTTGCGTATTACGTGCCCACGCTTGATATTGTGTTGAAGAAGTATTCGGCGCTTGAGAACAGCAACACACTTGAGGGCGACGATCTTCTGCAGAAGACCAAGGGACATATGCAGGATATGGCGCGTGCGTTCGATTTAATGTGCGACAACATGTATAAAGATGAAGCGCTTGATTTGGATGTGGAAATCGAAGCCATGAAGATGTCGCTTAAACGCGAAGGGCTTTCCTAGCTGGGAATTTTCGTTTAATTGCATTGCTTGAAGTAGCAAGGGGTCTTTCGCGATTTGCGAAAGGCCCCTTTTGCGTAGGCGACCTGCGTGGTTCGCGCGGGTCAGAACTTGCGCGAACCTTCCAGTGTGACATTGAGCGCTTTTGCGTACCGCACGGCTTGCGCGCCCTGCGCCCTGCACTTTATTTCCAGGAGAAGTTGTCCGCACCGGCGGCAAGCTCGAAATCATGTTTGACGATTCCCAGGTCGATTGTTGAGCAGGGCCCGCCTTTCGACACGGCGCTTACGGTTTCCCCGTCGTCTTCCAGCGTGAAGTAGAAGCTTTGTTGATTGATGGCGGTTGGTGCAAGGCAGGCCGCTTTCATGCCGCGTTTGAACCACGTGGGTGATGATTCGGATATATTCGAAAGGTCTTCCGCGGAGCGTGTTTTGCGTGATTTGCCAGGCGTTTCGCCCTTTCCTAACGAAATAACAATGCAGAGTTTTTGACCTTCGGGAATCATTTTGCGCACCACGCGTTTAGAAAATGTCAGGGCAACCCAGCAGGTGTTCAGCCCCATTTCTTGCGCAAGCAGAACAAGCTCTTCACCGTAATACCCGCATTTTTCTTCCAGGTCGGCGGAATTCGGCCCCGCTAGCACAAGGTAATTGCTCACGCCGGTGAAATGCCCATAACGGGCTGCAAAATTGCTGAATGCTTTCGGCTCGTCCGTTACCAGGAAAATGTTCAAACCGCTTTCTTCGTTGCAGGCATCAATGCATGCTTGCAGCTTCTCTAACTGGGGTTTTGTGATATCCTCGGGTGTGTAGTTTCGTACAGAATGACGTGCTTCCATAAGATGGAGTATGTCGTTTGTCTGGTCGAAAAAATGTTTCATAGTGTGCCTTTCAGATGGTGATGGCGTGACAGCAAGCGCTTTGCGATGCACGCAATTTTGAACAATTTGTGGCAAACGTCACTTTTTATCCATTTGCGATTGTTCTTTTCCTAAAACAGAACAATTAGCGTTACTATAGCGCTACTGTTTGCGGGATATGTGCGCATCATTGCCCGCTTATTGTATCGCTGGCGTTCGTTGTTCGCCTTGCGCGGGGGAGTTTTTGCGCAGGATTTTAACAGGCGCGACGGACCGATTTTCAAGGGAGTGCCCATGAGTAATGCGTTTTCTGCCGTAAGTAGTCTGATGAAAAAGGCGTGTATTGCATGCGTTCTTGTTGCTGCTTTAGTGGGCTTGACTGCGGCGATTATCCCGCAGCGCGCTTACGCCGATGCCCCTACGTATACCATGTCGGTTGTGGCGGGCGAAGACGCCCCGAGCTCTGTTGCCCCTGGTGATACGTTTACGGTGTCGTTGGAACTGCAAAACAACGGAAGCAGTCAGTACACCATGTACGCCATGTCGGCAACGGTGCGCTACAACACCGGCATGCTTGATGTAGCATCGCTAGATACGAATAACAGCATTGATGTTTACACGAAAGATGCTGGCGATGGCTGGACTGATGCTGTGCTGAATTTCAAGTCCCCCACACTTAAGGGTGTGACCTGGGATAACGGTACGCCGTTGATGAATATCACGTTCATTGCGCGCGAACAAGGTTCCACTTCCATGGAAATTCGCCGTGTGAATATCTCCAATTCCACGGGCATGGGAAGTTACGCCTGCACGTGCAACGATGCCGTGATTACCGTTTCAACTTCTTCGGATGCCGCAGCGCCCGTTGAGCCATCTACGGGTGAATCGGTTGGAACAACGGCGGGCGTGGAGGCTCCCGAAGCCGATCCGTCCACGCTGGAAGGTATTGATACGTCCGACGAGATGACGGACGAGGAAAAAGCCGAGTACGAGGCCACGCGTAATGGCGAGCTGGCGTCGGGTTCGGCTTCGGCATCGGGCGACAAGGCTTCCGTTGATGCCTCGAAAGATGGAAAGGCTGCGGACGGCCAGATGCCCATGATGCTGTATGTGCTGATAGGAGCGTTGGTTGTTGCTGTTATTGCTCTTGTTGCAGGTGTTATCGTGCATAATCGTCGCAAGCAGGCAGAGGGGCAGAGCGACCAGGCGACTCCGAAAGAGTAGCGCGTAATTTCGGATTATCCAAATTGAAACGCCGGCAGCTGTTGGAGCTGTCGGCGTTTTTTATATGCTGGGAGCGAACGGTGAAGCCGCGGGCGCGCTGCGTGGCATCAGATACGAGCGCACAAATGCGCCGCCTACGCTTCTTCTTCCGCGAACGTGTCGGGGCGGGCAAGCGCCTCTTTCTGTCGCAGCTGTGCAAGCTTCAAGCCATTTTTCACAAACTCGGTGCCATAAGCATGACGCACGGTGTGCGTATAACGTTCATGGATGGCATCGGTGAACTTCCCGCGCTGAAACGCCAAGCAGTCAAAGACCTCTTGACCTGCGTCAATGTTGCAGAAAAACGCAATCATGGCATCAAGGACTTCGAGTGCTGCAGCGTTTACCGTGCAGGTGCGTCCGCCGGGGAAAATGATTTTCACCGTGCGCAAGTCGTAGTGCGCGGCGTTCTTGAAGTTTTGAATTGCCTGGATTTGGTCGGCGCGCGTGAACGGCTGGGCGGGCGTGCATGCAAGCCAAATCAAAAGAAGCTGCGAGAAAAAGACATCTTGCTTGTTAAGGCCCAAAGAATCGGTCGGGTTCAGATCGAACATGCGCAACTCAATGTGGCTGATGTTGCCCGCGCGCAGGGAATCCAAGTTGTAAGCGCCGCTCGGCTTCAGGCGAATGGGATAATACAGCTCGCTGGGATACATAATGTAGCCGCGATCGACGTATTGCTGAATGCTATCGGCGTATGCGGCAGGGGATGAGTAATCCAAAACAGGCGAGAAATAATTCCAATATCCCAGCTCAGAGCAACGAACGGTGCCTAGGCCGAAATAAAGATCGCCACCCGTGTTGCCTTGCTCCACAAACGAGGAATCCATAATGGGGCTAGCAGCGGTGATTGCGCTCATGACCCATCCATAGGCAACGCAGCGTTGCGCCAGCGTAAGATACAGGTCGTTTTTGTAAGAGGTGAAGGCTGCGCTTTCGTGGGCGTCGTCGGTTGCGATGGCGGCACCAACGCCTTCACCGTGTTCGTCGCGCTCGCAGTCTTCGCTACCGTTGCTTGCTGCGAATTCACCCAGTTTGAAATCGCTCAGCTCAAAATCACGTTTCAGCAGCTCATCGCAGAACGAGTAATTGAAATGGATGCCGCTAAACGTCATTTTGTAGCGTCCGTACTGATTCGACAAATACTCGCGATAGCTGGTTTTGCCCGCCTCTTCGCCGTAAAACTGGGCAATAGGGATATCGTTTTCGTCGCGCAGATACGGCGGGTTCGAGAACGGCCAGAGCATTTCCCTGGGGTTTTGTTGCGCCAGCTTGGTCTGCACTATCTTTTCGTAATGGGCAAGCTCTGCCAGCGCCTTTTCAGGTGAATGCTGCACGCCGGTGTTTATTTCCACCTGGTTTTCGCTGAAGTCACGCACGATGTGGGGATTGTTGGGAAAGGGGTTGGGCGATTGCGCCAAAAAGCCATCTTCGGTGATGCGCAGGGTCTCGCGTTCAAGGCCGAAATTACCTTGAAAGAGCAACGAGCGCACTGTTTCGTTTTCAGCGTGGATCATGCGAGGCCTTTCCATTTTTGTTTTTGGCTCATGGTAACGCAACGCGCGGATGGGGGATGCGGCAAAAAGGAAGGGAAACCGTTTTGTGATGTTTTTCGCGGATTTTGCCCGTGGTTTTTCGCTACTAACATTCCAATTGCGGGCTCTATCAAGGAAAACTTGCTCTGCACCCAGCGGATGCGCGTACCTTTTTGCTTCCGCTGTTATGCCGTATACTGGCAGTATCTTTTATGAGGTATTTTGTTGAGGAAGGACCGTTATGTACTGTTCTCATTGCGGAAAGAAAAACGCAGACGAATCGTTGTTCTGCGTAGAATGCGGATGTCCGTTAAGGAAACCCGCAGTTGCAGGCGCTGCGCGACCTGCGGGGGCGGCCGTTGGCATGCCTACCGAATACGTTGTGCCCAAGGGGTGCGTTGGCCAGGCGTGGTCGGATATTACAAGCTCGCCGAACTGGGTTAAGCGCGTGCTTACGCTTATGCTTATGAATTGCGTTCCCGTGCTTAACTTCTTTGCGGTGGGCTATGGTCTTCAGTGGGGTGCCCAGGCGGCGAAAGGCGAACCGAAGCCACTTGCTGCAGGCGCGTTTTGCAAGAAGACGTTCGTATTTGGTCTGATTATTGCGCTTTTGGATATTCTTCTTGCGGCAGCGACAATTGTCTTTGGCGTTCTGTCTTTCATTCCTATTTTGGGTGCGATTTTGCTTGTTGCAATCAACCTTTTAGCTTCGACATTCTGCGAGCTTGCCAAGATGCGCGCGGGTGTTACGGGCAAACTGGGTTCTGCCTTTGACCTGTCGGAGCTGTTCCGCGCATATCGAAAGAATTTGGGCGGTCTTTTCGCGGCTGCCATTGTTCCGCAGTTGATTTGCGGCGTTGTTATTGTTGTCGTTGTTATTGTGCTGGTGTTCCTTGCGGGGTTGAGCGGATACGCTGCGTATACCGATTTCTTGGATTACGGCTACGGATATGGGCACGGTTATTCGTATCCGTCGTATGGCGTTGGCTACTTGGGCGGCGCGTTTGCCCTGGTGATTGTTGCCGCCGTTCTTGCCCTGTTCATTGATGGTTTGGGCATGTTGTGGGCAATGCGCGCCGTGGGTCATTGGGTGCATCGCAGCGAACCCCAATGGGCGAACGAGGATGCGGCGGATGCTGCCGTTGCTGAGGCTCCTGTAGCGGCTCCTGCTGCTGTCAGCGTGCCTGTTGCTGTTAACGTTCCCGTCGTTGGCGTTGCTGTTGACAATCCTGTGCCGATGTCTGGTGCGACCGCTCCCGCGTCCGTGGCTGCCGCTGCTGCTGCGCCTGCTGCCCCGGCGGCTGTTCCAGTTGCCACTGCTCCCGCCGCTGAAGGCACGCAAGCTCCTGTGTCCGCTGTTGATTCCGTTGTGGAAGCGGTCGTAGAGGAGCCTTTGAGCAAGCCTGAGGGCGACGATGCTCCCGCTAATCCGACCGATGGGGCCAAGGAATAGTCAAGCGATCCGCGGAAACATTTGCTGAAGCCGAGCTTGCCTTGTTTGAATGCGAAAGCAAAGGCGCCGAATCATTGAAAGCTCAAAACACTGCAAACTTCTGGCTTCGCCAATTGCATAGTCGGATTCATGTAATTCGACCAGAAATCACGAAGGGGCTCCGCGGAGCCCCTTCTTTTGTACCTATCAGCCAGGCAGCTGGCGTTTGCATTTTGCCAAACGTTTGTCGGCAATCGTTTGCGAGCAAATACCCGCCAGCGTGTCAACGTGCCGCTGCGCCACCCGAGTGCGTTACTTCTGCGCCTTTGCTGTGCTCGCGATGTGCTTGATGGCTTTAACGGCAAGCACAATGGCCAGGACAAACAGCAAAATGGCCAACAGTAGCTGAACAACGGGGGCAAGTGCCACGCCCGAGGTCATAATGACGCTCACCTTCGCCTGAGCGGTAAGAGCCAGCGATGTAAGCGTAACAATAAGCATGAACACCATGGGGATGTAGAACATCTTGTTGTTGCGCCCGATGTTGCCCAAGAAAGAGCAAACGGCCAGCAGCGCCAAGGCGGCAAGCAGCTGGTTCGCGGCGCCGAACAGCGGCCAGATAATGGCGTAACCGCCCATGCCCAGGCCAATGCCTGCGGCAACCGTGATGATAGTTGCCACGTAAGGGTTGGTCAGCACTTTGCGCCAGCCAGTCTCGTTGTCAACGCTGGACTCATCATCGTCGGTGGTGAACATTTCCTGGAACATCATGCGGCCAATACGGGTTGCCGTGTCCAAAGAAGTCAAGCAGAAAGCGGAAACCGCCAAAATAAGCAGGGAGTACGCAATCGAGCCTGCGTGACCGCCAATTCCTTCCAGACCAGGGATAACGCCAATCATACCCGAAAGACCGCTCGCGAAAATCTGCGTGGGCGTGGCATAGGTGCCGCTCACCGCGCCTTGCCACACGTACGCAACGGCGCACAGCGAGATAACGGCCAACAGGCATTCCAAAAGCATGCCACCGTAAGCGATAGGCTGTGCCTGCGATTCTTTATCCAGCTGCTTTGACGTGGTGCCCGAAGAAACCAACGAATGGAAGCCGGAAATTGCACCGCATGCAATGGTCACGAACAGGGCAGGGAACAGCAGGCCGCGGCCGCCGAACACTTTGGCGTCGGGGTAGAGCGTGGTGGTGTCGAATGCGGTGAAAGCGGGAACTTCCGCGAAAGACGTGTTACCGAAAATCGTGGCACCGATAATGCCGATAATTGCCAGCACAATCATGCCATAC
>CAKTXN010000056.1 GCA_934630905.1 uncultured Eggerthellaceae bacterium
CGCTGATCTGCATGGTTGGTTCCTCCTTTATGTAGATGACCATGCAGAGAAGGGACAACCAAGGAGGCAGGTTACTGATGCGGATTCCCGCACGCCCACGACTACCCGACGGGGACTGTGTTTTCATCTCTGGTGCCCGCATTGTAGCACGCGCGGGTGCTTCCTTGCGCATATTGCCTTCTCGGTTTCGAAACTTTAAAACAATTCGAGTTTCGAAACCGAGAAGGAGCTGATGATGGCTTGGGTAGACCGCAATACGTACATGGAGCGGCTTTGGGCGCTCGAGGGTACCCGGGGCATCAAAGTGATCACGGGGATGCGCCGCTCCGGCAAGTCTTCGCCCTCCCTAGAAGTTAGCAGCTTCCTGGAATCGCATTTCAACGCTTCCTTGTCTGCAATTCCTGCATGTTGTTGAATTTTGGGCTCCAAATTCGAAGTTGATGCAGGTTGGAAGTAGGCGGAGACGCTAAAATCAAGGGAAAACTCGCTCATCCGAAGTGGTGATTACGACAGGTCCGGAAAAAGCCCAGTTCAGAGCCCTGTCGAAAAAACGAGTCGCTCGGAAGTCCCAAGCATCGGAACCCCGACCTACTTCCAACCTGCATCAACTTCGAATTAGAAGGCGTTTTTTCGACAACGTGGCCGGAAATCAACCAATCAGGGGCATTTTGGAACGAAGGAACATACACCAGCGGCCTGAATTGCGAACGTAAAGACAACGTCTTCCCATGTCAGAAAAGCAAACAGCAGAACAAGCGTTCTATTGATGTGCTACAACCCGACTTTTGCATAAAGCAAAACTGTGCCCGCGCTGCTACTTCCACGCCTTGTCGCGTTTGGGATAGCTTGCCCAAGCAATTGCATACGACACCGCAATGCAACATGCCACCAGGACAATTGTCACCCGGAACCCGAACTGCTCGGCAGTAACGCCCCAAAGCACGCTTGAGAGCCCAATTCCCAGATCCTGCGCCAGCAAAAACAACCCATTAGCTGCGCCCCACCTATCGGACGGCGTGTTCTTGACCGCAACGGATTGATTAACCGGCATAGCAAGCCCCAGGCACAGGCCGTAAGAAATACCCGAGAGATAGAAAATCCAGTCACTCACCGCAGCGAAGAATAGCATTGCAGTAGTCACGAGCCCGCAAATCACCGCAACGGTGAAAATCTTAATAGGCACAACACGATCCATGAAAGCGCCCGACTTCAAACGCACAACAATCATGCTAACAGCGGCAATCGTGTAGAAAAGACTTGCGCTTCCTACACCCAGCTCGGTGCCGTACAGTCCCACAAAGAAGATACCAAAGCCAAAGGTAGGCGAAATCACCATCACGGGCAAGGCACCCGCAAGCGCACGGGGTTCGAACAAAGAAGAAAGACCGCCTCGCTTTGCCACAGAAGCAGCAACACCGTCCGGCACATCGGGCGAAGCATCCAGCGCTTCACTACGCCCTTCGCACGCACGTTCCAATTCTTGCTTGCGCTCATACCGCATGCGAAACGCCGATGTTTCCGGCAAAACCTTAGGCCTATGTTCGTAACGAACGAAAAACGCCGCAATCAAACCAACAATACCGGCAAGCGTAAGACCAAGATACAGATTAGAGGCAGGATTGGTTCCAACAAGATACAGAGCGAACGCAGGCCCAATTGCCATTGCAATTGCCTGACCAAGCCCGTGATACCCGATCCCTTCGCCAAGCCTTTTCGCGGGAAGCACCTCGGCCGCGGCTGTCGCCGCAGCTGTTGTGGACATGGCAAAACCGATGCCCTGCAAGATTCTACTTACCACGAGCGCTTCAACGCCATCGAGCGCAACGGGAATAAAGGCGCCCGCTGTAAGAACCGCAACACCTACGGCAATCACAAGCGAACAACGTCCCCTATCAATCAAGGGACCTACGGTAAGGCGCATAATGGCCGCGGCCGCTGAAAATACCAACGCAAGCACGCCTGACAGCGATTCCCCATACCCCCTGTGCGAAAGGTACACCGATGTTCCGGCGTTGAGCCCCTGCCCAATCACAAAGCGCACAAAGGTAATGAAAATGATGAGCATGAAAACGCCCGTCCAGAGTTTAGGACGGACGTCTTCGTTTAGGCTGGCCACATTGAATGCAGTAGATACAGAAGCACCCCGATGAACAGAATCGGCATTGCCGTAAGCCGCAACTGCATCGTTCGCTTCTTCAGGTTTTGTCTTTACTATTTCCATATTTCCCATGATAGTTCATCTTTTTTTCGACTTCTTGTTATTTACAAAAAGCTAACAGTTGTAAAAACGGTTTCCGTATTCACAGCTAAATGCCGAGCCCCGGCACGCAAAAATCAACGGCAAAGCCTGCCGCAATCCTTTGCTTAAACATTTTTTCTTTATGGAATTAAAAGTTATCGCCAATTACATGAATTTATATGCATAAAACCGCTTTATATATACCTAATTTTGAATATTAATCTAAAAAAATTCTTAGTTTTCTCGGTAGCTTTTTCAATTTGAGCGTGTTATATTGTCTTTGGTAATCAATGATTACTTTTTTGAATGACATTCTGCTGAACTTGGTATCATCTAAAATGGTATGCAACAGTTATAGGAGTGGTCATGGGAAAAGATCGGACAAAGAGAAACGCTTTAAGCGGCAATCCTATCAAGATCCTTGATATGCCGACCTTTGTTCTGCCCGCGACGCTCGTTTTTATTGCGGTCATTGCCGGCATCGCAATCCCCCAAGCATTCAGCGCGGGCGCATCCAAAACGCTGGAATTCCTTACCACCAACTTCGGATGGTTCTATGCAATCGGCGCAACCATTCTTCTTGTCTTCTGCTTCTGGGCCGCTTTCTCTAAAGCGGGCAACGTCAAACTCGGCGGAAAAGATGCAAAACCCGAGATGAAATTCGGTACCTGGTTCGCTATCGTACTTTGCTCTGGCATGGCAATCGGCATTTCGTTCTACGGCATTGCCGAGCCTTTGGCAAACTACATTGCTCCCCCGGTATTCGCGGGCTACGAAGGCTCCACGCAAGAAGCAGCAGAAGGCGCGCTGAAATATGCATTCTTGCACTGGGCGCTTCACCCCTATGCAATCTATACGTCCGCGGGAATCTGCTGCGCGTTCATCATCATGAACGGCAAGAAGAAATTCCAGGTCAGCTCCAGTCTTTACCCTCTGATCGGCGAAAAAGCCAACGGTACGCTGGGCAAAGTGATCAACAGCGTTTGCATTTTTTCGCTCATCGGCGGCATTGGAACTTCCTTGGGTTTCGGCATCACCCAAATTGCCACGGGCATCAATTACGTATTCGGCACCCATTTTTCCAGCATCAGCCTGGCGCTGATCATCATCGTGGTAATGGCAACCACGTACATCCTTGCAGCGTGCACGGGCATCCTGAAGGGAATCAAGCATGTGAGCAACTTCAACGTGCTCATTTACCTGGCCATGTTGCTTATCGCTATCGTGTTCGGCAATACCCTGTTCATTATCAACAACACCACATCGTCGCTGGGACAGTACTTAGCGTTCCTTATTCCGCAGTCGTTCTACCTGGAACCCGCACATCAAGCAGGCTGGGTCCAGAACAACTCAGTGTTCTACTGGGCCTGGTGGCTTTCGTTCGCACCGCTGGTCGGGCTCTTCTTGGTCAAGCTATCGAAGGGCCGCACCATCAGGCAATTTGTTCTGGTGAACATGATTGCCCCGGCGCTTTTTGCCATTGCGTGGTTCGGCGTATTCGGCAGTGCCGCTATTTCCATGGAGATGTCCGGCGGCAACCTTGCTTCCGAGATCGCCCAACACGGCACGGCAGTATCGCTTTTCGCCTTCGCAAAAGCGATTCCTCCAACCGCGATATTTATCGTGCTATCGTTTGGCTGCGTAGCGCTTTCGTTCATCACGCTTGCGCAATCCATGACGCTTACCATCTCGGAGATGGTCGTGAAAGAATCCGAAATGGAAAAACGCGTTGCCGCAGGTAAAGGAGCTCCCAAATATTTGATTGTATTTTGGGGCGTGCTCATTGGAGCAATCGCTTTCGTGTTGCTCTACAGCGGTGGCTTGGAGGCACTGCAAACGTCCTCGATTGTCTGCGGCCTACCCATTCTAATCCTGCTGCTTTTCATGGTTGTCTCGTTTATCAAAAGCATGAAGCACCGGAGTCAATACGATCTTACGCTTTCGGACGAAGAACGAGAAGAGCTTGCAAAACTTGAAGATCGGAAAAATTCCAGCACGCCAATCTAGCGTAGCAAAACCGCTCTAGCTTCAAGCAATCCCTTAACAAGCAACGAGCCTCTACCTTAGGATTACTGCGCACTTCATGGTTATCACTGATTACCTACACGATAGAAAATCACAGAAAGGAGACAACATTTCAGCACCGAAGCACCAACGCACTGAGCACTGGGAAACATGACAACAATTCCGCAAAGGAGGGGACATGAAATCTACGAACGACAAATCGCAACCGAAAAGAGACTGGCTGAGCATCATCGATAAGCCTACGTTCCTTCTGCCGGCAATTCTCATTTTGATCGCGGTCATAGTCGGTATCGCCGCACCGAAAGCCTTTGAAAAAGGAGCGAACGCTGCTTTGAGCTTCCTTACGGTGGACTTCGGATGGCTCTACGCCATAAGCACGTTTGCCTTGCTTATCTTCTGCTTGTGGGCAGGTTTTAGCAAGTACGGCAACATCAAACTTGGCGGCAAAGACGCAAAACCGGAAATGTCTTTCTGGGCATGGTTCTCCATCGCGCTTACCTCGGGCATTGCCATTGGCATTGTGTTCTGGAGCGTTGCCGAACCGCTGGCCAACTTCACGAATCCGCCCGCGTTCACCGGCATTGAAGGCGGCACGCCCGAAGCCGCAGAGCACGCATTACCGTACGTGTTCATGCACTGGGGCCTGCATCCTTATGCAATCTACACGGCGGTCGGCGTTTGCTGCGCGTTCATCATCATGAACGGCAAGCAGAAGTTCCAGGTTAGCTCTGCGCTGTACCCGCTTCTGGGCGAAAAAGCAAACGGTACGCTGGGCAAAATCATCAATGGCATTTGCATTTTTGCACTCGTAGGCGGCATCGGCACGTCCCTGGGCATGGCCGTTCAGCAGTTCGTTACCGGCATTGGCTACGTGTTTGGCGTAGAAGTTGACGCGAACATCCTGGCAATCTTCGTTATCGGCGGCATGGCCATCTTCTACATCGTGGCTGCTTGCTCCGGCCTTCGCAAGGGCATCAAGTACATCAGCCAGGCGAACATGTACATCTACATCGCGCTGCTGGTATGGGCGTTCATCTTCGGCGGAACCCTGTTCATCATCAACTGCACCACCAGCGCTGTTGGCCAGTACCTAGCAATCCTGGTCCCGCAGTCGTTCTACCTTGAGCCCGCGTTTCAGTCCGGCTGGGTCAGCGGCACCACAATCTTCTACTGGGCTTGGTGGCTGGCATTTGCTCCCCTGGTTGGCCTGTTCCTGATCATGCTGTCCAAGGGTCGCACTATTCGTCAGTTCGTCCTGGTGAACATGATTGTCCCGACCATCTTCGCAATTGCTTGGTTTGGCGTATTCGGAAGCTCTTCCATGCTTGTTGAAATGACCCAAGGCGGCCTGGCCGACACCATCGCCGAGTACGGAGTAGCCGCAGCCCTGTTCGCCTACGTAAAAACGCTGCCCTTGTCCCCGGCCCTGATTGTGCTGGCATTCTTGGCAATCATTTTCTCCTTCGCCACGCTTGCTGAATCCATGACCCTCTCGCTGGCAGAAATGACCACCACCGAAGAAGAAATGGCTCGTCGCAACAAGGAAGGCAGAAGCGCGCCAACATTCCTCAAGATCATTTGGGGTTCGCTCATGGGCCTGATCGCATTCGCGTTGTTCTACAGCGGCGGCCTAAGCGCCATGCAAACCTCCTGCGTTGTATGTGCCTTCCCCATTCTGATCATTATGGGAATGATGGTTGCCTCGTACATAAAGAGCATGAAGCATCGCAGCGAATACGATATGACGCTCACCGATGAAGAACGAGAAGCCCTGCGACTGGAAGAGAACAAAAACGCAAACGGCTCTCTGATGGATAAGGTCGAAGCACCGCAAGAAACACCACAAGAAACAGCGTAACCCCATAACCCAAGGCTTTTGAAGCACCGGCTCGTTAACCAAAAACGGTGCTTTACGAAAAAATAGGAAGAGAAAAAGAGAAAGGAACCACCATGGAGCGCACGAAGAGAATGCAACTGCAGGAAATCCACGAGAAGAGCATGCAGATCCTTGAGACCGTAGGTATGCGTTTCCTCCACCCGGAAGCACGCAGAATCCTCAAAGAGCACGGCATTCGCGTTGAAGGCGAAATCGCTTACTTCACTGAAGACCAGCTGATGTACTGGGTTCGCAAGGCCCCCAGCACCTTCAAAGTAAAAGCGCGCAATCCGAAATACGATGTCATCATTGGCGGCGATCGCACCGAGCCCGCTCCTCCTTACGGCGCTCCCAACATCACCGAAATTGATGGCACCAAGCGCAACGCTACCATTGAAGACTACATCAACTACGCAAAGCTGTTCGAAGCAAACTACGACTTCAACATCAACGGCGGCCTTATGGTGCAGCCCTCCGACGTGGCCCCTGCTACTTCCAGCCTGGCCATGTTCTACGCAGCGGCAACGCACTCCGAGAAGACGCAAATTGTTGTTGCCGGCGCCAAGAACGTTGTGCATGCCCTTATGGAAGGCGCCAAGGCAATCTACGGCGAAGAGAACATGCGCAAGGATCCGTACATCATTACAATCGTAAACGTGAACAGCCCGTTGATGCTTGACCTTAACATGACCGACACGCTGATTGAGTTCGCAAGCAATGGTCAGCCGTTCGTTATTGCAAACTGCTCCATGGCAGGTTCCACCAGCCCCGTTACGTTGGCGGGCACCATTGCGCTGATGAACGCTGAGATTCTTCCCGTTATCGCGCTGGCCGAAATGATCAACCCGGGTACGCCGGTTATGTACGCAACGCAGACCACAACCGCCGATATGGCAACGGGTCAGATTGCAATCGGCTCCCCCGAAGGTGCTTTGTGCTACAAGTACTGCGCTCAGCTGGCTAAGTTCTACGAGCTGCCGTGCCGCGGCGGTGGCGCACTCACCGACTCCAAGATTGTCGACGCGCAGTCTGGCTACGAGTCCATGGCAACGCTGATGACCGACTACCTGCAGCACATGAACTTCGTCATTCATGCAGCGGGCATTCTGGACGGCTTCAGCTCCACGTCGTATGCCAAGGTTATCCAGGACTTCGAGATCAACCGCTACATCAAGCGCTTCATGAAGGACATCACCATCAACGAGGATACCATCCCCATGGAGCTCATCGAAGAAATCGGCCACGACGGCGAATATCTGACCGAAGATCACACCTTCGAGTGGTGCCGCAAGGAGCCCTTCCTGCCCATGATCAGCACCCGTGGACCGGTTGCGGACCCGCAGGCGCAGCTGAACAAGCGCATCACCGAGCAGTACAACAAGCTCATGGCTGCATACGTACAGCCCGAGCTTGACCGGGCAGCATTCGACAAGGCAAAGCAGATCTTTGTTGAAGCTGGTGTAGACGCTGCCGTTCTTGACAAGATTGATACGCTCTAAAGCTCCGAGTTAAAACCCGGAAAGGTTTTAGTCCATGCAAAACGGGAGGGCCTTCCGCACGGAGGGCTCTCCCTTTTGTGTCCGATCTGAATAAGTGAGGCGTTGTGCCTGATAAATGCGATACAATAACAGCGATAAAAACACTCTAAGCAAGGTTCAACATACCAATGGCAAAAAACGACAACAGACGCAAGTACATCGACGCGGCCTATCGCATTCTTGAGCGCGATGGCCTTGACGGCATTTCAATTCGAAAAGTCGCCGATGAAGTTGGCTGCAGCAGCGCGGCGCTCTACAAGCATTTCGACAATCTTGACGAACTTGTTGTCTACGCTTCCATACGTTTCTTGAGCGACTATTCGCTGGACGTCCAGACGCTTTCCAAGGTTGACCTGAACCCCCTGCAGCTTAACATTCAGCTGTGGGAATGCTTTGCGTTTTACGCTTTTAGGAACGTGCCCGTCTTCGAGCAGCTGTTCTACAACACCGATCCTGATTTGCTGAGCAGCGTTCTTTACGACTTCTACCAGATCTTCCCCGAGGAACTTACCAATGTTCGCTCGTACATGATCACGATGATGGGCAACAGCGACATTAAAAAGCGCGGTTTTTTAACCATGTCCAAAGCAGTGGATATGGGTATGATTGACATGGAAAGCCTTTCGTACCTGTGTGAAACAGACTCGTATATATTCAGGGGAATGCTCGCCGAGTATCGCGACAAATACAAAGAAGGCGACAACGCGAAAATCGCAACGCGCAAGTTCATGAAGATTATGGTCAAGAATTACAATTCGCAGCTGCGCCCGGGAAACCAGATTCTTGTTGTCTCGCCACTTAACGACCCCAACATGAGAAAAAAACTCAAGAAGACATCGGAGAAGGATTATCTGGATGCGCTGGCCGTAGTAGAGCGCGCCAGCTACCACTGATACCAGCACAGCGCGTCACGCAAGCGCACCTTTCGGAAGTGTCACCAGCATAACCGTGCCTTCGTTGGTGCTTTCTTCGACTTCCACGGTGCCACCATGAAGCGCGGCAATTTCCCAAACCAGCGACAACCCCAACCCCACGCCGCCATATTCCCTGCTCCGGGACCCGTCAACGCGGAAAAACGGCTGGAAAATGCTCTCTTTATATTGCTCGGGAATTCCTGTTCCCCTATCCCGCACGCGCAGCAAAACGCGAGTCGCCTCTTCATCGATGGAAACGCTCACCGCAGTGCCTGGCCGGCTGTAGCGCAGCGCATTTTCCACCAGGTTGAAAACCAACCGATACAGCAACGTGTCGCTGCCAACCGTCACGGCATCGCCCGCGCACTCAAGGGCAATCTCCCGTTGCTCCGCTAAGGGCGCCAAGTCGGCGAACACCTCTTCGACAAGGGGCGCCAACTCAATTCGGTCATTGCAGGGAACGGAACGAAGTTCGCTCATTTCAAGCAGCGTTTTTGTCATTTGCGACATTCTTTCGGTTTGCTCTTGCAGCAATTTCAGGAAGTCGGCCGTTTCGGGCGTTGCGCCGGGGTGCTCAAGGGAGAACAGCTCCATTTGCGTCTGCATGAGCGCAAGGGGCGTGCGCAATTCGTGGGCCGCGTTTCCCGTGAACTGTTTTTGCGCGCTAAACCCCTGGTCAAGACGGTCAATCATGTCGTTAAACGATGCGCTGAACCGCTTGAACTCGGGCAGTACGTCTTCGCTGATTTTCATCTCGGCCAGGTTGTTCGGCTGCACCTGCTCGACTTGCGCTGCAAAATCCCGCAGAGGACGCAGCGCCCGGCCGCTCACGAAATACGCAAGCACCCCGCCCAACAACGTAACCGCCACGGTAATCAGCCAATTCGTGGCACCAAACGACTGCTGCGCATCGCTTACGATGATTGTAAGGTCCTGGTCAGGGCTCACGTTTTCGGGGTCAAACGAACCCGGCTCGCCTTTATCGATATCGCCATAGGCCGCCAAACCGTTGCCAATCGATTCCATGTAGCGCATTCCCGAATAACCAATCAAGCAGTTCATAAGCACGCAGGTCAGGCAAACAAGCAGCGCCGTAGTTAGCGTGATGCGCCATTGCAGCGAAAGTTTTTTCGCCGAGGCACTTCTCATCGAGCATCCTCCATCACGTAGCCTTCGCCAATGCGGTTCCGAATGGGATCATACCCCAGTGCCGTGCGCAGCTTCTTTCTAAGCGATGACATGTGCACCCGAATGGAATTGCTGAAGCTGTTCGCATTGCGGTCCCACACATGCTCCAAAAGCTCCTCTTGGCTTACCGGACGCCCCTGGTTGAGCATAAGATGCTCCAAGATGCCCGTTTCTTTTCGAGTCAACGCAAGCGCTTCTTGACCCACGCGCGCCGTACGCGCTTTTGTGTCAAAAGTAAGGTTTCCGCAGGTCAATACCACATCATTTTGCGTGAACTGCCGCCGCGTAAGGCTGCGTATCCTTGCTACAAGCTCCTCTAAGTGGAATGGCTTCGTCAGATAATCGTTTGCGCCTGCGTCCAACCCTGCCACTTTATCGGCAACTTCACCGCGCGCTGACAAGATAAGGACCTTAGTTTCGTCATCAGTTGCTCGCAGCGTTTTCAGCACCGTCATACCATCCGCATCGGGAAGGTTCAAATCAAGAACCACCAGGTCAAACCGCTCAAAAGAAAGAACATCCATCGCGCTTTGTCCGTTGTGGCAGCAATCAACGCTGTAATCAAGATGCCGCAAGCCACGCGCAATTGCATCGCAAAGCGCCTTTTCGTCCTCGACAATTAAAATCCGCACGAAGCCTCCTGTTCATTACGGCAAGGCGTCCGCGGCTTTCCCACAGCGCGCCCACGCCCGTAGCAGCCACATCCGCTGCCCACAGCACTCCCTCTCTCGCGCAAATGCAACCACGCGCACGAAGCCTGCAGCGTACCCGCGCACGCAACGACAGAGTACGCCCCTTGTCCGTAGCGCCAGAGTGTACCCCTTGCCCGCAACGCACTTTCGCGCGGGCCACATCGTTACCGCAAACCCTACACAATCGCGCCCGTTGCCTTAACGCGGATTTTATATCACCTGTGGTCTAATGGAGCGCGAAATGAAGGAAGTGATGAGATTGTTCAAATTTGCAAAAGCAATAACCCAAGTTGCCCTGCTGATTGCCGGCGTTGCGCTGTTGTGTTTCGGCGTCATGCGTGGCGAAGCGGACCTGGTGCTGGGCAAGGCGATACGACTGTGTTTGGAGTGCATCGGAATTGGATAAGAAGAAACCGCGCGTGTCGTTGTTCCTAAGCCGTTTTCGCAGCTGGATTCAAGCGGGAGCAACGCTGCTCACCAACATACACTTGCCGAACTTCGTCAAAGGCGGAATCTACCAGGGCGAAGGCAAAGCGGTCTGCGTCCCCGGCCTGAACTGCTACTCCTGTCCCGCCGCCACGAGTGCGTGTCCCATTGGCGCGTTTCAGTCGGTCGTGGGGTCATCGAAGTTCAGCTTTTCCTACTACATAACGGGCTTCTTGATTCTGCTAGGAGTGCTGCTTGGGCGTTTCATCTGCGGTTTTTTGTGCCCCTTCGGCTGGCTGCAAGATTTGCTGCACAAGATTCCCGGCAAAAAGCTGTCCACGAAAAAGCTCAAGCCGCTCACGTACCTGAAATA
>CAKTXN010000057.1 GCA_934630905.1 uncultured Eggerthellaceae bacterium
GGTGCATCCTGCGACGAGATCTCGAACGTGCCAAGTTTTTGCGCCTCATCGATAATCTCAATCTTATCAGTGCCGATAAGTGGCCTAAATACCGGCATCTCAACGGCAGCATCGGTCGCACGAATATTCTCAAGCGTCTGAGACGCAACCTGCCCCAAGCTCTCGCCTGTCACCAGCGCACCAGCATGCACTTTACGCGCAAGCTGTTCAGCGATTTTGAACATAAGGCGGCGATACATGATAATACGTAGACGCGGCGGTACCTTAAGCGAAATCTCACGTTGGTAGTCACCGAACGGCACCACGTAAACACGCGCAATGCAGCCCGTCTTCTCAAGAACGTGTGCGATATCATCCACCAAGTACTCGCTGGTATCCGATGTCTGCGGACGTCCCGAAAAGTGAACGCCCATACAAACAGCGCCACGACGCGCCATGCGCCAAAGCGCGACTGGCGAATCGATTCCCGATGACATCAGGCACATCACACGCCCCGAGCTGCCAACGGGCAAACCGCCAATACCGCGAATGCTGTGCGCATATACATACGAAGAGGCCTGCACAACCTCAACGCCAACCGTCAGATCAGGTTCCACCATTTGAACTTTGACCTGCGGAAACGCATCACTTAAAGCACCACCGATAATGCGGTTCATTTCCATAGAGTTCACTGGAAAATCGGTGTGATTACGGCGCGCGGCCACTTTGAAGCTGGCAAAACTACCTGACTCACTCATAGCGACAATACCCGCCGCCGTCATATCCTCAATACTTCGAGGACACTTGAAGCCAAAAGAAACGCGTGCCACACCAGGAACAGTCGCAATAAAGTGCGCGACACGCGTATGCAGCTCTAAATCGGTCCCTTCGCGAAGAAAGACACAAAGACGCCCAGAAATGCGCTGAATCGTCACCACGGGATAATCCTGCAGCAACGATTCAATGTTTTTCAGCAATCGCATCTCAAAAGATGCACGATTTTTGCCTTTGAGGCCTATTTCGTGATAGTGGACCAGACAGATTCGTTGAAAATCAGTCATCCTTATCCTTACTATAACGCTTAATTCGCCTTCAAGTCGATAGTGGCGGGGTCGTAAGAAACATCGCCGTCGGCAATTTCAGCGAACGCCAAAGAAAGCGGCTTCTTATCTGCAGCGCGAGCGACCTGCACCGACAAAGACTGAGCGGCAGCACGATCGCGCTGACCACGCATCATATCGTTGATGTCGCGCGCACGCTTCGCAGCAATGGTGCACAGCAGAAAACGATCATTATCCGTGCGTTCCAAAAGCTCATCGATTTTAGGTTCAATCAAGCTCATAACATTTGCTCCAAAATCATATACATTAGTCACGAACGATAGCAACGAGCTTTTTCGTTGCTTCGTCCAGATCATCGTTGACTAGACGAACATCGTATTCGAAACGACGCTCCATCTCTTTTTCCGCCGTATTCATGCGCGCTTCAATTACCTCAGCAGATTCAGTACCGCGACCAGAAAGACGACGACGCAACTCTTCCATACTCGGCGGCTCGATAAAGACTAAGCACGCATCAGGGAAAAGTTGCTTCACTTGAAAGGCGCCCTGAACTTCAATTTCCAAAATGACTGAGTTGCCCGCGGCAAGGTGCTCTTTGATAGGTGCAAGGGGTGTGCCGTAATAATTATCATTATATTTAGCCCACTCCAAGAAGCCATCTTCCGAAATTCCCTGTTCAAACTGCTCTTTCGTCATGAAAACATACGAAACACCAGGAATTTCGCCTTCGCGGGGCACACGCGTAGTCGCGGAAACGGAAACCCAAATAGAGGGAAGTTCCTGCGCAAGACGAGCCACCAAGGTGCCTTTACCGGCACCCGATGGCCCTGAAATTACATAAAGCTTAGAAGGCACGATTAGCCCAAACGCTCCAGAAGCGCAGCCTGCTGGCGCTCACCTAAACCGCGAAGACGGCGGCTATCGGCAATGTTAAGTTCGGTCATGATCTTCTCGGCCTTGGCCTTGCCGTAGCCAGGAAGGGTCTCGATAAGAGTGGAAACCTTCATGCGACCAACGATTTCATCATCTTTCATGGCGATGACTTCCGCAAGAGTAAGAGCGCCCGACTTAAGCTGCTCACGAATTTCTGCACGCTTTGCGCGAGCCTGCTTAGCCTTTTCCAGTGCCTGTGCGCGCTCTTCGGGAGTCAACTGAGGAATTGCCATTCTAATCTCCTTTTTCAAATTATCTCACGGGCAAAATTCAACCCGCCTATTACTTCTGCGAGACGTTCTGTGATGCCGCCTCAAGAATGCAAATCTAGATATTACACGAAATACCCAGCTCATACAATAAAAAATAATGGGATGAACAAGAATCGGACAAAAAAATTACGCGGTGATACCTTCAAGTTCGCAAATTATGCTGCGAAATGCCTCCACGGGATCGGCCGCTTTCGTGATGGGGCGACCAATGACAAGATGCGATGCGCCATGCTCAACGGCAAAGGAAGGGGTCGCGATGCGCTTTTGATCTCCCGCATCCGCACCAGCAGGACGAATGCCCGGCGTTACAATAGCAGCAGTATCTCCCAGCAAGGCACGAAGTTGCTCTGCTTCCCAAGGGGAAGAAACAACGCCAGAGACACCGGCGGTTTTTGTGAGAGCCGCAAGCAGATTCACCTGGTCGGCAGCGGCGCGATTAACGCCAATCTCAGCCAACGTTGCGTCATCCATGCTGGTCAGCACAGTAACGCCCAACGTAATGGGAACATCACCCTTGCCCGCTGCTTGCTCTACCGCCTTCTGAGCGGCGCTCATCATCTCAACGCCACCCGAAGCATGCATGGTAAGCATATCGGCGCCAATGGAAACCAGCGAGCCAATAGCACCTTGCACCTGATGCGGAATATCGTAGAGCTTCAAGTCAATGAATACCTTGTAGCCCATATCCTTGAATTTCTGCACGAATGCAGGGCCTTCCTTGTAGAACAGCGTCATGCCGATCTTCACCCAACGGGCTTCGCCCTGAAGCTTTTCCGCCAAATCGAGCGCCTCTTGCGCCTCCAAGTCAAGCGCGATAATCACGCGGTCGGCCGGTTCGAGTTCCTTGTAGTTTTGCATAAGATGCACCTCTTTCTAACACTCAAGAGCGCCAATGAGCTCGTTCACATCGGAAACGCCCTGCTCTTCGCAATACGCCTCAATGCCCTCAATAACATCGATAGTAGCATGCGGATTCATGAAATTCGCCGTGCCCACCGCAACTGCGGTTGCACCGGCAAGCATGAATTCAACAGCATCGATGCCCGTTGTCACGCCGCCCATGCCCAAAATGGGTACGTCAACCGCCTGATGGCACTGCCACACCATACGCAGCGCAACGGGCTTGACCGCGGGACCGGAAAGACCGCCCACCACGCGAGCCAAAACAGGCTTGCGGCGTTTCGCGTCAATCGCCATGCCCAGCAGGGTATTGATCAGGGAGATCGCGTCAGCGCCTTCTTCTTGCGCAACTTTTGCAATCTCCGTGATATCGGTAACGTTCGGCGTAAGTTTCACGATCATGGGACGCTTCGTAGCGTTACGGCAGGCGCGAATCACTTCGGAGGCTTTCTCCGGCACGCAACCGAATGTCATGCCACCCGCATCAACATTGGGGCAGCTGATGTTGATCTCGTAGGCATGTACATGGGGGCAATCTTCCAGACGCTCCACAACGGCTTGGTATTCACCTACGGAGTGACCCGACACATTCACGATGCAGGGAACGTCTTGCGTTGCCAACCAGGCAATATCGCCTTCGATCAAATGGTTGACACCGGGGTTCTGCAAGCCAATGGAATTCAGCATACCGCTCGGGGTTTCCGCAATACGCACGGCATCGTTTCCCGCCCAACCGTTCAAGGAAACGCCTTTCGTGGTAACGGCGCCCAAACGCGAAAGGTCCACGAAATTGGCGTATTCGCGCCCCGCAGCAAACGTGCCCGATGCAACCGTCACCGGGTTGCGCATGATAAGACCACCAAGGTTGACTTGGGCATTCACTGCCATTACCACACCACCTTCTCTGCTTCGAAAATCGGGCCGTCAACGCAAGCGCGCTTGCGGCCATCCACCGTCTCCACAACGCACGATAGGCAAGCTCCCACACCGCACGCCATGCGCTTCTCCATGGACACCTGGCACGCAACACCTGCACGCGCTGCCGTTTGCGCGATAATGCGCATGAGCGGTTCCGGACCGCAGACATACACCATGTCGTACGCGTTTTTAGCAAGCAACTCTTCCACGGGCCCCGTGCAGAAACCAGCGCAGCCGAACGTGCCATCGTCAGTTGCGCAATGCAACGCGCCGCCGTGAACCTGCTTGTATAAATCATACGTGACCAGCGCGTCTTTCGTAGCAGCGCCAATGACAACATCCACCGTTGCGCCCGCAGCTTTCGCCTGCTTGGACAACATAAACAACGGAGCTGCGCCCACACCGCCGCCAACAATCAATACGCGCTTGCCCGCTTCGGGAATATCCCAACCGCGGCCGATCGAGCCAATAACATCAAACTCGTGACCAGGAACAGCCGAAGTCATAAATTGCGTTCCCTCGCCCACCACCTGGTACAAGATGGTCATGCGACCCGCTTTGGGATCGGTATCAAGAATCGAAAACGGGCGTCGCAAGATGTGCTCGCCGAAGCCATTGAGCTTCATGTGCACAAACTGCCCTGGCAATACAAGCGGAGCCACTTGGGGGCTTTCCAGCTCCATGATGTAGAGGCGCGGCCCTACGTTATCGTTTCGAAGGACTATCGCCTTCTCATCTATCAGAGTCATGTATTCCTCCTTTTCCGAGCTGCTCAGCAGCAAATAAGCACCGCATGGAAACAGCGCGCCGCCTTCTCTTAGCAGCGCAGCATCCGCCTCATGTTAAGCAACCACCGTGCAATCAATCATCGTGGGCTGGCCACCAACATACAC
Source organism: uncultured Eggerthellaceae bacterium (assembly GCA_934630905.1). Classification (GTDB taxonomy): domain Bacteria; phylum Actinomycetota; class Coriobacteriia; order Coriobacteriales; family Eggerthellaceae; genus CAKUOV01. The sequence continues at coordinate 4,957 of CAKTXN010000057.1, forward strand.
ATCCGTTGCACGTCCAACCAAGTTTGCACCGATAAACGCGCTATTCGTTGCCTTAGACTGGAAATCCTGCTCGGTAACCGTCCATGCCAAATTCGGATCGATAATCGTCACATCGGCAACGCTTCCGACTGCCAACGTAACCGGCTCTACGCGCAGAATCTCGCGCGGCTTGACAGCCATGAGCTCAACCATACGCTGCCAGGTAATGACGCCGGGATTCACCAGATTCGTCAGGATAAGACCGACCGACGTTTCAATGCCCGTCATGCCAAACGGCGCCAGCTCGAACTCGCGATCTTTTTCGTACGCAGCATGGGGCGCATGATCGGTAACAATAACGTCAACAGAGCCATCAACTACGCCTTCGATGAGCGCTTTGCAATCGTTTTTCGTGCGCAGCGGCGGATTGACCTTGAAGTTCGTATTGTAATCAACGCCAATCATATCTTCGTCAAGGAACAAGTGGTGCGGCGTTGCTTCGCATGTCACCTTCAAGCCTTCCGCCTTTGCGGCACGAACTGCATTCAAACCGCGTTTCGTTGAAATATGCTGAATATGAAGCGGGCAGTTTGTCAAACGGCTCAGCGCAATGTCACGCTGAATCTGCAGCTCTTCGCCTTCAGCAGGCCAGCCGGCAACGCCCAGGCGCGTAGAGACAACGCCTTCGTTCACTTGCCCCGTTCCTACCAGATCCTCATCTTGGCAGTGGCTCATGACAACGCGGTTGAACTGCGCAGCGTAGTCCATAACACGGCGCATCATGCCGGCACCTTGAACGCCACGGCCGTCATCGGTGAACGCAACGGCGCCATGAGCAGCCATATCGCCCATTTCCGCCAAACTTTCGCCTTTGAGGCCCTTCGTGCATGCGCCGGAGATATACACGCGGCAAGCACCTACTTCCTTCGCGCGCGCCTTTGTATACTCCACCGCCAAAGCCGTATCGGTTACGGGAAGCGTATTCGGCATGGCACATACTGCCGTGAAGCCGCCATGCGCCGCGGCGCGCGTGCCGGAATGGATGTCCTCTTTGAACTCGTAGCCCGGTTCGCGCAGATGCACATGGATATCTACCAAGCCTGGAACCAGGACCTTCCCCGTCATATCGCGCTCTTCAGCGCCCGGAACGGAAAGATTTTCGCCAATCTGGGCAATCTTTCCGTCTTCGATGAGTACATCGCAAACGCTATCAAGGTCTACTTGCGGGTCAATTGCCCGCACACCTTTAAGAATCAGAGCCATCGTTGCCTCCCAACAGCAAATACAGAACCGCCATGCGCGTCAAAATGCCTGCATACACCTGATCAAGAATCACCGAACGCTCGGGATGGTCGGCCATGTAGCTATCAAGCTCAATGCCGCGATTGATAGGGCCGGGGTGGCAGATGATAGCATCCTTCTTCATGAACCGCTCGCGTTCTTTATTCAAGCCGTACAGCAAGCTGTACTCGCGCAAGCTGGGGAACGGGGCATCTTCGATGCGCTCCATCTGAATGCGCAGCATATACACCACGTCAAGCTCGGGCAGCGCTTCCTCGATATTCGCCGTTACGTGATCGACGCCTAAGATTTCGGGGCGCGCCGGCAGCAGCGTTGCAGGAGCGATAACCGTAACGGTAGCTCCCATGATTTTCAGCGCGGGAATAAGCGATCCGCACACGCGCGAATGGTTGATATCGCCCACAATACCTACGTGCAAGCCTTCGAACGAACCTTTGCGCTCCCAAATGGAGTACAAGTCCAACAGCGCTTGCGTAGGGTGCTGGTGCTTGCCATCGCCCGCGTCAATTACGGGAAGGCCCGATGTTTGCGCAATCTTATACGGCGCACCAGCGTGTTTATCACGCACGACAATGCAGTCAATCTTATAAGAGCACAGCGTTTTCACGGTATCCACCAGGCTTTCGCCTTTTACTGTGGACGTAGACGTGCCGCCAAACGCCATGGTATCGCAGCTCAGGCGCTTTTCAGCCAGCTCGAACGAGCTTCTGGTACGCGTTGACGGTTCGTTGAACATATTCACAACCGTATATCCCTTGAGCGTGGGCACCTTCTTCACGCGGCGCTCGTTGACCGCCTTGAAGCTTTGCGCCGTACGCAGGATAGTCATGATGTCCTCGGCGGAATACTCCGTGATGTCAATGAGATTCTTATGGTTGAATGCCATGATTATTCGGCTCCCTTCTCCGCCGAAACGGGATGACTATGAGCACGCTGCCCCTGGTCAAGGTCAGAAATCTCAACGCAAGTGCGACCGTCGGTCTCTTCCAGGTAAAGGCGCACGTTCTCGGAGTGCGAGGAAGGAACGTTTTTGCCCACGTAATCGGCGCGAATGGGAAGCTCGCGATGACCACGGTCAACCAAAACAGCCAGCTGAACAGCGGCAGGACGCCCGAAATCCATCAGAGCATCAAGCGCGGCACGGATGGTGCGGCCGGTAAAAAGCACGTCATCCACCAGCACGACTTTTTTGCCATCGAGCTCAAACGGAATGTTGCTGCCCAGAACCTGCGGTGCAATATAGATACTGAAGTCATCGCGATAGAAGCTGATGTCAAGCGCCCCTAAAGGAACTTCCACCCCTTCTATCTGGTGAATTTTGTCCGCCAAACGGCGCGCGAGCACATCACCACGCGTCACAATGCCCACCAGCGCTAAGTCTTTGCAGCCTTTGTTCGCCTCTAAAATCTGATGGGCAATGCGCGTTAAGGCGCGCTCGACGTCGTCGGCGTCCATGCATACGCTCTTCACGTCTCCGTTTTCCATACCACGCTCCTTTCCGTTTACGAAAAAGGGTCCCCGCGCGTTTTGCGCGAAGACCCTTATAAACACAATGGTAGTATGAGCCTTGTCGGTCTCTCGGTACCGCTTTTAAAGGGCTTGCTCCATTATACGCGTATTCCCGCCGCCGTTACGCAGGCAAGCGCAATCTACGAAAAGTTTGCAGAAGCGGAAGGCGGTCGGGAGCACGTTCGGCAAAAGCACTTTTCCGCATGCGTGCGCGTATTTGAAAGCAGAGGGCGCCCGCAAATCATCCTTTACCGAGCACTACGCAAGCTCAGCGGTAAAATCAATCGCCTGAACAGCAGCAATAAGCTGATCGGTATTCGCGCAGCCCTCAACCGTTGCACGCTCTTCCTCAAGGTTCACATCGGCCGACGTCACGCCATCAACCGCTTCAAGCGCATCTTTCACACGCGCAATGCATTTCGGGCAATGCATACCACCCACATGAAGTACCGTTGTATTTGATTCTTTAAACAGAGCCATATTGTTTCCTTTCCCTTTTGTTTATTCCCATAGCTTTTATTTATGCGCTTTCGATGGTTTCCAGTTACGCAGGCGCAACGCATTGCTTACCACGCAGACGCTCGAACAGCTCATGGCCGCAGCTGCAATCATGGGGTTAAGCGTAATCCCCAGCGGCACAAGCACGCCCGCAGCAACGGGAATGCAAATCACATTATAGAAAAGCGCCCAGAACAAGTTCTGCTTGATATTGCGCAATGTGGCGCGACTCAAGTCGAACGCGTTGACTACATCGGTCAAGCTGCTGTTCATAAGCACGATATCGGCGCTTTCAATGGCAATATCGGTTCCTGCGCCAATGGCAATACCCACATCGGCGCGAGCAAGAGCGGGGGCATCGTTCACGCCATCGCCCACCATGGCAACTTTTCCTTGCTCGCCGGCGCGGCGAACGTACGCTTCTTTTTCCTGCGGCAATACGCCAGCCACCACATTATCCACGCCCACGAGTTGCGCGATAGCGTTTGCCGTGGCAACGTTGTCTCCCGTGAGCATCATAGTGCGAACGCCCCGTTGCTTCAAAACCGCAATGGCTGCAGCGCTTTCCGGCTTCACGGCATCGGCCAGCGCGATAACGCCGGCAAGCGAGCCCGCATACGCAAAGTAGAGCGACGTTTTTCCCGCCCGGGACAATGCGTCTCCCTTATCTGCAAGCGCGCCCAGTTCAATGCCCTGATCGTTCATCAAGCGCTCATTTCCCGCTAACACATCTTCTCCCGCCAAGCGAGCGCACAAACCACCACCGGGAATCTGAGTGAATTGCTGGACAGCCATTGCAGATATTCCCAGTTCAGCGGCATAGCGACAAAGCGCTTGCGCCAAGGGATGCTCACTTTTCGCTTCAACGGATGCAACAAGTTGCAACAGCTCTTCGCGCTCCACGCCTTCAGCGCACAGCACATCGGTCACTTCTGGAACACCAGTGGTAATGGTTCCCGTTTTATCGAAGATAACCGTCTGAACATCGTGCGCTGTTTCCAACGATTCGGCGCTCTTGATCAAAATACCGTTTTTCGCGCCGCGCCCTGTTCCCACCATAATGGCAGTCGGAGTGGCCAAGCCCAAGGCGCAGGGGCAGCTGATGACCAAAACGCTAATAGCATGATTCACCGCTTCAGATACAGAACCGCCGATAACCAGCCACACCACCAAAACAATCACGGCAAGCGCCACAACAATGGGAACGAAAACCCCGCTGATCTTATCGGCAATGCGCTGAATAGGCGCTTTCGTACTGGTCGCTTCATCAACAAGTGCGATGATTTGAGCCAATGCGGTATCGGCACCCACGTGTTTCGCCTGCATGGTGAAATACCCTGCCGTGTTCACCGTGGCACCAGTAACGGTATCGCCCGGCAGCTTCTCGACGGGCACGCTTTCACCCGTGATAGCGCTCTCGTCCACCGTTCCATTGCCCGAGATTACCACGCCATCAACGGGCACCGCTTGGCCCGCCTTTACCGCAAGCACGTCTCCCACCTGCACGTTTTCAATCGGAATCTCCGATTCCGTACCATCATCGGCAACAAGAAGCGCTGTTTTAGGAGCAAGATCCATGAGCGACGTAATGGCATCGGTCGTTTTTCCCTTCGCGCGCGCCTCAAAGAACTTTCCCAACGTGATGAGCGTCAAGATCATCGCGGCTGATTCAAAGTACAAATCCATCGATGCGTGGTGCGCAGCCATGGTATCGCCCGCACCCAGCGCCGCCGCCATACGATAAAGCGCTGCAATGCCGTACAGCGTGGAAGCACCCGAACCAAGCGCGATAAGCGTATCCATGGTGGGTGCTTTGTGCGCAAGCGTTTTGAAGCCAACGCGGAAAAACCTGAAATTGACGAAGATAACGGGCAGAAGCAGCAAGAATTGCGTGAGCGCAAACACCATCAAGTTCTGATCACCTAAAAAACAGGCAGGCAGAGGCCAGCCAAACATATGTCCCATACTCAAATAGAAGAGCGGAACAGTGAAGCAAAAGCTCACAATAAGGCGCATTCTCACCCGCGCCGCTTCTTGCGCCGCTACATTTTGTTTGCTTGCGCCCGTAGCGGAAGAACCTGCACCCGAAGCGGCCGCACCATCTTGCGCCAAACGCGGAAAAGCACCGTAGCCCGCTTTTTCGATTGCAGCAACCACCGATGCCGTTACTTTGGCGGAGTCTTCGCACTCGATGTCGAGTGTATTTTTGAGCAAATTCACTACAGCTTTTTCAACACCTGAAACGCTTGCCGCTGCTTGCTCAACGCGTGCTTGGCACGCCGAGCACGTCATGCCCGTAATATCAAACGTGCACTTCATCTAGCGGCCCCCAAACTTCTTGATAAGCTGCATTGCTTCATCGATTATCTCGGTGTTGCCCTGCTGGATTTGCTCTACCACACATGTTTCCAAGTGATTTTTCAGCACAATTTCGCTCACTTTATGCAGCGCGCTTTCCGCTGCAGCAAGTTGCACCAGCACATCGCCGCAGTAACGATTCTCGTCAATCATGCTTTTTACGCCGTTAACCTGGCCGATTGCTCGATTGAGACGTTTCTGGATGTCGATTATCATCCGCTTATCGCGCGGCGTGTTCTTCTTTTTGCAACAACACTCTTCCATAAGGCTCTTCCCTTCTGCGTGCTCACAAGATTCCAGCATCCTTTGAAACACAAGCATCACTGGATTTTGTTTATTTTTCAATGAGCATTATATACCCCCTGGGGGTATATAGAAGATAAAAAATTTTTTCTAACAGTCTAGAAGTATGGTGGTCCCATATGCCCATCTACGTGCGGTAGGTCGCATCGGCCATAAGCAAATGGCGGACCACCCTTGCGGTTTTCGGCCATCTGTCCTCCGCCTGGCGCACGCGGAACAGGTAGACGAACCATGACCGACCAAGGGAGGTAGCGGTCTATGCGGCCCGGTTCACGAAGGTGCGCGTCGTTTGGCATCTCGTCGAGCAGCCATTCCACGTAGGCGCGCTGGTTGAGACCGTTGAGCTTGGCGGTGACCACTATGG
>CAKTXN010000058.1 GCA_934630905.1 uncultured Eggerthellaceae bacterium
TACCAAATTATGCCCGCTTGGGAACCAAATTGAAACCAGCTTTATGGACAAGGCGATACAGGCAATCTTCCATAGCCTTATTCGCATTCAGTCGCGGGCCGGAGGCGTGAGCCTGTTCCACAGGACTTTCTCCTGGGGGCGGCGTGCGCACTCCGCCCATTGCGCGTCCTTTATCCCATATTCGTCCCGACGGGTAAAGGACGTGGCCACTGCGTACGAGGTGGCACTACTTAATATACAAGGGGGCGGAGGTTTGTTCCATTTACGGAATGCAAGCTGAATTGGCAGCAGGTCCACTGAAAGCTCAAAGAATGAAACGAGGAATCGAGAACAATAAAGCCCTAGTCGTCGTACTCCACCGAGATGCTGTTGCCAATCCTTTTCGCTCGATACATTTCGGCATCAGCAATAAGAACATCATCGCGGGTGATGGATCCGCTGAAGTAGCCACCGATGCTCACAGCCAGTTTAATGGTTGGGAATTCGGGAACTACCAGGTCATTTACTGTTTGACGGATCTTTTCCAAGCAGCCCGCGAACGACTCGCGCTTCATGCCCACAAACGCAATCAACCCCTCGTCGCCGCCGAGGCGGATAAAGAAGTCGGTCTCACGTATGCTTTTCTTGGTAGCCTCAACCACCGCGCGCAGTATGACATCGCCTGCATGATGGCCCATGGTGTCGTTTACTTCCTTAAAGCCATCGATGTCAATCATAGCAATGGCCGTCACGTTCTCAAGAGAGTCAAAACGCTCTTCAAAGAAGCGGCGATTGTAAATGCCCAGCTGAACGTCGCGGTACAACTCGCTATATAAAGCAGCATTTGCCGATCGAATCGCATCAAGCAAGGAAGTGTCTGTGCGAACTTTTTCGATTTCTTCCTCGTCAATCGTGTCAAGCATCTCAATAACGCAATGCTGGCCTGCGTTTTCAAACCGCTTGGCAATAATCAGGTAGAACTTATTATCGCGCGGTTCAATCTTCTGCACGGTATTTGGCACCTCAAGCGCCTTATTGCAGATACAGTTAGGGCACGGCTCAACGCGCCCCCAAAACTCAAAGCACAGTCCTTTGCTTTGAGAAAGGTTTCCCTGCTCATCCACGAAATAAGACGCATTACAATCATGATCGACCAGGCGAACCTGAGGGAAAATCATACGACACGCTTTAAGGCAATCGCGTACTTCGCTCGAAAGCGAGAGCGCGAGCGATACCGCGTTGTCGTTTTTCTTGGCGTTGGTTTCCACTACCAGGTCCCTTTTGAATCTATTTGCAAATGATATACATTCTACCTTTTTACACGACAAAACCGCAAGACATTTATACGGACGGAGCAGTTTTATCGATTCACCGTCTCCAGATCATTTCCACTGCGGCGAAAACAAAGGGTCGGAACGCTAAACCAACGCCCCGACCCTTTGCGAACAACCTTCAGAACACAACACTTAAAGCGCGGCAGGGCCAAACAAACATGCATCGCCCTTCAATCAGCGTCAGTCTCCTTCGCGTTCACGCAACGCAGCTTCATCAGAGCGGCAGTTGTTTTCACCCAGGTCAATAACGACTTCGGCCGTAAGATCACCCTGCTCGATGCGGGCATCAATCTCTGCGCGAATCAACGGACTTTCAATCGAATCCAGAAGTTCGCGCGATTTCGCAGCAGCCTCGATATCGGCTGTCTGCAAGTTATCCTGATGGCCAGCAACAGCAAGATATGCAACGCCCGCAGATTTTGCGCGCTTCGCTTCAGTCATAAGGAACGCAAAACCGATAATGCCCGCGCACGCAGAAGCCAGAAGAATTCCCAGCTTCGCAGCGGTTACCAGCACATCATCCGCAAACGCCAGGTTTGCAACGAAAATTGCCATGGTAAAGCCCACGCCGCCCAGAATGCTGGCGCCCAACATATGCAGCCACGTAACGTTTTCAGGCAGGGAAGCAAGCTTCGTTTTGACCACAATGAAACTCATGAGCATAATGCCAATGGGCTTGCCCAGAAGCAGACCAAAGAAGATACCCAAGAACACAGGGCTCGTGATGGTCTGCATGATATTGGTGCCCTGCAGGCATACATCGGCATTCGTAAGGGCAAACAGCGGCAAAATCATGAAATACACCCACGGGAACAGGCGTTTTTCCAAACGCGTTGCCGGCGGGATAACCTCGCGCGCCACGGTGCTTAGGCTGCCAACCGTGCTCAAGTACTCTTTTTGACCCAGGACCGGTTCGTTCTCGTCAAACTGCTCGCTTGCCTTCGCCACGTGATCGCCTGACCACTGCGCAAAGTTCTTCAAGTTCACACGCGAACCAGAAGGAATAGTGAACGCCAGCAAAACGCCCGCGATGGTGGCATGGACGCCCGACTGGAACACGCAGAACCACAGCACAACACCTAACAGCAGATAGGGAAGAAGCGAGTACACATGCTTGCGGTTCAGCGCAATGAGCATCAGCAGCACGAGCGCCGCCATGCCCAGCCAGAAAAACGAAGGCGTGTGTCCGTAGAACACCGCGATGACGATAATGGCAATAATGTCATCGGCAACTGCGAGCGTGCTCAGAAAAACGCGCACGCCGTTAGGTACGCGATTACCCAGAAGCGCCATAATACCCAGCGCAAAGCCGATGTCGGTTGCGGTAGGAACACCCCAACCGTGTGCGGTGTCGGGGTTCGTGATGTTGAAGATGCTGTAAATGGCAATAGGAGCTAAAACACCGCCGCAAGCAGCCAAAATAGGAAGCAGCGCTTGACGAATGTTCGTGAGTTCACCCACGGTCATCTCGTATTTGATTTCCAGGCCAACAAGCAAGAAGAAGATGGCCATGAATACATCGTTGATGATTTCGGCGAACGACAGAGAAGCGTGTCCGCTGCCTAAAACGAAACCAAACTCCGTTTCCCAGAACTCAAGGAACGGCGCATAGGCACCTGAGTTCGCAACCGCAACGGAAATAATGGCGCACACCAGCATAATGGCCGCAGCCTTCGTTGTTGAGCTGGTGAAATGCAGAATCTTGCGATAGCGTGCCAAGTTGCCCTGCACTTCCTTGCGGAAGATGTTTGCGCTGCGGGCATCTGCGGCGGTGTCTGCAGCGGCACCTTCGGCAGTATCAGCAGAAACGAGTTTCGACTTCTCTTTTTTCATGAGCTATCCAATCGTAGAAAATGACTCCACATAACATACCATAGCTCTTGAATGCAAAATTAACCTTTAGGTGACAGTTGAGTATAAAAGCGAGCACAATTTCGAATCGAGCGCAGATTGCGCCTGGTAGGAATAAGCGTTACCCACTGAAAGAACGCACGGTAGCCTTATGATTTCCCTTGCGTAATATCGAATTTGCACCATGTCTGTCCGCAATGTCAACTCCCCGTTAATTCTAGGAAACAATGCGCAAAAAAGTAGGAGCTCAGTAGGAACAATAGAATATCAATCAAGAGGTTAGTGCTACAATCACCCCGATTAACGGCGTAATATGATACAAAACCTATCATCTTGCGCGACTTTTTGCAGTCCAGCCTGTTCGATGGGAGATTCAACCAGCATGAAAAGAACTGTCCTACGTAAAGTGGCAAGCGCCGCGCTTTCCGTGGTGCTTGCGTGCGGTCTTTTGCCGGTAACATCATTGGCCGATACCGCCCAAGAGGCGGAGTCCGGCTATGGCAGCAGCCCTGCAGTGGGTCAAGCGGCAACGGTAGCCTCTGACGATGTTGCAGCCGCAAAAGGGGAGGACAGCTCCTCCGACAGCAATGCCGCCGAAACGGATGGCACTGCGACAGGGCGTGATGAACTGCTTGAACCCAGTGCGGAAGCATCCGCAAACGGTGATAGCGCCGCACCTGAGGCGGCATCCGCAAGCGAAGCGCCCGTCGAAAACGGTGCAAGCACGTTTGCCCTTACTAGCACCTTAAGCGATGGTGCGCAAGTAGACAGCGGCTACTGCGGCACCACGGACAACGGCGGCGATGGCAAGAATATCTCCTGGACCTACGATGGAGCGGGTACCCTAACGCTTTCGGGCACGGGCTCCACGGGTTACTATGGAGAGACTGACTCGTGGTGGGGCTTCTCGCAACCCGTTCCCGGTTGGTACTCTTACCGCTCGTCAATTACAAACATCGTGGTGGGGCAGGGCATCGCAACACTGGACTCCGCTGTTTTCGCGGGCACGTCCATCACGTCCATCACGCTGCCTTCTTCCGTAAAACATATCGGTCAACTTGTTTTTGCAGGTTGCAATAAACTGAGAACCGTCAACCTGAACGAAGGACTTGAGTCAATTGGCGCTCAAGTCTTCAAGAATACCTGGGCGCTGCCTTCGCTCTACATTCCTTCTACGGTTAGCAGCATTGATTCCACCATGTTTCGTGGCATCGACCTTGCCTACGTAACGTTCTCGCCAAGCAATCCGTATTTCACGAAGATCGATAACGCACTGTACAACGGAGACATGACGCGTCTCATTCGCATATCCGACCAGTTCACGGGCACGCTCACCCTTCCCTCCACGGTAACCGCAATCGATGATTGCGCATGTGAAGCCATGACCGGCATCACGCAAGTCGTGTTTCCTGACGGCCTGAAGAGTATTGGCGCAGGCGCGTTCAACCTGTCCGGCTTGACTTCCGTTGACATTCCCGACAGCGTAACCGAAATCGGACGCAGCGCTTTCCAGGCTTGCAAATCCATGACGCATGCGAAACTGGGAAGCGGCTACAAGGGATCGACCGACGCTCTTTGCAACAACATGTTCGCGTACAACCCCAACCTGACTTCTGTTGAGCTGTCGGAAGGTCTTGAGACTATCGAGGACGGCATGTTCACCAACTGCGAATCGCTTACCGCGATAACCATTCCGCAATCGGTGAAGAGCATTCAGCGTACCGCATTCTACGGTTCGGGTCTTACTTCTGTCACGCTGCCCGATGGCCTTACGAACATTGGAGATAGCGCTTTCTACAGCACCAAGATTTCAAATGTTGACATTCCTGAATCGGTGGAATCCATTGGCACGAACGCTTTCCCCAAAGATGTGACCATAAATGGACCATTCACTAAAATACCTGATGGAAGCTATAAAAACAATGCTACTTTGGTAACCATCGAGTACGATGTGACTTATTATGAGCAAGATTCTCGTTCCATGCTTGCCATGATCAACGATTTCCGCACGGGAAGTGATGCCTGGTATAAAAACACCAGCGGCGGCAGAGTAGATGTGCCGGGACTCTCTGCGCTTGCCTACGACAAGAACTTGGAGAAAATAGCTCAGATGCGCGCGGCCGAGATTGCCGTGAACTTCGCCCACGAACGTCCTGATGGTTCGGATTGCTTCACCGCAACGTACAATGGCATCAGTGCTTCGGGTGAAAACATTGCTGCAGGTTATGGCAGCGCTTGGGATGCCTTCGTTGGCTGGCGCGAAGACAATGAAAACTATTACGGCCAGGGGCATCGCCGCAACATGCTTAACAGCAGCTTTACTTCGGTTGGCATCGGCCATATAACATTTAACGGCGTTGACTACTGGGTGCAGGAGTTCGGCACAAACACGCAAACGACTTCGGTATCCGGTTCCGGCAGCACTTACACCGAGCCGTATCGACTCACGGTTGATTATTCGCAGTTCGCGCGTTTTCCCAAGTCTTTCGAATTCCCCGACAACCTGGGACTGGAGACAGCTGGCGCAAGCGCACAAATTCCCTATGTAACCGCTGATAACGTGTCATTCGAAGAGACCTGGCCGCGCGCGTTTAGCGCCCGCGTTTACCCGTACCTGGTGAACACCGATCCGTCGCAAGTCCAGATTTCGGGCAATACGGTAACTGCCCTTGTCGATGGGCCAACGTCTCATGTTGTCGCATGCATTGGCGAGCAGATGTACCCCATTGCGGTAAGCTCGTACGTGCTCATATATTCTGTGGGCGATGATGAGTATGCAAACGGGAAAGTGCTGGTCAGATACTTGTCTACTGTGAAGGACGGAACCGTGCCCACGCTGTTCGGACAGCCCCTTGTCATGACGGATTGGTGCTACGAAACGCTTGTTGACGCAAATGACGCCAAGCAGATAGTCGACGCATCGTTCTCGAGCGTTACTGCAACACGAAACGATCCCGTTATGCCAAAGCGCGGCGATGTGAATGCGAACGGTCGCGTTAACATTGTAGATGCGCAGCTTGCCTACGACATTGCCTGCAACCGTTTCACTGATTACTCCAAAATTTCGATGGGCGGCTGGCTTGCTGCAAACTTGAACAATGACTTTATGCTTGATGCAAGCGACGCCTTCGCCATTCAAAGGAGCTACCTACGCTCATAGCGCAGCGGAAAACGAAGCACGTCACAAAAGGTTTGAGAGAAAAGCGGGTGCCAGCGCATTCGCTTTTCTTTTTGGCAAGAGCTCGCGTGGGAAAAGCTGAAGGGAAGGGAGCGGAAGGGAAGGGCCCGTTGCTGAGTGGCACACAACGGCCAAAACGTGGCGGCGGGCAGCTTAACGCGAGCGGCTTGGACAGACAACTGCGTAATAACGCAAGAATCCTACCCGAGTTCCGCTACAAAGCGCTCTATCTGGTCATTGACGAACACAGGATTATCCACATTCGAGTTATGTCCTGCACCGGGGACCCAAACAAGCGGAATGTTTTCGTCTGCCGTCCACTTCCTATTGAACGGCCGCACATCGCCCGCTTGGTCTTTTTCTCCGCACAACAACAACGCCGGACAAGGAATGTCGTAGGCTCTGTTCGCATCGATAGCGTCTGCCAACATGGTGTACCCGTGACCGGCAAGTTCGCAGTAAGAGCGCTTATCGTATTGTTCCATCATGGCGCGCATATTCGCCCGTCCGTGCTGCGTTTGCGCCGTTCCCGCAGGTCCCCAGCGCAAAAACAAACTCCAGGGAATGGCAAGGTACATACCCTTGGTGTGGCGCAGCGCGGCAACTTCCCATTTCGGATAATATTTTTTCTTGAGCGGCGCCGAGTCAAGGGAGATGAAGCCAGAAACGCAATCGGGGAACAGGTCCATATACGCCTGGGCAACATACCCGCCCAACGACTGTCCAACAAGAACGGGACACTGAATGTCTTCGGTTTGCAGAATTGCATGAAGGATGCGCGCGTAATCATCCATGCTGAAATCAAGCGGGTAGGGGCGCGAAAGCCCGTGTGCAGGAGCATCCCAAACAAACACTTTGCATTTACCTGCAAAGTGGTCAATTTGCTCATCGAAAAGCGTGTGATCTGCGGTAAGCCCTGGCAGGAATACCAACCATGGCGCACTCCGCATCAGCACCGAGCCGCAGCGGCTCGTCCAATAATGAACAATCCCTTCACCTGTGTTGAACTCGTGCTCAACAAGTCCGCTCATGCGTTTCTCCTTGAGGTCATTGCATTATTGTTACACCGCAAATTGTATTATCAATTATGTTATAGCGGATACGAAAGGCTAATCGCAACTTCACGCTATAATTATTTAGTTACACTAAAAACGCATTGCCCCCGCCCAGGCAATGCCTGAATAAACGCATAATCCAATATCAACAAAAAAAGAAAAAGGTCCGCAGAAGACCCGCGCCAGCAGAAGGGAAGGCCATGAAAAACAGCAGTTGGTTGCCGCGCGACGCTCGCATCACCGAAGCCTTGGCGTGGATATGCGCAGTTGCATCGCTTGCGATTACCGTTGTGCGCATCCCTCAGCTGCCCGACACCATCCCCACGCATTTCGACATCAATGGCATTCCCAATGGATGGGGTTCGCCCACCAGTCTTCTTGCGCTGCCTATCATCATCCTGATAGTAAACGCCGCGGTAAGCCTGATAGTTCGCAAAGTTGACCCAAAATACTGGAATCGCCCCGGAACGTTGCAGCCGGGCGATGAACAAGCGTGGTACAAGGCCAGTGCCCGTGGCTGCACGTGGACCGAGCTTGAATGTGCGGCATTTACGCTGCTGATGCAGCTCGGGCTGCTTGAAGGCCGCTCAAGTGCGGTAATTCCTCTGGCTATTGCACTGCTTATAGCGCTTGGCGTCACGTTTTACGTGTTCATGAAACCATTTTACACGCGAAAGCAGAAAGATCAGGCAAAGGACAAATCGGGCGAATAGCGCCCGTCCGCGTATAATATGTGTTCATAATCCCTTGATTCTTGCACTATCATGAACAAAAGCTTAAAGTAACCTGAAAATAAGCTTAAAGAATTTCAGGAGACGGGGGGGGTTTGGAACTCAATAAGCATGAATTCAGCGTCCTTGTGTCTTGTTACAAGAACAAGAACGTAGCTATAAACACGTTAGCAGACAAGCTCGATTGTTCCGCGTCCGATATAGAGGGCGCCTATCAGCGTTTAAAGGAGCGAGGCCTTGTTGACGACGGCCGCATTACTTCCCACGGCAGGGAGGCCCTTGCGCCGCATCGCGTAGAAAACGCCATTATTATGGCTGCCGGATTCTCGTCACGTTTTGCACCGCTTTCCTACGAAACACCGAAGGGCCTGCTGAACGTGCGCGGCGAAATCATGATTGAACGACAGATTCGTCAGCTTCAAGAAGCAGGCATCAACGAAATTATTGTTGTCGTTGGCTACAAAAAGGAGCTCTTCTTCTATCTGGAGGAAAAATTCGGCGTGAAAGTCGTGGTCAATCACGAATACGCGTCGCGTAACAACAATTCCACGCTCATGGCGGTGCGCAAATCGCTTGGCAACAGCTACATTTGCTCTTCCGACAATTACTTCACCGCGAATCCTTTCTCGCCGTACGAATGGAAAGCATGCTACTCTGCCGAGTTGTCCTGCGGCCCCACGAAAGAGTGGTGTATTCAGACCAATGATGACGACCTGATCACGTCGGTTGAAATCGGCGGAAGCGACGCTTGGTACATGATTGGCCATGCGTATTTCGATCGCGCATTTTCCCGGCGTTTCGTGGAAATCCTCGAAGCAGAATACGATTATCCAGCCACGGCATACAAGCTTTGGGAGACCATCTATCTTGACCATATTGACGAGCTGGAAATGGTAATCAACCGCTGCGAAACGGGCACCATTTTCGAGTTCGATTCCCTGGATGAGCTGCGCGAATTCGACCCCCTGTTCCTTGAAAACATTGAGTCCGCCATCTTCGACAACATTGTTTCCGTACTGGGGTGCACGAAAACCGAAATCCACGATGTTTATCCGCTTACGCAGGGCCTTACGAACCTGAGCTGCCACTTCGCCACGAATTCGGGCGAATACGTCTACCGTCATCCGGGCATTGGCACCGAGAAAATGATCGATCGCCAGGCCGAAGTCGCCGCGCAACAACTGGCGAAACGCATTGGCATTGACAACACGTTCATTTTTGAGAATCCCAACGAAGGCTGGAAGATTTCGCATTTCATTCCCAATGCGGCATTGCTTGATCCGCACGACCCTGACCAGGTAAAAGAGGCCGCACAAATGGCACGTGCCCTTCATGCTGAAGATGTCACGCTCAATCGCAAATTCGATTATCTGGCGGAAGGCAAGAAATACGAAGCGCTGCTTTTGGAAAAAGGGCCCATCGAGATCGACGATTATGAATCAATGGCCCGCGACGCTGAACGACTCAAAGCGTTCGCCGAGGCCGATGGCGCTGAAAAATGCCTGACGCACAATGACTTTTTCAACTTGAACCTTCTTCGCGATAGCAATGGCAAGCTCAATCTTATCGATTGGGAATATGCCGGCATGTCCGATTACGCAAGCGATTACGGTACGTTTGTGGTGACGTGCATGCTCGATGAAGACGAGGCCGATGAAGCGTTATCGTACTACTTCGGTCGCACGCCTTCCGTTGAAGAGCTGCGCCACAATTATGCTTACGTTGCGCTGGCGGGTTGGTGCTGGTATGTGTGGGCGCTGCAAAAGGAATCCGAAGGCGACTGCGTGGGCGAATGGCTTGAGATCTACTACCAGTATGCGAAGCGATACTCCGCAAAGGCGCTTGCGCTTTACGAGCAGGGAAAATAGGACATATCGAGCACTGTTGAGGGCAAAACGGCACGAACTTTATGCCTGAAAGAGGCAAGAGCACGAAGCGAAGGGCGCGCAGGCGCATAGACCGCACAGGAAGGACTTATCACGGTGGATAAGCAAATCGCTGAACTGCGTGAAGAACGACGTCGCAAGTATTTTGCGCGCGGAATTGCGTTTGCTGTGGCATCGGGCATTTGCTACGGCCTTTACACGGGCTTTTTGACCCTTGCCGAAACGCAAGGCGTGTGGGGCGAGTGGTTTGCCGGGGGAGAGTGGGGGAACGGCAACGCCGCGCTGTCCGCTTTCACCATCACGTTCGTTCTGGCTGCGCTTGCCGCCGGCCTCAATGACACCGTAAGCGGGATATGGTCGCTTGCCGTATGCGCGAAAAACCACCAGCTGGGCGACTTCGCCAAGACGCTTCGCAGCAAGCCGGGCGTTGTCATGATGATTTGCGCCGCGATTGGCGGACCTTTTGCGACGATTGCGTATATCATTGGCCTGAACTCCGCAACGGCAAGCGGAAACCCGGGCGTAATCGTACCCATTGCTGCGTTGAACTGCGCGATTGGTGCAATTTTGGGACGCATCTTCTTTAAGCAGAAGCTTTCGGCGCACATGGTGGCTGGCATCATCGTATGTTTGTTTGCGGCGGCGGCAATTGGCGGCGCAAGCTTGAGTGCGATTGGCCCCGAGGCGCTAGTGAGCTGCTTCTTTGCGTTCCTTGCGGCGTTCGGATGGGGTTTCGAAGGCTGCGTTGCGGGCTTTGGCACCGTTTTGATTGACTACCGCATTGGCATTGCCATTCGTCAAGTGACGGCTGGCGTTTTGGAGCTGTTCATCGTATTCCCGATTTTGGCTGTTATTGGCGGTGGCATTGAAATGCTTGGCTCAATTGCAAGCGCTGCTTTGACCAGCCCGGCAATGCTCGTGTTCCTTATTTCGGGCTTTTTTGCCATGCCGGCTTTCAGTTTTTGGTACAAAGGCAACTCCATGTGCGGTGCGGCGCTGGGCATGGCGTGCAACGGCATGTATGCGTTCTGGGGACCGTTCTTTATCTGGGTGATTCTGGGCGCGTTGAACATTGGGGGAATGGCGGCAGATTACCCGCCGTTGTCCGCGATTCAGTGGGTCGGCGCGCTGATTATGATAGTCGGCATCTTCCTGATAGCTGTTAACC
>CAKTXN010000059.1 GCA_934630905.1 uncultured Eggerthellaceae bacterium
CCCGTAGTGTATGTCCTGGTGGGCTTAGCTCTGATTTGGTTTCTCATTGAGCTTGTTCGGTTTTTGAAAACAACGCGAAAGACGGTGGTTGACCTTAAAAGGCAGGTCGATCCCACGCTTGCTCATGTAGAGACGATTACGGCTTCCCTTGAACCCGTTGTTGCGCGCGTTGATCCCCTGGTGGAGCGCGTGTCGTTGACGGTTGATGCAGCAAATCTTGAGATTATGCGCGTCGATCAAATCCTGGAAAACGTTACCGACATCACCGAAGGCGTTTCTTCTGCGGTCGATGCCATGGATACCGCCGCGAACGCTCCCATGAAGCTGGTGAATTCTGCTTCCGAGAAAGTGCGCGGCGTTTTCAAGCCGCGCAAGGCAAGCGATGAATCCATTGCTTTGGGGAATAAGTCCGAGGATAAGAAAACTCAGCCGCTTCCTTCAGCAAACAGCGCAGTTGCGTCAGAAGTAAAGGAAGGGTTTTCGGGTGCCGCTTCGACGGTCGCTCCTGAAGCAGCTGCTGCGGTTTCGCCGTTCTCCGTGGAAGACGTTGCGGCGCCTGCGGCAGACGTAACGAGTGATGTTGTCCCCGAGGCTTCTTTCGAGGTCGTGGAATCTCCTGAAGAGGCAAAGGCTGCTTCGAGCGCTGCTGCCCAAGAGGCATCCGACAGCGTTGCCGCCCAGGAAAACGGCGACGATTACTTTACGTATACTCCTGCCGAGAAATAGCAGTAATCAAGAATAAGAACCCAGCATAATCGGGAAACGATACAGCAATGACTCACGTGGATAGGCACAATTTAACACCAGAAGAGGCTGCCGTTTGTGCGCGCAGCCGTTTTTTGAACATTTGGACAACGGTTGGCGTTTTGCTGCTTTTGGCGGCTGTCATCTATTTTCTTAACGTAATGTCGTTTCCTGTCAGCGTCATTCTTTGGTCGCTGCTCTTCGTTTTCTGTTTGATGGGTCTTGTTGATTGGTTTGAGTCGAAAGGCTTGTCGCGTCCTTTGGGAACGACGATTGCTTACGTGATCATGGTTGTCTTTCTGGCGGCTTTGGCGCTGCTCATGTTCTCGCCTGCTTTAGGTCTGAACGCTCAGTTCACCGAGCTTATCAAGAGCATGCCGGTTTATGCAAGCAACTTCATGGGCTGGGCAAATTCGATATATGATACGTTCGGCCATTTCTTTGAAGATGACACACTGAAAACATGGCTTTCCGATGCTGCAGCCACGATTGCCGGCGCGGTAACAAGCTTGTTCGAAGGTGGGGCAACGGGCATTGTTTCGATTGGATCAAGCCTGGTCAACGGCATAATCGCAATCTGTTTTGCTGTCGTTATTGCGTTTTGGATTCTCATGGAGCTGCCTGCTATCGACCGTGAGGCGCGTCGTTTAGTGGGTCCGAATCATCGTGAAGGCTACGATCTATTCACCATTACGGTTACGCGCGTGGTGGGCGGTTTTATTAAAGCGACGATTCTGCAATGCCTGTTCATCGGTGCAGGGTGCGCCGTGCTCTATCTGGTGCTGGATTTGCCCAGTGCGTTGGCGTTGGCGGGCATTGCTGCCATCTTCAACATTGTGCCTGTTATCGGTCAATGGATTGCGATTGTGGTCGTCAGCATTGTCGGCCTGGTTGTTTCGCCTATGACTGCTCTGATTATCATTATTGGCATGATTGCCATCCAGCAGTTCGTGTACACGTTTGTGTCTCCTAAGCTCATGAGGAATTCGGTGGATATCCACCCCATTCTGACGCTCATCATTTTAGTAGTGGGCTCGTCTTTAGGTGGTGCCATGGGCGGCATGGGCGGCTCGATCGTGGGCATGCTTTTGGCTATTCCGGCGGTTGCTATCATGAAATCGCTTTTCGTGTATTACTTCGAGAAGAGCACCGGCAGGCAGCTTGTTGCCTACGACGGCGTTTTCTTCCAAGGCACTCCTTCGGATGACGGCAGCGTTAACCCCATGGCTGACGCTCTTTCGCCTGCTGATTACGATAAAGAGCACCAGCTTATCGAGCAGGAACGCATGGAGCGCACGGGTCGCCTTGACCCCATTAGCGCCGATGGTTCGGGTGTGGTTTTGCCGAAGATTGAGCTGCCGTTTGTGAGACGTTTGCGTTCGGATCAGCTTCCTACCATTGAGGTTTCCGATTCTGATTCGGAAAGCAGTCCAAAACAAGATTCGGAAGAGGAAAAGAAATGAGAGTTCTTTCCCTTGACATTGGTACGGTGCGCGTGGGCGTTGCCGTATGCGATCCGGCCGAGCGCGTTGCCACGCCGGTATGCGTGCTTCCTTCCGATGAGGTGCGTTCGAATGCGAAATCGTTTCGCCGCCTGTTGGAGGATTGGGAGCCGGAGCTTTTGCTGTGCGGTCTTCCGTATACCATGGCGGGGGAAGAAGGGCCACAGGCGGGTTTCATTCGGGAATTTGCCAGCCAGGTGAGCAAACAGAGCGGCCTTCCCGTTGAATTTACCGATGAGCGTCTGAGTTCTTCGCAGGCGAAACGTAGTTTGCGTGAAAAGGGCTACTCCGAAAAGGAAATGCGCGGAAAAGTGGATATGATTGCGTCCAGCCTGTTTTTGCAAGCATGGCTTGATTCTCGTTGTTCCCCTTCGGAAGGATAATATTTCATGAACAATAGGCGCACGACCTATTCAACCCACCCTAACCATGCCGCCCGCGCTGCCCATGCGCGCGGCGAGAAGATGTTTCGTACGTACGATGTGTCCGCCATTCAGCCTAAAAAGAGCAAAGCGCCGATGGTCTTTGGCATTGTTCTTGCTCTGATTGTTGCGGGCGGTCTTATTTTTGGTGCCTTGACGCTGTTCAAGGGCTGCTCGAATGATGCTAACTTGCTGTCGTCCAGCGAGACGGCAACGGTTGTTGTCCCCGATGGAGCAGGGGCATCCACTATTGCTTCCACGTTGAAAGATGCGGGCCTTATTAGCGACTCGAAAGAATTCGTGAAGCGTGTTACCGCTTTGGGCGCCGATACGTCACTGAAGCCGGGCACGTATACTATTCAGGGTGGCTTGCAAAACGATGACATCATCAAAATACTGCAAGCTGGTCCGGGCATGTCGGGCACGAAGCTTACCATTCCTGAAGGCTATACGCTCAAGCAAATCGCTTCGCGCGTGGAAGAAGTGACAAGTGGCCGCATTACCGCTGATGACTTCACCGCGGCGGCATCGGATGCAAGCATCTATGCATCCGATTATTCGTTCTTGAGCGGTGCCGGCAGCAAGTCGTTGGAAGGCTTCTTGTTCCCCAAGACGTACAGCATTGACGAGAGCGCCACGGCAGATTCTATCGTTCGCATGATGTTGGATCAGTTCAAAGTTGAATTTGCAACGCTTGATACGGGCTATCCCACGAATAAGGGCTTATCGGTCTACGACATCGTTAACCTTGCTTCCATTGTAGAGAAGGAGTCAACGGAATCCACGCGTGGCATGGTTGCCTCTGTTTTCTACAACCGTCTGGACATCAACATGGCGCTTCAGTCTGATGCAACGACCGCGTATGAAGTTGGTCACGACCCCACGGCGGAAGAAGTTCATGCCGAGACTCCGTACAGCACGTATACGAATAACGGACTGCCGCCCACGCCGATTTGCTGCCCGAGTCTTGCCGCGCTGCAGGCGGTTTGCTCCCCCGAGGAATCTTCGTATTACTACTTCTACTTCAGGGAAGAAAATGGCGAAATGAAGTATTACTTCAGCGAAACAAATGACGAGCATAACGCGGCTGTGTTTAGCTAATACGTCTTTCACCTGCGATTTTGCAATAGTAAACGAGTGCGGTACGTATGGCTTTCTTCAAACCGGAACGGTACTTCAAACGCATAACGGATATTGACATCGAGCGCGACATTGTCGCGCTCGGTTTTACGTGCGTCTTGGTTGACGTTGATAATACGGTACGATCGCGCGAAGATGGCTGCGTGCCGTCTGACGTCCAGGAGTGGTTTCGCGCCGTTGCAGCTGCTGGGGTGACGGTTTGGCTTTTCTCCAACAATTGGCACGATGATGTCTATGATTTTGCTTCCGATCTGGGTCTTCCTATTATTGCGAAGGCTATGAAGCCGCTGCCGTATGCGTATGCGTTGGCGCGGCATCGTACAGGGCATTCTTTGGGACTGACGCTTGCAATTGGCGATCAGCTTTTGACCGATATCTGCGGCGCGCACTGCGTGGGCGTTGCGGCGTATTTAGTGGAGCCGCTTGTGGAAAAGGATCTGCGCCATACGGTTGTGCTGCGGCGCGTTGAGCGCGCGCTTTTGGGCTCAATGCGTCCTGAATAGAGGTTTCTGTCGCATTTACGCAGGTCGTAGCGTTGTCGATACCGCTCGGTTTGTTCTCAAGGTGGAATGCGTGCATATTCCGTTCTTGTTGGTGGCGGGTTTAGCGCTCGCTGTTTTCCTGTGCACGCAGGGCTCAGAATGCCCTTCCGATACTTCGGCCGCCGACGATTGCGGTACTTCCTGCTCTGTTACATTCGTCGCAGAAGACACCTCACCTCAGGAGAAAAGCACTTCCCAACAGGCATTTTATCAAACGCTTGGTACGAATTCGCAAGAAATCGCCGTAACGTTTTCTTCCCTGCTCGCGTGCAAACGTGGATCAATATCTGCGCTATGCAGGTTCGGATTTCGCAAGCGAATATGCTGGCTACCAGTCGTATTTGAATGCGATGTGCGATTCCGGTGTGATCGAAGCAGGCGGGCATACCTACATCGTTTCGGTGTTGGCATACATCGAAGAAGGCGACGCGAACGCCGTAAAGCTTGAACGTTTGATGAGCGCACTCTACGAAGCGGCGCAAACGCTGTAGCGCGTAAGTACGCCCGTGCGCTTACGCACCGCAGAATGTTTCGCTTTTGCATTTTTTCCCTTAAGCCCGTGTGGGCGCATTCGCTGGGTTACAATACAGTGCGAGCAAAAGGGAAGGTGCAGTTTTATGGATTACACAACAGCAGGAGATGCGCGGGGCCAGGCCTTGGTGGCCGTGGTTCAAGACGTGCCTGCAGGATTGCGCCTTGTCAATGAGCAGGTCGAAAGCGATTTGCGCCGCTGTTTGATGGGTTATAAGGTGCCCGCAAGCGAACTGCGTTATGTTGAAATTGAAAGCGGCGTGCAGGATGGTAACACCACCGGCGCGCCGATTGCTTTTTTGATATACGGCGATGCTGATTCTTCCGCAGACGAGGGGCAGTGTTTTTCCGAAGGTGCCGATGGCTCGCGCGCCTTGAACGCTGCGCCTTTCTCGGTGGTACAGTCAGCGGTTCCACGTCCGGGACGGGGAGATTTAGCCGCTGTCCTTAAAACGGCTGCCGATTCGGTGACGGCGGTGGCGGATCGTTTGGATGCGCCTGATCAGGCGGCATGCGTTGTTGCGGCTTCGGTTGCTCGTGAGTTTTTGGCGCAACTGGGCGTGGAAGTTGTCTCTTTCGTATCGCGCATTGGTTCTGCCGCCCTGTCGGATGAAGCAATACGCTCGTATTCCCATGACTTCTCTGCGCTTGATACCGAGTTTTCCGCTGTTCGTTGCCCTGACCAGCGCTCTTCCGATGAAATGGTTGCGTGTATAGAATGCGCTCGCAGCGCGGGCAAAACGCTGGGTGGAACGTTTCAGATTGTTGCCACAGGGCTTTTGCCTGGTTTGGGTTGCTTCGCGCAGCGTCGCCAACGATTGAATGCTCAGCTTGCAGCGGCACTTTTCTCGTTGCCCCAGGTGGTGGCAGTTGAGTTTGGGCATGGCAGCGCCTTGGCGGAAAGCGAAGGCCCTGCGTGCCACGATGCCGTGCTGGTGAGTCCTTCCCAGGGTTTTTCCCGTGCGTCGAATTATGCGGGCGGTATTGAAGACGGCTTGACTTCGGGCGAGCCGTTGCTGATTTCCGTTTCCCTGGCCCCTGGCGCGCCAACGGGCGTGGGCAAAGAATCGGTCAACCTTGACACGCTTCAGCTTGAACAGGCGAAATGTGCGGGTGCGCCCGTATGCGTTGTTCCAGGCGCTGCAGTGGTTGCCGAGGCTGAAGTAGCGTTTGTTCTTGCCAATGCGTATCTCAAGCAGTTTGGCAATGCGAATATGACCGACATTTGTGCATCGGTTGCCGCGTATGCCGACCGATTGAGACGGGCGGCGCGCTAATGACGTATCTACCCCCGAAATATGAGCTGCGTGAATCGGTGTTCTTCGTGGGATTCATGGGCGCCGGCAAGACCAGCACGGCGCGTCGGTTGGCGCGTACGTGCGGCGCGGCGAGCATCGATATGGATCGCTACATTGAGCGTCGCGAGCAATGCAGCGTAGCGGATATTTTCGCGCGCGGCGGCGAGGACTTATTCCGAACCATTGAAACGGAAATTCTTGAAGAGCTGTCGCATCGTGAGCCGCTTTTGATTTCTTGCGGCGGCGGTATTGTGGTCAACGATGAGAGCCGCAAGGTTTTGCTGAAGAATGGCACCGTGGTGTATTTGCGTATTTCCGCAGATGAGGCGAAGGCTCGCATCACGAATTTTGCGAGCAGGCCGTTGTTCGGCGATATCGAAAACGCACGTCGTTTGAATGCGGATCGTGCCCCTATGTACGAAGAAGTTGCGGATATCGTAGTTGACACGGCGGGTAAAAGCGTGGCCGAAATTGCGCGTGAAGTACGTCGCGCCCTGATAAGAAGAGGGGTCTTATGCGAAAGGCAAAGCTAGTCGTCACGTTTGAGCAGGCGCCCTCGTACGAGGTGCGTATCGGGTCGGGTGTGCTAGCGAATTTAGGCGCCGATATTCAGCGCGCGGTGCTGCATCGTTCTTCTGGCTTTGGCAACGCGGCCGAAGGCGGCGGCGAAGGTGCCGGCGCCGCGGTGTGTGCGAATACCGCAGCGGGTGCTAGCGAAGCAGCGGGCAACGCGGCAGGTGCGCGCGTGTTGCTACTTGCAGATGCGGCAGCGGAGAAAACCGTTATCGCACAGGCAAAAGCTGCGTTGGCTGCAGTGGGGTACCGACCGCTTGTGGTAAATGTTTCACCTGATGACGCGCTTGAAACAGCAGGCGAGCTGTGGCGCGCTTTGGCGAAAGCTCATTTGAGCGATGCGAGTGTGGTTGTTGCCGTGGGCGATGCGCCGTTGCTGCAGCTCGCGGGTTTTGTTGCCACGGCGTATTCCGGCGGTCTTTCTTGCGCGTATGTGCCCACTACGCTTGCGGCCGCTGTTGCAATGAGCGTATCCGATGGGGCAACGCTTGACATTGCGGGTACAAGGGGCCTGGTAAATGCGGAGATGCATCCGCTTTTCTCCTGCATTGATCTGGATGCCTTAGCGGCAGCTGCCCCTAAGGCATGGCTTGACGGCTTTGCGGGATGCGCGCAAGCGGCATTTCTTGATTCTGATGAGTTCTTCTTCTGGCTGTCCGATAACGCAAGCGCGTTGCGCAACCGTTCTGCCGAGGCATTGTGCGAGGCGCTCGTGCGTACGTTGGGTTTTCGCAGCCAGCTGTCATCGCGCGCGGAGCAGCGCGGTGCACGGGCGTTTGCATGCTTGAGCTATGGGCAGGATTTCAGTGCTGCCGCAGGCGCAAGTCTTGCGCAGGGAATGCGTTTTTCCGCGTTGTTATCCCAGTTCAAGGGAATGATTTCGGAAGATATCGTTCAGGCGCAAGATGCATTGCTTGCTTCCCTTGGGTTCGTGCAAAAAGAGGCGCTTTCGGTGGAAGATGCGCTTGAGGGGCTTCTTTTGTTTGCAGGGCGCTGCGATGGTGCCGAGCTCATGCTGCCGGTTGATATCGGCTGTTGCGAGCGGGTTTTTGTCCCCGCCGATGAGTTGCGTTCGTGCTTGGAGGCGCTTTCGGCGTAAAGATGGCTTCGCCGCGTTTTGCATTGCGATGCATTTGCAGCAACATATGCTGCGGTAAAAAAGGAAAAAGGAATCAAATATGAATGAGAATCGCTTGCTGCTGTTTCGCGACACGTTGTCCCAGCAGGGACTTTCTGCGTTCTACGTGCGCAACGAATCGGATATTCGTTGGATGACTGGTTTTGATGGCGTGTTTGATGGGGAAGGCGCATTCGCGTTGCTTGTTTCGCCTGATCAGGCGATTCTGCACACGGATTCTCGTTATGCGCTGGCAACGAATGCTGCCGCCGCGGGTTCGCCTTTTGCGGTGAGCGTGGAGTCGGCATCGCATGCGGCATTTGCGGTTCGCGCGCTTGATCAGCAGGATTGCGCGTCTGGTGTCAACGTTGGTATTGAGACGAGCCTTACGCTGGGGGAGTATCGTCAGCTGCAGCGGGAAGCAGCGAAAGCCGCTGGTCGGGCATCCGAACAAGGCGCTGAAGGCACATCGGTTGCGGTCGCTGCAAACCCCATGCCCGCGTCCGCGTCGGCCCCCGCAGTCGCCGCGTCCACAGGTGGCACCTCCGCTGCAACCGCACCCGTCCCAGGCATCAACTTTGCGGAAACGGAAGGTCTGTGCGTGAACTTGCGCGCCGTGAAAGACGAAGACGAAATTGCTCGCATGCGCGCCGCGCAGGCCATAACGGATGCCGCTTTTGCTCATATTGTGGGGTATATGCGCCCCGGCATGACCGAGCGCCAAGTCCAAGTCGAGCTCGAAGACTTTATGGTGCGTCATGGTGCATCGGGCTTGGCGTTCACGTCTATCGTGGCATGCGGCGCTCACGGCGCCAGTCCTCATGCTGTCTCCGATGATACGCGTTTAGAGGCGGGGCAATGCGTTGTCCTTGATTTCGGTGCTCGCGCCCAGGGCTATTGCTCCGACATGACGCGCGTGGTGTTTTTAGGTGAGCCGTCTGCAGCTATGCGCCATGCGTATGCGGTGCTGCGCGAGGCGAACGAAACGGTGGAGGCAATGCTTCTACCAGGTGTTACAGGCGCGCAAGCTCACGCGAAAGCCGAAGAGATCCTTGCAGCGGGTGGTTTCGCGGGAAAAATGGGACACGGCTTGGGCCATGGCGTGGGCATTGACATCCACGAGCGGCCAAACCTTTCTCCGCGTAATGAAAAGCCGCTTGTTGCCGGAAATGTGGTCACAGTTGAGCCGGGCATTTACCTGGAAGGCGAATTTGGCATGCGTTTGGAAGATTTTGGTGTGATTACTGAAAGAGGTTTTCAAGTATTTACGCAATCTTCCCATGAAATGGTTATAATATAGCAGTTTCAGTGTTATTGAGGGCGCCATTGGGCGTCATCGCTATAGAGGAGGATTCCATGGCAATTTCTACCGCCGATTTCAAGAACGGCATGTGCATCAGCTTCAACAACAAGGCATGCGTGATCGTTGAGTTCCAGCATGTTAAGCCTGGTAAGGGCGGCGCTTTCGTGCGCACCAAGCTTCGCGACATCCGCACGGGCCGCGTGGTTGAGAACACGTTCAACGCTGGTACCAAGTTTGACCTTATCCGCTTGGAAACGCGCAAGCTTCAGTACCTGTACAACGATGGCGAAACCTACAACTTCATGGACATGGACAGCTATGAGCAGCTCGAAGTGAACGTTGAGCAGATTGGCGACGCTGCTAAGTGGCTCAAGGAAAACGATGAAGCTTCGCTTCTGTACGCCGATGGCGACCTGGTAAGCGTTGAACCTCAGATGTTCGTTGAGCTGGTTGTTACCGCAACCGACCCGGGCTTCAAGGGCGACACCGTTCAGGGTGGCACGAAGCCGGCAACGCTGGAGACGGGCGCTGTGGTGCAGATCCCGATGTACATCTCCGAAGGCGAAACCGTGCAGATCGACACGCGCGACGGCCGTTTCGTGAAGCGCGTGTAAATCGCGAGAATTTCATTTCTCCGTTGCTATGCGGCGAATGCGTTCTTCGTGGATGCTTTCCCGCTTTTGAATCGAAAAAACAAGCGGGCCATCTGCTTCAAACGAAGCGGATGGTTTTGCTTTATTTCGGAAAGTAAATGGGGAAGTGGGGCGCAGTGGCGTAATTCATGCGCTTTGTGCCCCTTCTGTTACGTAGCTATTACGTTTTCGACTACCTTACTTGCTATAATAAAGAGAATTAGTTTGATATCAGCCTATTTTAAGGGGGATGTTTTTTCATAGTGGAGCCTCACATAGATTACCTTGGTAAACTTATCGCGATGGTCATTTGTTTGATTCTATCAGCGTATTTCAGCGCCACAGAAACGTCATTTTCATCTTTGAACAAGACGCGTTTGAAGGTTCTCGCAGATGACGGGAACAAAAAAGCGGAGCGCGCTTTGAAGCTTGCGGAAAATTACGACAAGCTGATTTTCACTATTCTCATTGGCAACAACATCGTGAATATCGCGATGGCTTCTATTGGCACGTTGCTCTTTATTGGCATTTACGGTGATGTTGGTGCGACGATTTCCACCGTAGTGGTAACGGTTGTCGTGCTGTTCTTTGGCGAAATCACGCCGAAAAGCGTTGCGAAGGACATGCCGGAAAAGTTCGCTATGTTCAGCGCACCGTTCATCCGGGTGTGGATTTGGGTGCTCACCCCGGTCAATTTCCTGCTTTCTCAGTGGAAGAAGCTCATCTCGCGCTTCTTCAAAACCGATGATGAATCGAAGATTTCCCACGAAGAGCTGCTTCTTTTCATGGAAGACGCCGAGCAAGACGGCGGCATCGACGAAAATGAAGGCGAGCTTTTGCGCAATGCGCTTGAATTCCGCGATTTGACTGCGGCGGAAATCTTAACGCACCGCATTGAGATCGAGGCAGTGGACATTACTGATAGCCACGAGGACATTGCGAAGGTGTTCACGCAGTCCGGCTTCTCGCGTTTGCTGGTGTATCGCGATACGATTGACCAGGTTGTGGGCGTGCTTCATCAGAAGGACTTCTACGTAAACGGCAAGATGACCGAGCGACCCATTGCAGAGATCATGACGGCGCCGCTGTTCGTGTATCAGCATACGAAGATTCGCGACATTCTTGAAACGCTGCAGCTCAAAAAATCGCACATTGCGATTGTTGTTGACGACTTCGGCGGCACACTGGGCATTGTCACTATGGAGGACATTCTGGAAGAGCTTGTTGGCGAGATCTGGGA
>CAKTXN010000060.1 GCA_934630905.1 uncultured Eggerthellaceae bacterium
GCGATGCGCGCGTCGCCGGTGGCAAAGCCCTCGGAGAAGGGATGCTCGGTCACGGCGAGCGTGGTGTCGGCAAGGTCGAGGCCCACGAGCTTCATCAGGTCGAGGGAGAGGGCCTTTTGAACCTCGACGGGCACATGTGCGTGGGCGAAGGGCGCATCTGGCTGCTGGCCACGCTCGCCAATCTCGTGCACGAGCGGAACCACGGTATCTTTGACCTGGGCACAGAAGGCGTCGAAGGACGCGGCGGAAAGGCCGCGCTCGTGCTGATCGAGCCAGACGTCATAAGGGTCGGCATTGGGGTTCATGAGCGCTGCCTGGTGCTTAAGGGAATCGACGATGCGGTCGATGTAGGGCTCGAAGCTTGCCCAGTCGTTGGCGACCTTGGCTTTGTGCCAGACGGCCTGCGCCTCGCAGGTCAGACGCGTCCAGGCTTCGGCTTCATCGGTGGGGATGGCCAGCGCCTCGTGCTGGTCGCGCGCGAGGACGCGGGCCTCGGCGCAAAGCTGCTCGTCTGCGACGTTGCCGGATTCTACGGCGTTGAGCAGATCCTTAACCTTTTTGACGGAGGACTTCTTGGTGAGTAACTTGTGATATTCGCTGGCGAGCGTGCCCATCGCCTCGGTGCGTGCGGCTGCACCATTCTCGGGCGCGATGGTGGCGCCATCGAACTCGGCGATCTTCATCAGGTAGCTGCGGCACCAAAGCTTGCGCTCAAGCTTGCGTACCGATGCCGCAGCCTTCTTGGCCTGATCTTTCTTTTTTCCCATGTCTGCTCCCATCGCGTGGTGTCAAAACACACCAAGTGTACCCATGCGCGGGTGCGGAGGGCGGGTTGCGAGGATGTTCAATCCTTGAGCGGACTTCGTGTTCAGAATTGTTCCAACTATTTTGAACAATTCTGTTGACGTTCAATCGATTGCTGAGTATTCTGTTCTTAACGATTGGAACATGTTTCGGTGCATTATTTTAGATTGCGCAATCAAATTCGGAAGAAAGGGGCCAAAGCAAGCATAAACCGATATCAACGATTAAATAAAAGGGCCTGTCCAAACAGACAGGCCACAGAACCAACTTCATTGTAACTATTAATCGCTAGTTTGAGAGGAGCCACATATGGCTTGCAAAACTGCAACACTGGGCTCTCTTGTCAAAATTATGACTGGCGCGCCAATGAGCCGAGCAAAGAAGATTGCGGAATCTGATGAGCCCATTAATGCCAAGGTCCTCGTCCCGGCGGCAATGTCGAACGGGCGTATTGATGATGCGCAGCTTGTCACCGAGAGAGTGTCAAAGGTTAAAGACGAACTCTTCACAAAGGAGGGCGACGTTGTCGTCAAGGCTTCCACGCCGTATGACTGCGTTTTCATTGACAGGGGCCATGAAGGTCTGCTCGTTACCTCATTTGGTCTTATCTTACGCACGGCTTCATCCGCACCATTGGACATGCGATTTCTGGCTATTTATCTCAGCCTTGAGCAGACAAACAAAGCGCTCCAAGGCATGAGTAAAGGAATGACCATTCAGCTCATCAAAAAGAGGGATATTGGTGACCTTCTGGTTCCTGTCCCCGATCTGGAGGCGCAGTTGCGTTTAGCCAGGCTTTTTGAATGTACTCAAAAGCGCAAGGAGCTTTGCCGCTCAATGATTGAGAAGAGTGACCTGCTACTCCAAAGCGAGTTTTCTCGCACGATATTCGATAACGACTAACCCCTCATTCTCACAAAACGAAAGGATTCGACATGATCACCGGACCAACTAAAAATAAGGTCGATGCCATTTGGCAGAAGATGTGGGAGGGCGGTATTACCAACCCGCTTGATGTCATTACCAACATCACGTATCTCATGTTTATGCGTCAGCTTGACGAGAAGGAGCTTAAAAGCGAGCACATGGAACTTATGCTGGGTGAGGCGCAGCCGCATATCTTCCCTGATACATATACGAACGATCGTAACGAGACGATTTCTGGCAAGGAAATCCGTTGGAGTGGCTTTAAGGATAAGCCTGCTGAAGACATGTACCGTATCGTCGATCGCTTCGCCTTCCCGTTCATTAAAACTTTGGGCGATGAGTCAGCTTATTCTCGCGCCATGGAAAACGCTACTTTCGGTTTTCCGGCGGCCAAGCCAACGCTTCTTGAGCGAACGGTTACCGGTGTTGATGAGCTTCTGCGCGACTTTGATGAGCATATTGGCGACCTGGGTGACCTGTACGAGTACATGCTCTCGAAGTTGTCCACTGCGGGTACTAACGGCCAATTTCGCACGCCTCGACATATCCGCGAGATGATGGTTGAGTTTGTTGATCCTAAGCCCGGTGAACTTATCTGCGATCCCGCATGTGGTACTGCTGGTTTTCTCATCTCTGCTGCTGAGTATGTCCGCAGCAATTACGAGAACGACATGACCGCCGAGCAATGGGATGCTTTTACAGGTGCAAACGATGTCGAGCCTCAATTTAGCGGTTTTGAGATGGATCAGACCATGCTGCGCATTAGTTCTATGAACCTGATGTTGCATGAAGTCGAAGCTCCTGATGTCCGCTATCTTGATAGCGTTTCTCAGAAGAATGACATTTCCAACAAATACGATGTCATCCTTGCCAACCCGCCTTTTACCGGATCGGTTGATGTTGAGGGAATTGACAAGGGGCTGCGCGCTATCGTCGATACCAAGCAAACCGAGCTTCTTTTTGTGGCGCTCTTTTTGCGCATGCTTAAAGTCGGTGGACGTTGCGCCTGCATCGTTCCTAATGGTGTACTGTTCCGCTCTAATTCCAAGGCGTATAAGCAGCTTCGTCGCGAGTTGGTTGATGGGCAGAAGCTAGAAGCGATTATCTATATGCCCAGCGGTGTGTTTAAGCCCTACTCTGGTGTGAGCACGGCTGTCCTCGTGTTCACTAAGACCAATTCTGGCGGAACCGATAACGTTTGGCTTTACAACATGGAGGCAGACGGCTTCACGCTTGACGATAAGCGCGATGCCGACGACAAGAACAACGATATTCCCGATATTCTTTCGCGTTGGAAGAACCTTGCTGATGAGGCGAAGCGCGAGCGTACGGATAAGGGCTTCCTGGTGCCTAGGCAGGAGATTGTCGACAACGATTACGACTTTAGTTTTAACAAGTACGTTAAAACCGAGTACGAGCGCATTGAGTATCCGCCTACGGAGGAAATTCTGGCAGATCTGGAGGAACTTAACGCTCAGATGACCGCCAGCTTGGCTGAGCTCAAGAAGATGCTGGACGGTGAGCTCTAATGGCGGACAAACCCCGATTTGGCGGGGAGAAAAGAACTGTCGCATTGAAAGAATTTTGCGTTCTGGGGATGGGGCAATCCCCATCATCCAACAGCTACAACGTCGGCGGCGACGGTTTGCCGTTCTACCAGGGAAACGCTGATTTTGGCGAAGAGAATCCAGTTCCTCGGACGTGGTGCACCAACCCTAAGAAGATTGCCGAAAAGGGTGATGTCCTTGTCTCTGTGCGCGCCCCCATCGGGGCCATCAATATTGCAAACGAGAAATGTTGCATAGGCCGGGGCATTGCTGCAATTAGGCCGAATCCAGATATAGCGATTACAGGCTTTTTGCGACATCAGCTTGTCGCTTCGCGAAGCAAGCTCGAAGCGATGGGGACAGGAAGCACGTTTAAGGCTGTCGGCAAGAAGGCGTTAGGCGATTTTCCTATCGTGGTTTATTCGAAGAGCACGCAGGAAGCAATTGAACGTCAACTCAATTGCATCACAAAGCAGATTAAGGCCATCAATAGTCAGCTTGATCAGTTCGACTCCCTCGTCAAATCCCGGTTTGTCGAGATGTTCGGAACAATTGATTGCCCCAGATATCCTGTTGTTGAACTTGAATCGGTTTGTTCCGACATAGTTGACTGTCCGCATGAAACCCCTAAATATCAGGGTGACCTGATTCATCCGGCTATACGCACATCCGAGCTTGAGGGCGCAACTATTAAATGGTCAACTATGAAATACGTATCCGGGGAGGAATACCAAAAACGAATTAAGCGGCTGAGGCCTTTGCCGGGTGATGTGGTTTACGCCCGTGAGGGCACCTATGGCGATGCTGCTATTTTGCCTCCAGGCTACGATTTCTGCCTTGGTCAACGGACGATGTTGTTTCGAGCGGACTCCGCGTTGTGCACGCCCGAATATCTCCTTTACTCGCTCATTTCAACTGACGTCCGTCGACAAGCTGACAAGCTGAACATTGGCTCGACAGTTCCTCATGTTAATGTGCGAGATGCAAAACGCTTTAAAGTTATGCTCCCAGAAATGAGTTTCCAACACCAGTTCGCCGCTTTCGCTGCTCAGGTCGACAAATCGAGGTTTATCGCTCAACAGCAAATCGACAAGTTACAGACCCTCTACGACAGTTTGGCGCAGGAATACTTTGCTTAAAGTCGCGGGCTAAATCAATCTATGGGAATCTTCTGCCACCGTAGACGACAGGAGGTTCCCATGTTTCGTGAAAGCGCAGCTGTACGTGAAATTGAGCGTGAGATGTCGACCGTTCTTGATGGTCCGCAGATGAAGAGGTTGCATGACTGCCTTGATAGGGTAATGGGTGGACCGCATGCTGAACCTCCGAGTAGCAAGGTGTTGCTCGCTGATTTTTTGAATGCGAAAGCGGTCGAGGGTTGTTCAGTGCGCACTATTCAGTATTACTCAATCACGCTCGGACACTTTGTCGAGTTTCTTACGGTCCCACTTCATGTCGTTGATACTGCCGAGGTAAGAAGATATCTAGTGTCACGGGCCGAATCGGGAAGCGTTAGCAACGTTACGCTCGACAATATCCGGCGAATCATATCGAGCTTTTTCTCATGGCTCGAAGAAGAGGAAGTAATCTACAAAAGCCCGGTTAAGCGCATCAAGAAAATTCGTTCGGTCATGGCGATCAAGCCTGTTATTTCAGACGAAGAGATGGAAGTTATTAGAGACTCATGCGGCAATCTTAGGGATAGGGCGATTATCGACCTTCTTGCTTCGACCGGCATGCGTGTTGGGGAGCTGGTGCGGCTCAAGCGCTCGGACATAGATTTTGAATCCCGTGAATGTGTTGTTCACGGTAAGGGCAACAAACAGCGCAAAGTGTATTTCGATGCTAAGACTAAGATTCATTTACAAGCTTATCTTGCAGGGCGTTCCGATTCGAATCTATCGCTGTTTGTGTCACTTAAGGCGCCGTTTAAGCCGTTGAATATCAGTGGAGTTGAGTCCAGGCTTCGGGATATTGGCAGGGTCTCGGCGGGATTGCGCCTTCATCCGCATAAGTTTCGCCGTACTATGGCGACCAGAGCGATTGACAAGGGGATGCCTATCGAGCAGGTGCAAGTCCTGCTGGGCCACAGCAAGATCGATACCACTCTTTGCTATGCCATGGTCGATCAACAAAATGTGAAGCGGTCCCATCACAAATATATAAGCTAAACCCCGATTTGGCGGGGAGAAAAGAACTGTCGCATTGAAAGAATTTTGCGTTCTGGGGATGGGGCAATCCCCATCATCCAACAGCTACAACGTCGGCGGCGACGGTTTGCCGTTCTACCAGGGAAACGCTGATTTTGGCGAAGAGAATCCAGTTCCTCGGACGTGGTGCACCAACCCTAAGAAGATTGCCGAAAAGGGTGATGTCCTTGTCTCTGTGCGCGCCCCCATCGGGGCCATCAATATTGCAAACGAGAAATGTTGCATAGGCCGGGGCATTGCTGCAATTAGGCCGAATCCAGATATAGCGATTACAGGCTTTTTGCGACATCAGCTTGTCGCTTCGCGAAGCAAGCTCGAAGCGATGGGGACAGGAAGCACGTTTAAGGCTGTCGGCAAGAAGGCGTTAGGCGATTTTCCTATCGTGGTTTATTCGAAGAGCACGCAGGAAGCAATTGAACGTCAACTCAATTGCATCACAAAGCAGATTAAGGCCATCAATAGTCAGCTTGATCAGTTCGACTCCCTCGTCAAATCCCGGTTTGTCGAGATGTTCGAACGCGGCAAAGGCTGGGGGCTTCGAGCCTTGGCTGATTGCTGTACGACGCCTGATGACATCAAATGTGGGCCGTTTGGAAGCCAGCTGCATAAAGAAGATTACATATCAGAAGGCGTTCCTGTATGGGGCATTCCGGAGGTCAATTCCAGCTTCGAGCGCATGCCTGACAAATACGTTTCCCCGGAAAATGCGCAGCGGTTGCAATCCTATTCGCTCGTGCCCGGGGACGTCGCGATGAACCGAAAGGGAAACGTCGGCCAAGCGGCGATGTTCGATGGGAAGATGCCGTCGGGCATTATTCATTCCGATGTTCTTAGAGTGCGGGTCAACCAAGATATACTCAATCCCGCATTTCTAGTCGAGCAGCTTCATAGTAGCCATATTGTGCGAGAACAGATCATGTCTGCGAGTACCGGGGCAATCATGGCAGGAACGAACGTCACGAAGCTCAAAAAGATTGAGGTGTTTGTTCCGCCGTCTGCCCTTCAACGGGAATTTGCCGACTTCGTCACCCAGGTCGACAAATCGAGGTTTGTTGCATGTTTTGGGTGGGGAGTAGGATAATTAAACGCTAGCAAATGAGATTATTTGCCGAGGTATGAGATGGGTGGCGGACATGAATTTCGACTTCCTGAAGCGTGAAGATGGCTACTACAGTCTCTTTGCTGATGCCTGCGTCGAGGCCGAGAAGGTTTTTCCTGCCTCGCCCGCCATGTGTGCGGTTGGATGCCGGAAGGCGCTCGAGCTTGCCGTCAAGTGGGTCTACGCCATTGATGACTCCATCAGCACGCCTTATCGCGATAATCTCTCTTCGCTGCTTCACGAGCGTACATTTATGGAGGCGGTCGACGAGCGTGTTTGGCGCAAGCTCGTTGGGATTAATAAGCTCGGCAATCTTTCTGTTCATACCGAGCGAGTTGTGACTCCGCAAGATGCCGTGCTGGCGCTTCGAAGCCTCTTTGAGTTTACCGATTGGATTGATTACTGTTACGGCCCCGAGTATATCGAGCGATCCTTTGACGAGAAGAAGATTCCGAAAAAAGGTGTTCAGCTCACTGCGGCGCAGATAAGAACCATCAAGAGTCGCGAGGCGCTTCTCAGTCAGAAAGATGAAGAGATCAAGCGTCTCGAAGAAGAGCTTAAAAAGATGAGCTGCTGGGCAACTCAAGCCAAGGAGGAGAACAAACAACAGCGCGATTTCAATCCAGAGGAACTGTCCGAGTTCGAGACCCGCAGGCGCTATATTGACTGGGATCTTTCACTTGCTGGATGGACGCTCGATAAGAATGCGATTCGTGAGCGTAAAGTTCAGGGAATGCCTATTGAGCCAGGTAGCAATACGGGCAACGGCTATGTTGACTATCTGCTTACGGGTAAAGACGGCAAACCTCTTGCCGTAGTTGAAGCAAAGAAAACAACCTATTCTGAGCAGAAGGGCCTCAAGCAGGCACGTCTCTATGCGGATTGTCTCGAGCGGGAGTTCGGGTATCGGCCGCCTATTTTCCTCACCAATGGTTTCTCAACCCTCTTTGTTGATGATGAAAACGGTGCGCCGCGTCAGGTGAGTGGCATCTTCTCGCAGGACGATCTGCAGAGGCTTCTTAATCGACGCGGAACAACCGTCAAGCCTACGGGCCTTGCGGTGAATGAGGCAATAGCTGGTGGCGGAAAACGCTACTACCAGGTTGAGGCGGTCCAGCACGTTTGCGCAAACATTGAGGAAGGCCATCGCAAGAGCCTGCTTGTTATGGCTACCGGCACGGGCAAGACTCGTGTTTCGGCGGCTCTTGTCGACGTTCTTATGCGATCGGGTCATGTCAAAAACGTCCTCTTTTTAGCAGATCGAGTTGCTCTTGTGCGTCAAGCTAAGCACGCCTATCAGAACTATCTTCCCAATGCGTCGCTGTGCAACCTTTGTTCAAACAAAGAGGAGCGAAACGCGCGCGTTGTCTTTTCTACGTATCCCACCATAATGAATGCCATCGATAGGGAGCGGAACGAAGACGGCGATCGTATGTTTACGCCGGCGCATTTCGACCTCATTATCGTTGACGAGGCGCACCGCTCGATTTTCAAAAAGTATCGCTCCATTTTCGAGTATTTTGACTCGCTTGTTGTGGGGCTTACCGCGACACCAGCCAATGAGGTTGATCGCAACACCTATGACTTCTTTGATGTGGAACGCGGCGTGCCTACCTATGTTTACGAATACCGCACTGCTACCGAAGTTGACCACGTGCTTGTTCCTTACTACGGCATCGAGACCCATACGACTTTTATCGACGACGGCATTACTTACGATGACTTAAGTCCGGAAGAGCGCGAGCAGTTTGAGGATGATTTTGAGGAGGCCGGTCAAGAAGCTCCTTCTGAGGTCGGTGAAGAGGAGATCAACAAGTGGGTTTATAACGAGGGCACTATTGACAGCGTGCTCATTACCCTGATGGAGAAGGGAATCCATACCCAAGGTGGCCAAGAGCTTGGCAAGACTGTCATTTTCGCCCAGAACCAAAAGCACGCCCGTTATATCGTCGAGCGTTTTGGAGAACTCTACCCGAGCCTGCCCGGCGACTATATACAGGCTGTGATTCATTCCGACGACTATGCACATACGATTATTGATGACTTTGAATTGAAAAATCGTCCCGTCATTGCTGTGTCGGTTGATATGCTAGACACCGGTGTTGACGTGCCCGAAATCGTAAACCTTGTGTTCTTCAAGAAGGTTCGGTCAAAAATCAAGTTTTGGCAGATGATCGGCCGTGGCACCCGCCTATGCGAGGGTCTTGATGTAATGGATCCCCTTAGCGGCCCCAGTGAGGATAAAGAGCGTTTCTTTATCTTTGATTGGTGCCGTAACTTCAAGTTCTTCCGAGAGAATCCCAAGCTGGTGGAAGGCAAGCTGGTGGTTTCTGCCGCCGAGCAAATATTCGCTCGGCAGGCGGAGCTTGCCATGCTTTTCCAGGAAAGCACTTTCGCGGATGATGAGTATCAGACTTGGCGCGCCCAGCTTGTCGAAACAATGCGTAGCCAAGTGGTCGCGCTCAATGACGAGCTATTTACCGTGCGCCAGCATCGGCATGAGGTCGAGATCTATCGACGCGTTGAATCCTATACGGTGCTTTCTGCGGTATCTCTTGCCGAGCTCAAGGATCCAATATCCATGCTCATTATTAATGATGAGAGCGATTTAGGTGCCTTGCGTTTTGACAACATCATGTATGGATACATGCTGGCGCAATGCAAATCTCAAAGGGTGGAAGCCTACAAGAGCCGTGTTGTCATGATGGCGAATAAACTTTGTTCTCTGGCGTCAGTGCCGCAGGTCAATGAGCAAATGTCTTTTATCAAGCATGTGGCGGACGGCCAGATGCTTGATGGCGCCAGCTTGCTTACGCTCGAGGAAGTTCGTAAAAAGCTTCGTTCCCTAGTGAAGTTCATTCTTGGCGGCCAGGATCGTCGCGATGTTATTACGCATCTTAACGATCCAGTCACTCAGATAACCTACGGCGTGGTCACTGATATGAGCGAGGACTTCGAAGATTACAAGCTAAAGGTGGAGCGTTACTTTAGGGATTATTCGGACAACCTGGTTATTCATAAACTGCGTACCAATAAACCTATGACGGAATCTGAGTTTGCCCAGCTGGAACATATCTTTACCTGTGAGCTTGGCAATGCCGAGGACTATGCCACAGCATATGGGAATACGCCGTTTGGCATTTTGGTGCGCAGTATCGTGCATCTAGATAGAGATGCTG
This sequence comes from uncultured Eggerthellaceae bacterium, assembly GCA_934630905.1. Classification (GTDB taxonomy): domain Bacteria; phylum Actinomycetota; class Coriobacteriia; order Coriobacteriales; family Eggerthellaceae; genus CAKUOV01. The sequence goes on from CAKTXN010000060.1 coordinate 9,767, forward strand.
CCAACGAGGCATTTGCCGAGTTCCTGAACGATCAAAGCCTTAATGAGCAGCAAATCAACTTCGTCAAGCGCGTCGTTGAGTATGTGGTGAAGTTCGGCTTTATGGAGCCGGCGGCTCTTAACCAACCGCCGTTCACCCGCCCGCGTTCTTTCATGCAAATATTTGACGAGCGTCAGCAGGTGGCTCTGGTTACTGTCATTAAAACCATCAAGGAGAATGCTGTTTCGCCGGCGGCGTAAGGCGCTGCATTCCTTTGTCCCGTTTTTGTTGTCAGGCCTGTTCGAGGTGGTGGAAAAATCGAAATATGTACGATTGAGGGCTTCGATTTTGGCATGCATAAAGGTGTGGAGATCAAAATCGACAACCGGGTGCACCATGAACAGCGTTCATGGTGCACGTGCGGACGTTCTGCTCCTCTGCGAAGCCTGTTAAGATGCTGTTCATCGTACATATTTTGATTTTTCCGCCATTTTGGACGGGTGTCGCTGCGCGAAAAGACGCAGCGGCGCGTACTGACGATTTTTTATGCAAGCAAGCATTGGTTTTATTCATTAACGGGGTCTTCAAGCTCTTCGCGCCTGGGCTGCGACCTATGGCGGCGACGCTTCGGGCTCATTGTGCGCAGGCCGCGAAAAAGAGGCGCGTAGCCTTTGGATGCTGCGCGTTCGCTGACTCGCTTGTGCTATCATTTTGGCCAATGCGTTGACGGAGAGGGTTTGGTCTGCCGCGCCGGGTTTAAGAGAGAAGAGGTCATGGGCTGCAAGCCTCTTCACCTTGGCAAGGGCTAAACGTTCACTCCCGAGCAGCGACCTGAACGGGCATTGCCTGAGTAGGGGAGCCGTGAGCCTCGCGACAAGAGGTCAAAAGAGGGCATGCCGGGCCAGACATCCGGCTGCCAAACAAGGTGGTACCGCGGAATTCAACCGTCCTTGGGTAAGCGAGAAGCGCCCAAGGACGGTTTTTTATTGCCGAGTGCGGGCGGACGGGGTATGGCGTCCCGTGCAGACAGGAAAGGAAGATAGATGAGTCTGATCGATGATCTGGCCAAGCTCGAAGCGGAGGCAAAGGAGCTTATCGCCAA
>CAKTXN010000061.1 GCA_934630905.1 uncultured Eggerthellaceae bacterium
CGCCTGCTGCGCGCCATCTTCGGCGAGAAGGCTCGCGAAGTCCGCGACACCTCGCTGAAGGTGCCTCACGGTTCCGGTGGCCGCGTTATTGGCATTTACCGTCAGTCTCGCAGCAAGGGCGACGATCTGGCGCCGGGCGTAAACGAGCTGGTGCGCGTGTTCGTGGCTCAGAAGCGCAAGATCCAGCAGGGCGACAAACTGTCTGGTCGTCACGGTAACAAGGGTGTTATTTCCCGCATCCTTCCGATTGAGGACATGCCTTACTTGGCCGACGGTACGCCGATTGACGTTATTTTGAACCCGCTGGGCGTTCCTTCTCGTATGAACGTGGGCCAGCTGCTTGAGAACCACCTGGGCTGGGCCGCTAAGTGGGGTTGGTCGGATGATCCCGAGTCCACCGAGCCGGTGGAAGGCCCCATGTACACGGCAACGCCGGTATTCGACGGCGCTACCGAGCAGGAGATTTCCGCATGCATCGAGGCCGCAAACCGCAACCTGATCAACATCAACCACGCGAAATACGGCGACAAGGCGCGCGACGAATTTGTGCCGCAGCTGTCCCATACGGGCAAGACCTGGCTGTTCGATGGCCGCACGGGCGAGAAGTTCCGCGAGCCCATTACCGTTGGTCAGACCTACATTTTGAAGTTGGGCCACTTGGTTGACGACAAGATCCATGCTCGTTCGACGGGCCCTTACAGCTTGATTACGCAGCAGCCTTTGGGCGGCAAGGCGCAATTCGGCGGCCAGCGCTTCGGCGAAATGGAAGTTTGGGCGCTGTACGCTTACGGTGCATCGAACGTGCTGCAGGAGATTTTGACCATCAAGTCCGACGACACCGCCGGCCGCGTGAAGTCTTACGAGGCCATTGTCAAGGGCGAGAATCTGCCCGACGCCGAAGTGCCCGAGTCCTTCAAGGTTCTTATCAAGGAAATGCAGGCACTGTGTCTTAACGTTGAGCTCAAGGGCGAAGGCAAGGATCTCTTCGAGGCGCAGGGTCGTCACGAAGACGGCGATGACCAGCAGATTCTGGACACGCTGACCGCTGACGCAAAGAAGGCGGAAAAAGAAGAAGAAAGCGCGATTGACGATATCGCTGCTGGATTGGATGAACTTATGGGCGATTTGAACATCGGCAACGATGTGAACGACCTTATCGGTGAAGGGGAGGAGCTGTAAACATGACAACTGAATTTGACGTTAACAACTTCGATGCCCTTCGCATTTCCGTTGCCAGCGCTGAAGATGTGCGCAGCTGGTCTCGCGGCGAAGTGAAAGAGCCCGAGACCATCAACTACCGCACCCTGAAGCCGGTAAAAGACGGTCTGTTCTGCGAAAAGATCTTCGGCCCCACGAAGGACTGGGAGTGCTCCTGCGGCAAATACAAGCGCGTGCGCTTCAAGAACATCGTGTGCGAAGTCTGCGGCGTTGAGGTGACCCGTTCCAAGGTCCGCCGCGAGCGCATGGGCCACATTGAGCTTGCCACGCCGGTAAGCCACATTTGGTACTTCAAGGGTTCCCCTTCGCGCATGGGTTATCTTTTGGATATCCCGCCGAAAGAGCTGGAGAAGGTGCTGTACTTTGCAAGCTCCATCATCACCTCGGTCGATGATGAGGCGCGCGAAGAAGACGAAGAGATGCTGCGCGATGAACTGGCGGCTGACCTGGAAGAACTTGATGCAGAGCGCGATCGTTTGATTGAGTCTACGCGTCGTCTGTCCACCGATTACGTACCCGACGAGGACGAGTTCGTGGACGACATCGACGAAGACGAGCGCATGCTTCCCGAAGAAGTGGAAGAAGAAATCCAGGACATCATCGACGAATACGAAGAGCGCAAGATTCTGCGCAAGGATGCATTTGACGAGTTTATGCGCATTGTGCCTAAGCAGCTCATTTCCGATGAAGCGCTGTACCGCGAGATGCGCCTGAACTACAAAGATTACTTCACCGGCGGCATGGGCGCCGAGGCTATCCGCGACCTGCTGGACGCCATTAACCTGGAGGAAACCGCTGTTGAGCTTGCTGAAATCATTGAAACCGGCAAGGGTCAGAAGCGCGCGAAGGCCATCAAGCGCCTGAAGGTTGTGGACGCGTTCATCAAGTCCGACAACAAGCCTTCCGACATGATTCTGGACGTTATCCCGGTTATTCCGCCGGAGCTTCGTCCTATGGTTCAGCTGGATGGTGGCCGTTTTGCGACTTCCGACCTGAACGATTTGTACCGCCGCGTGATCAACCGCAACAACCGCTTGAAGCGCTTGTTGGACCTGGGTGCGCCCGAAATCATCGTGAACAACGAGAAGCGCATGCTGCAGGAAGCCGTTGACTCACTGTTCGACAACGGTCGTCGTGGCCGTCCGGTGGCTGGTCCTTCCAACCGTCCGCTGAAGTCCTTGTCCGACATGCTCAAGGGCAAGCAGGGCCGCTTCCGTCAGAACTTGCTGGGTAAGCGCGTTGACTACTCCGGCCGTTCCGTTATTGTTGTTGGCCCGACCCTGAAGCTGCATCAGTGCGGTCTTCCTTCGCAGATGGCTTTGGAGCTGTTCAAGCCGTTCGTAATGAAGCGCCTGGTTGAGCTTGAGTTGGCGAACAACATCAAAGCTGCAAAGCGCGCTGTTGATCGTGGTGCGAGCTTTGTGTGGGACGTTTTGGAAGAGGTTATCACCGAGCACCCCGTGCTGCTGAACCGCGCACCTACGCTGCACCGCTTGGGCATTCAGGCGTTCGAGCCCGTGTTGGTTGAAGGCAAGGCATTGAAGCTGCATCCGCTGGTTTGCACCGCGTTCAACGCTGACTTCGACGGCGACCAGATGGCTGTGCATGTGCCGCTGGGTGTAGAAGCTCAGGCTGAAGCCCGCGTGCTCATGCTCTCCGCGAACAACATTAAGTCTCCGGCTCATGGTCACCCGCTGACTGTTCCTACTCAGGACATGATCATCGGTCTGTATTACCTGACCGCTGCTCGTGATGGCTTCCCGGGCGAAGGCCGCGTATTCATTGATCTGGATGACGCGTACAACACCTACGAAGCGCGCGCTGACCTGGACCTGCAGGCAAAGATTATCGTGCGTCTGCCCAAGGACACCACGGTTGCCACGGCTCACAAGCAGTACGAATACCACAAGGCGGGCGACCGCATTGAGACCACGGTTGGCCGCATTGTGTTCAACCGCATTCTGCCCGATGACTTCGAGTTCTTGAACTACGGCATGGATAAGAGCCAGGTCACCACGCTTGTCGAGGAAGTTTGCAACCGTTACCCGCTGGCCGATGTCCCCGCGATTTTGGACGGCTTGAAGGCTGCTGGCTTCCATTACGCAACGCGCGCCGGTGTTACTGTTTCCGTTTACGACGCTACGATTCCTCCTGCAAAGGTGCAGATTTTGGCCGATGCCGACGAGCAAGTTGCCAACATCGAAGAGGAATACGAGATGGGCCTTATGAGCGACGAAGAGCGTCGTAAGCAGGTCATCTCTGTTTGGGAAACCACGACGGACGTTGTTGGTAACGCCATGAACGACAACTTCGACCGCTTCAACCCCATCTACATGATGGCGCACTCTGGTGCTCGTGGTAACATGAAGCAGATTCGTCAGCTTGCTGGTATGCGTGGCTTGATGGCTGACCCGAAGGGTGAATACATCGAGATTCCTATTAAGGCAAACTTCCGCGAAGGCTTGTCGGTTTTGGAATACTTTACGTCTACCCACGGCGCTCGTAAAGGTCTGGCTGACACCGCTCTGCGTACTGCAGACTCTGGTTACCTGACTCGTCGTCTGGTTGACGTTGCACAGGACGTTATCATTCGCGAGCATGACTGCGGCACGTCCGATGGCGTTGACTACGAACTGCGTGACACGAAGGGTAAGGCCGACAGCAACTTGGTGGGCCGCGCCGTTATCGATGACGTTTACGCGAAGGATGGCTCGCTGATTATTGCTGCGGGCGACTTCATTAGCAGCGTTGACCAGGTCAACAAGATGATTGATGCTGGCCTTGACTCCGTAATGGTACGCACCATTATGACTTGCCATGCCGAGCACGGCGTTTGCCAGAAGTGCTACGGATGGGACTTGGCCACCGCGCGCCCCGTTTCCATTGGTACGGCTGTTGGCATTATTGCAGCTCAGTCCATTGGCGAACCGGGTACGCAGCTGACCATGCGTACGTTCCACACCGGCGGCGTTGCAGGTGGCGACATCACCGGCGGTCTGCCGCGTGTTCAGGAGCTGTTCGAGGCGCGCAAGCCGAAGGGCTTGGCTGTTCTCGCGGAGATTTCGGGTACCATGCAGGTCACGGGCGACAAGCAGACCAAGACCATCACCATCCACGACCAGGAAGGTAACTTCCGCGAGTACGTGGTGCCGGCTCGCGCCCAGCTGATGCAGGGCTTGAGCGATGGCGATCAGGTGACCATTGGCCAGCAGATCACGCGTGGCTCCGTGAACCCGCACGACTTGCTGCGCTTGACCGACCCGAACACCACGCTGCGCTACATCGTGACCCAGGTTCAGGACGTTTACGTGAGCCAGGGTGTAGAAATCAACGATAAGCACATCGAGGTTATCGCACGTCAGATGCTTCGCAAGATCGTTGTTCAAGAAGCGGGCGATTCCGACTTGATGCCGGGCCGCCAGATGAACCGTTTCGAGTTCCAGCACATTGCCGACGAGCTTATTGCCGAGGGCAAGCAGCCGCCTGTTGGCCAGCCGCTGTTGCTGGGCATCACGAAGGCTTCCTTGGCAACCGATTCGTGGGTGTCTGCTGCATCGTTCCAGGAGACCACCAAGGTTTTGACCGACGCCGCTATGGAAGGCAAGACCGACAACCTGATGGGTCTGAAGGAAAACGTTGTTATGGGCAAGCCCATTCCTGCTGGTACGGGTCTGCTGCGCTACCGCAAGGCGGGTCTGACGTACAAGGGCGTTCCGGTGACCAAGGAAGAAGGAAACCAGCTGCCCGACTACGCGCCGGCATTGCTCACGGAAATCGAAGAGCTGCTGCCTAAGCAGGAAGAGTGGTCTGTGGATGACGATGGCTACTTGACACCGGGTTCGGGTTTGAGCAGCTTCTTGAACGGTTATGGCACGTATGGTCATCGTATTCAGCTTTCCGATGAAGATGCACGTCTGTACATCTTCGATGACCTGGGAGTTTCCCAGCGTTGGGCGAATAAGTTCTCCGAGGCCGGCATTGAGACCGTTGCCGACTTGGTGGGCAAGACCGAAGATGACCTGCTGCGCATCGAAGGCATTGGTAGTAAGGCTATCGAAGAGCTGGAAGAAGGCTTGAAGGCTCACGACTTGATGTACGTCATTGAGAACGACTTGGCGGCATCGAAGGACGACATGAGCCAGCTGCTGGATATGGTCTTCTCGCCGGATGATACCATTTTGCTGGGTGGCGACACGTTGCCGTCCTACAACATGGATGACGAGGATATGCTGGGCGAGGCTCTGCCGCCGCGCACGTATCGTCGCAACCCCGAAGAGTTGGATGCTCTGCTGGGCGGCCTGAGTGGCCTGGGCTCCATGGGCTTCGACATCACCGATGAAGAGTCCGAGAATGCCAAGAACGACGAAGAGGATCAAGACGAAGAATAAGCTTTCTTCTTGATGCTTCGGATTGGGTGCTCGCTTGAGGGTTATACCTGATAGCGAGCATGATTTGAGCTGCATGGCTCAATCGATTGCATGCTTGTGCGGGGCGGTTGCCAGGAATGGCAGCCGCCCTGTTTTATGCGTGTTGTAGAAGGGATGCCGCGGAAAATTGCGAACATGTCATTGAGCTGCGATAAAGATAGGTGCGTGAACGCGGCTTAGATAGGCTATGGGGATGAGCTGCTGATGTATTCCCTTTGCGCACAAACGGCTTCTGCGCCTTTCTTGGTAAAATGACAGCAATGCGTTGCTGTAGGAAAGGAGCACCGTTGAGCACCAGGAACTATTCGCAAAGAAAGCCGCTCCCTCGATTTCTCTTGCCGCTGTTCGTGATTTGTTTTTGCGTGTGCCTTGTTGTTGTGGGTGTGATTTGCTGGGGGTATTTCCAGGGAAACCGCATGTACAGCAACGTTGCCCAAAACGCATTGCCCAATTTAGACGCCTCCGATGATCAGGTTCTTGATACTCAGGTCGATTGGGATGCCCTGCGCGAAGTTAATCCCGAAACAGTTGCATGGGTTTACGTGCCTGACACGGAGATAAATTACCCCATTGTCCAAGCGGATAACAACGAGAAGTATCTCAAGACCGACTTCCAGGGCGAAGTGAACTGGGCAGTTTCCTATGGTGCTATTTTCCTGGATAGCAACTGCGCGTCAGATTTCAGCGATCGCAACAGCTTTTTTTACGGTCATAACATGAATAATGGCGCCATGTTCGCGGCACTTGCGAATTTTAGCGATGACCAGGTGTTTAATAATCATCGCACCGTGTATCTGTTTACGCCCGAACGCAATTATCGTTTGGAATCTTTCGCGTTTCTGCACATACCCTCTACCGATTCTCTGGTGCAGCCCGATATGGAAAGCGATATCCATCAGCGTGCCTACCTGCAAACGCAGATGGACCGCAGCTTGGTGCATCCGAGCGAGGGCTTTCCGAACCCCGGATCTATCGACCACACCTATGTGCTGGTGACCTGCGACAATCTTCCGTCCGATGGCAGATACGTGCTCTACTGCCGCGAAGTTGAGTCGCGCTAGACTTCGCATTGTTGACAAATTACCCCACCTTTTGTCAACAATTTTGGTTTTTTTCGACGGTTGCCGTCGCGCGAATTCCATGTTGTTGAAAAAATGCCCTCTGATTCGAAGTTGATGCAGGTTGGAAGTAGGTTCGGGTCAAAAATAAGCGCAATTTTGGGGTTCGAGAGCGCGTGTTATAAACCAACTCTTGGAAAACCGCAGGTCAAAGCGTTGCTCAAAAACGATAGGTAAATTATCGCAATTTCGACCTACTTCCAACCTATCACAACTTCGAATTTGACATGGTTTTTTCAACAACCAGTGCTTTTAAGGGAATAATTTGCCCACGAGCAGCGTGTTTCGGTACAATAAGCGCAGTACAAATTAGCAAATCCGTTCATACTGTCTTATGAGCATTCTCTACGAAAAGGACGATTGCCGTGAACACTGAAGAAACCCAGAATTCCGCAATGACCACTTATGCCCAGGCGGGCGTTGATACCGCCGAAGGTGCGCGTGCCGTGCGCGCTATTAAAGAGACCGTGCACTCCACGTATCGTCCCGAGGTTGTGGGCGACATCGGTGGTTTCGGCGGCTTGTTCAGCGTTGCCGCCGCTAAGAACATGGAAGATCCGCTGCTGGTTTCCGGCACCGACGGCGTTGGCACGAAGCTCCAGCTTGCTCGTCTTTTGAACAAGCATGACAGCGTGGGTATTGACCTTGTTGCCATGTGTGTGAATGATATTCTGGCAACGGGCGCCGAGCCGCTGTTCTTCCTAGACTACATTGCCGTGGGCAAGCTTCAGGCCGAAGCGGTTGCCGATGTTGTTGCCGGTATTGGCGAAGGTTGCCGTCAGGCAGGATGCGCCCTGATTGGTGGCGAGATGGCCGAGCATCCGGGCGTTATGGACCCCACCGATTACGACTTGTCTGGCTTCTGCGTGGGTATTGTTGACCGCGTGAAAATGCTTGATCCTGAAACGGTCAAGGAAGGCGACGTGCTTATTGGTCTGGCTTCCACGGGCCTGCATTCCAACGGCTATTCCTTGGCGCGCAAGGTGTGTGTTGGCGATAAAACCGCCGATGAAATCTCAGTTCCGCTGGACGAACTCAACGGAAAAACCGTTGGCGAGGCGCTGCTTGAGCCGACGCGCATTTATGTGAAGTCCGTGCTTGCCACGCTGAAGGAAGTCCCTGGCGCCGTGCACGCGCTGGCGCACATTACGGGTGGCGGCATTACCGAGAACCTGGATCGCGCGCTTCCTAAGACGGTAAATGCGCAGGTCCAGCTTGGCTCATGGCCTGTTGTTCCCATTGCGAAGTACACGTGTGCCGCAGCTGGTCTGAATGAGACCGAAGCACTTAAGACGTTCAACATGGGCATTGGCATGGTGCTTATCACGCAAGCCGATAAGGCAAGCGAAGTTGAAGCGGTGCTGGCAGCCCAGGGTGAAAAGACGTATCGCATTGGCCAGATTGTTGCCGGCGAAGGTGTGGTGACGTACACAGGCGAAGGCAAGTTACTGTAAGTAACCTGACCTGAAGTAGCAGGTTTTGAAATGCAGGGGAGGTCCGAAGAGGTTCCGTTCGCAATCCAGCCTTTATGGTTTTGAATCGAATCAAAATGAGAAGGCTTCCCAGGGCGAACTTCACCTCTTCGGACCTCCCTGGTTTACCGAGCTCAAGAGGCGGTTCGGAAGGGGCAAGGGGTTCGCTCACAATCCGCCGCTTAATTGTTTTTAATCGATTAAAAATAGAGCGGCTCCCAGGGTTCGCTCACCCCTTGTTTTCTTGCCATCGCCTGTTATGGGAGTGCGCAGGTTGGGGTTGAAGAGGTTCCGTTCGCAATCCAGCCTTTATGGTTTTGGATCGAATCAAAATAAGAAGGCTTCCCAGGGCGAACTCCACCTCTTCAACCCCTGGGAGTGCTCGGTTATTCGGCGAGTGTTTAAAAAGAAAGGGAGTTTGTCTATGCTGAAAATTGCCGTGCTGGTTTCGGGGTCGGGCACGAATTTGCAGGCGTTCATCGATGCGATTGCTGCAAAAGAGCTTGATGCGGAAATCGTGCTGGTTGTTTCCTCGCGTCCCGATGCGTACGGCATCGAACGCGCGAAGGCTGCGAAGATCCCTGTTCTCGTTTTGAACAAGGGCATTTACGATGATCCGGAAGCTGCGGATGCGCGCATTGTTGCGGCGCTGCGCGAGGCAGGCGCGGAATACGTGTTCATGGCGGGCTATATGCGCATGGTGACTCCTGTGATGCTTGATGCCTTCCCGAATCGTGTGGTGAATTTGCATCCGGCGCTTCTGCCCTCGTTCAAGGGCGCGCACGGTATTCAAGATGCGTTCGATGCGGGCGTGAAATACACGGGCGTTACCGTGCATTTCGCCAACGCGGAATACGATAAGGGTCCTATCATTGCACAGGAACCGGTTGCGGTTTTGGAGTCTGATACGGTGGAAGCGCTGGAAGAGCGCATCCATACGGTTGAGCATCGGCTGTATCCGGCAACGGCGCAGCTCATCGCACAGGGGCGTGTGCATGTGGCGTCCGATGGCAAAGCGCACGTGGCGGAAGCGTAAGCGATGTCTTGTTAAGTAGAAAAGGGGACGTTCGAAATGAAACGTGCTGTTGTTGAAAATATTATCGCATGCCTGCAGAAGGGTCAGGTGCCCGAGCTTGATCCTGAAGTGTTTTCGTCTGTTGAGCCTGATAGATTGCGCGAAATCGCCGCAGGGCTGACTGCTGCAGACATTCCGATGTTCGAGCGTGCGCTGCGTGCCATTGATGAAAGCGACCTAGCCTGGCTGGGTTTCAAAATCGTTCTGGATCCGGCGGTTGCCGTGACAAATGTGGACAATGAAGTTACGAAGAAGTTCGGTGACAAGGGTTCCGCCAATGGCGACTCGTTCATATTCTTTGCCAACGATGCGAAGGAAATTGTGTGCGCACACGAGTATTCGGGGCGCGACTTGATGCAGATGAAGGACGTAACGCGCGGTCCCGCCATGCATAACGAGCAGTTCGATGGCCTGATTTGGCAGGCCACGCCGCTGTTCGAGGCAAAACGCGTTTGGCTGCTGGGCGCATCGGATGTTGCCTGCGAAGTGGCTCAGCTTGCGACCCATTTGGGCTTTCTGGTGACGGTTGCTGATTACGACCCCGCATTCTTGAACGAGGAGCGTTTCCCGGGCGTACAGCGTATTTTGTTCGAGGGCGGTAACTTCGATGACTTGCAGAAATACGCCGCCGATCCCGCCGATTACGTGTGCGTGCTCACGCGCGGCCATATGTACGACCCGCAAAGCTGTGCGTGGGGCGTGGCGTGCAACGCGCATTACGTGGGCATGATGGGCTGCAAGGGCAAGAACGAAACGGTTCACGACCTGGTTATTGGGCTGGGTGCCACCGAAGAAGGTTGGGCGCGCATCAAGCGGCCCATCGGTTTGAAGTTTGGCGCAAAAACCCCTGCTGAACTGGCTGTTTCTATTGTGGCAGAGCTTATTGACGTGCGTTATAAGGAGAATTACAGCGAAGCGGCACGCGTTCAACACGAAAGCCACTTGGATTAAAGCTCTTTCTAAAGCGAAGAAAACAACAGCGCCCCGCACACGTGAACATGCGGGGCGTTTTCTGTGCGGCGGCAAGACGGCTTTTCGGGCCCTACAGTTGCTGCATCGCTTCCGAGAGGTCAATGCGGTGGTGCTGTGCAATCCACGCAAGCGTTTTCGGCGTTTCCCGGAACGAGAGGTTCACGGCGCTGTAAATCTGGAACCTGTCGATGGCGCCTTCGTCGTATCGGTCATACGCGTAAACTCCGGGGTTCAGGTACCCGATAACGTTTTCCCAGTACGCTGCGTTGTCTTTTCCTTGTGCCCATAACGCAAGGCTGGGGTCATAAGCGGCGCTGGTTAGCAGCTCGTTTGCCATGCCGGCATCCAGGAGCTCCTTGAGCTCGTTGCCAGTCAGAGTCACATCAAGGCTTCCGGATACATCGTCGGCTTGCGCGGCTTCGTCCTCAAGGATTTCAACGCCTCCGTACTTTCCGTGGTAAAGGTTGACACTTCCCACAACAGCGGTGGGGCGAGATTCTGCCAAATCGT
>CAKTXN010000062.1 GCA_934630905.1 uncultured Eggerthellaceae bacterium
ATGTGCGAAATCAGCTCGAAGCTGCTCAACGAAACCATGGACACGTTCAGCAACATCATCAACAACAGCATGAATGACGCCATGAAGCGCCTGACCATCATCACGCTCGTGCTGGCGGTTCCTACCATCGTGTTCAGTTTTTACGGCATGAACGTGGACAACCTGCCGTTTGTTGACTCGTGGATATGGGCGACGCTCATATCGTTGGTGCTTTGCGTTTCTGCGGGGATCATCTTCGTCAAGTGTCGGTGGTTTCGGTAGCTTCGTGTGCTGCAGCGGACATTGCGAGTGTCACAAGCGTAAGGGGCTCTGCCTATCCGCGCTTTTCGCGCGAAGGTGGTTTCAGCGGGTGTTGCGAGTGCGACAGATGCTGCACTGTCTTGCGCTTTCCCTTGAGACAAATGGGCTTTTGGTAGTAACGTTATCCTACTGCGTTGCTGTATTTTTGCCTGGTGAGGTATACTGAACGGTTAGGAAAAGGACAATTCTCTGCGGCTTTTGGGATTTTTGGAGGCGCAGATGTTTGGGCGTTCGGAACACTTGGACAGACAGGGAACATGCAGTTGGTCAAAGCATCCGGGTTTCGTAAGGCGCTCAGGTATGGTACAAGAATAGGAAACGGTTCTCTCTTATGGGTTCAATACCGCAAGGGTTTTCTTCGCAACAGGGAATAGACGGCTTGAATGCGTGCGCGCAAAGTGCGGACGTTCTTATTATTGTCCCTGCTTACAACGAGGAAGCGAACATCGAAAAAGTCGTTCGCAAGCTGGAGAGACTGCCGTATGACTATGTTGTTATCAACGATGGATCGTGCGATGCTACGCCGCGCATTCTCGATGAAATGAAGGCTAATCACATCGATTTATGTCAAAACCTGGGCATTGGTGGCGCAGTTCAAACGGGATACAAGTATGCTCTGAACCGCGGATATCAGATTGCGGTCCAGTTCGATGGTGATGGTCAGCACGATGAATCGTGTATCGATCGCTTGATTCAGCCCATCCTTGATGGCAAAGCGGATATGACGGTTGGCTCGCGCTTTGTGGGCGAGGGCAACACATTCAAAAGCACGGTAGCGCGGCGCGCGGGCATCACTATTCTCTCTGCGCTTATCAAGCTGATCACGGGGCAACGTATCTATGATGTGACCTCGGGTTTTCGTGCGGTGAATCAGGATGTTTTGCGCGAGTTCGTCCAGTATTATCCGCATGATTATCCGGAGCCGGAGTCGCTTTCTTGCATGATTTCTTTGGGTAAGCGCGTGCAGGAAATCGGCGTGGTCATGCATGAGCGCCAGGGCGGAACCTCTTCCATTAGCGCCAAGTCCGCCCGGTATTATATGCTCAAAGTTGGTCTGGCCATCATCGTTCGCCCCTACGGAAGCAAGGAGCGCTAACATGCCATCGACTCAAAGAATCATCCTGTTCATTGCAAGCGTTTGCTTCCTTATTATTGTTTTACACTTCATTCGCCGCCAGCATTTGTCGGTGAGCCATTCACTGCTGTGGCTTGTTTTAGGCATTGCGGGCATTGCCGCGGCGCTTATCCCGTCGTGGGTGTTCGCGCTTTCGGGCCTGTTGGGATTCGAATTGCCGGTGAACCTCATCTTTTTCGTGTGCATTTTCTTCCTGATTGTGGCGGTGCTTTCCATCTCGATGGTTGCGTCTTCTCAGGCCGACATGATTCGCAGCCTTGTTCAGGACGTGTCCCTGCTTACGCAGCGCGTTGAAATGCTGGAAAGAAGACAGCGCCTTGGAGCCACTGAGCCGGCAGATGCGGAAGCGACCGGAGAAGCAGCCGGAGAAGCGGTTGGCGAAGGGACCGAAGAAGAGACCGAAGAAGCAACCGAAGAAGCGGTTGAGGGATCGTCGACCGGCGAAGACACCGCCGAATTGCCACGCTAACGGCTCTGCGGCGTGCCGCCTTCGCCTGTGTCTGCGGCATCTGCCCTGCTGAGCGCATAAAGCTGCGGCAAGAACGGTATGACCAGGTATAACGCGAATATGTAGCGGTAATCGCTTACGATGGGCGCAGCAATAAGCATGGTCCCGAACAAGCCGATAAGCGGCATATAAGGCGTGATAATTGCCGCCACCGAGTGCTTCTCTGCTTGCTTTCCGCTCTTTCTACCAGCGATAACACTGAAAACCATGGTTGCAATCGAAAACCAAATAAGCGAACCCATGCCCAGAAGCGCGGGGAACTGCTCGCGCAGTGCGTTTGCGATGAACTGCGGCTTGTATCCCATGCTGAAAAAGTCGGTCGCGGGCACGTCGTTTGCCGTGCATGTTAGGCTGCCGATAAGCGTGTTGTACCCTGGCTGCCAATAGCCGTACGTTTCCATGACCCACGCGCGAATATACGTTGTCAGATTGTGCGGTAACACGTGCGCCCACACGGCAAGAAATTCCCCTTTATGGGTGTCCAAATATTCATCGTTGAACAGCTCGTTTTGCTTGATGGGGTTCGACGTGGAGGGGTCGTAGCTTTCCGACCATTCCTCCAGGGGAAGAATGCGCTCCAAAATCTCCTGGTCAGATGCGCTTATGGTACCATCAACGCTTACGGTGGCGGCAAGCTGCTGTAGCGGAATGCCCACGGATTCCGCAAAATGACCCTTACTAATGGAAAACGCGCCAAAAATAGGTCCCTGCAAAACCGTCATGAACACAACAAGTGCTACGGCAACAACGGCTGCCGGTTTGCGATACAGCGGGCGGAAGATGACCAGGAAAACGAGCGTGAACAGCGCCAGATAATACCCGTTATTGCGAAACAGGCTTACCAGCAAAAGCAAAACGCCCAGTTCAATCACTTGTTTTCTAGTAGGCTTCTCATCTTTGAGATATTCGCCCAAGTGGATGACAAGCAGCAGCAACGTTGCCGCAAAGGGAATATCTTTCCAAAGGATGATCACGTGGCTTGCGATAACCGGGCTTAAAACAATGAACGCGGTTGCGCCTATCAGATACGCCTTGCGCGCCCCCGTTTTTTCAAGCCAGGCAAGGCACCATGCCAGCGCAGCCGCCACATAGGTTACCTGCAGGAACATGAACATGAAAAGCGAGATGCTTTGGCTTCCAATGAATGCCGTTGCCTTGAAAACCAACCAAATAAGAAACGTATAGAAAATGGGATGCGCGTTTGTCAGACCCTCGTAGCGGTTCGTGTCGCTGTAATATTCCTGGCCGTTGACCTGGGAAAGTATTGCGTTTGAGTCGGGAGAGCACAAACCCGGATAATTTGAGAGCAAAGCGAACAGAAACGCTACTTCAATAAATGCGAAGCAGATCAGGAACACGTTGCGCGTGGAAAGCGTGCAAACATGCTCCGGCGTGCCTTCATCGTGCCGTTCATCACGGATTGAACCTGCAAGCTTGTCCAGCGCGGCGTTTGCAAGGGCGAATCCCGCAAAGGCAATGCCCGATGTGCCAACGAACGCAAGGAACCAAACGGGAAACGTCAGCTGGTATTGTGCGTAGGCGGGCAGCGTTGCGGCAATGCCGTACAGGACGGAAAGCACAGCAAGCAAAACAACACCCTGTGAACTGGGGTTGTCTTTGCGATGCGCAGGATAGTGCTGCTCCATTGGTTTGTGGAAAATGTTCAAGAACGTTCCTTTTACTGGCGGGGTGCAATTATGTGCTAACATGAATGCGTATGTTCTTCGTATGATAATAGTTGATACGCATTCCGTGAAGAGGAGCTGTCGCCTGGCATGTGGCTTCAATTTGTGATTTCGCTCGGGTTGTTCCTGCTCATTCTAGTAATTCCGGGATTCTGTTTTTTTCGTCTGCTGAAGGCGTCCCTCCTGGAGGCGCTGCTTCTTTCCCCTGTTTTCTCGGTGTCGCTCTACAGCGTGCTTGGTATTTTGTATGGCTTGCTGGGGGTTCCAAGCTCGGTGGTTTCGGTGTTCGCGATACCATCGGCACTGCTCCTTGTTGTTTTGGCTGTTAAGTTCGCGAAGGGGAGGGGCTGCCCGGCGGCATCTGAAAAGTTGCGCGAGTCTGCTATTCCCGGCCGCGGTTCCCTTGACGCGCGCATGGCGGCGTTTTATCTTGCGTGCGGCATTATCGCTGGTACGGTGCTTTTTTTGAAGCCGCTCGATGGCGCCGATTCCTTCATCTCAACGTATGATAACTTGTATCACTACAACGCTATTCGTGCCTTGGTGGAAAGCGGCTACTGGTCGCCGCTGGACACATCGTGTTATCTGGCGCTTCCCAGCGCTTTGAACCCTATGCCCGGGGGCACGTATCCCCTGGACGGGTATTATCCTTTGGGTTGGCACATTTTGCTGGCACTGCTCATGGAGCTTTCCGGCTGCGCGTTGCCCGTGGCGGTCAATGTGGCGAACTTCGCGTTTACGAGCGTTGTTTTCCCGCTGGGTATGTATTTGCTGATGACTGCGCTGTTCAGGAAGAAAAGCACGCTGGTTGCCGGTGCGCTGTGCTCATGCGTTTGCGCGGCATTTCCCTGGTATATGTTGCTGGAATGGCCACTTTTTCCGAACCTTGCTGCGTTTTGCTTGATTCCGGTTCTGGCGGCGTGTTTTATTCGCTTGGCGAAGGGGCTTGCGGCGCGCATGGTGTCTGGAGAAGCCCCCGATGAAGGACCCGCAGCGCCCATTTTGCTCGCGGGATTCCTTTTCGCTTGCGTTGCGTGCGCGGCAATTCACCCCAACAGCATCTTTACGGCTGCGTTGCTGCTGGCCCCATTCGTGGTGTGGATGGTTGCATGGGCAATAGGCAGGAAGTACGGTGTGGTCGCGGGCGTTATGGGCGGCATTGCGGTGGGTGCAATCATCGTGGTTGCCTGGGTGCTGCTTGCCAACGCCGATACGTTCAAGTATGTGATGGATGAGGCCACCAAGGCGCGCCAGCTGCCCGAAGAAGCGTGGACGGCTGTCACCGAGTTCTCGTTTATGAATAAAGCGGGTCAGCCGATTCTTTTCGTGTTTGCCCTGGTGGGCGTGGTGGCGGTTTTGGCATCGCGCCGTAATTGCTGGATTGTTGCTTCGTTTGCGCTGGTCGTTCTTGTCTATGTGGCCTCCGCTTCTTTCGAAGAAGGTCCCTTGAGGCAGATTCTTACCGGTTTTTGGTATTCCGAGCCCAAGCGCATTGGCTCTATCGTGGGATTGGCATCAATGCCGCTGGTGGCGTGCGGGTTGTCGGCGCTCTACGAGTTGGTGACGGCGCTGGTGGCACGCATTGGGGGGGCGCGTGTTGGTGCTCGCCGTGCAGATGCGTGTCGTTCAGACTCGCGCCGTGAAAGCGCTGGTCAAGCTGCTGGTGTCGGTCAAGTGGGCGATTGCGTGGATAACCGCGGTCGGGGAAATGTATCCGATTGTTCACCTGCAAACGGAGAAGGTATTTGTCACATGCGTGCTGCCCTTGCGGCCGTCTTCGCGCTGGCGTTTGTGGGTGTTGTCTTCTTCGCGCCGTACGTTCCTCCGGCAAACCAGGAGCATCTTGACCAGAGCCAGGACGTGCAGGAACCAGATGCAACTTCGGCTAATACTTCGGCGCTGCAGGGTATGGCGCTTTATGCCAAGATGAATTACGAAAATCCCATTTTGGATCGCGAAGAAGTTGCTTTTATCCAAAAAGTGGCGGCAACGATTGGTCCCGACCAAGCCGTTATCAACCTTCCGTACGATGGGTCGCTTATTGCCTACGGCTTGACCGGGCTCAAGGCGTACTATCTGGAGCGCTATGGGTACGAATCTGCGCACGAAACGCCCGAAAGCGCACTGATTCGCACGGATTTGAGCGAAATAAGCACTCGCGCTGATGTATTGGAAGCTGTTCAAAGCACGGGATGTCGCTATGTTTTGCTTTTGAAGCGGGATAAAGACATCGTTTACAACTTCGATGAGTCTTTGTGGCAGGGTATAAGCGGCATCGATGACACTACGCCTGGTTTCACGCCTATTCTTTCCGAAGGGGACATGAGGCTGTATCGAATCGATGCCGCGTAGGCGTTATCGCAAGAACATCTTAAGCATTTTTTCGTACAGCTTGCTGGTGTACGGCTGGTAGCGCATGGGCAAATCGAGCCATGTTTTCTTATCGACTATGGATTTTACATGGGAAAACGCATCAAATCCGCGTTTGCCATGATATGCGCCCATGCCGGATTCTCCGACACCGCCAAAGCCCATCTCGCTGGTTGCCAGGTGGATAACCACATCGTTGATGCATCCGCCGCCGTATTGCAGCTCGCGCGCAACACGGCTCTTGTGTGCTGCATCGCTTGAGAACAGGTAGAGCGCCAACGGCTTTTCTTTACCCTTGAGGTCGCTCACTACCTGGTCAAACGAGTCGAAAGTGAGAATGGGCAGAATGGGTCCGAAGATTTCCTCGCCCATAATGGCGTCGCTTTCGGCAACGGCATCCATCAAGGTAGGCTCTATCTGGCACGTTTCGGCATTAGTGCGCCCGCCAAAGATCACTTTGTGCTGATCCATAAGGCCGCACAAGCGCGCGAAATGCTTCTGGTTGATAATCTTGCCGTAATTGGCGTTTGTCAGCGGGTTTTCGCCGAACTGGCGCTTTATCTGGGTGGACAGCTCCGCGATCAGCTGGTCATGCACGCCACGTTCGACCAGAATATAGTCGGGTGCCACGCACGTCTGGCCGCAGTTGAGGAATTTTCCGAACACGATGCGCTTCGCTGCCAACTTGATGTTGGCGCTGGCATCCACAATGCAGGGGCTTTTTCCGCCCAGCTCAAGCACGGCGGGCGTCAAGCGCTCTGCCGCATGGCGCAGCACTTCTTTTCCAACGGCTTGGCTGCCTGTGAAGAAGATAAAATCGAACTTCTGGTCAAGCAGCGCCGTGTTTTCCGCGCGCCCGCCCGTAACAACGGCCACGTATTCGGGCAGGAAACATTCCCTTACCATGGTTTCAATAACCTTGCTTGTTGCCGGCGAATAAGCACTTGGCTTCAAAATAGCGGTGTTACCTGCGGCAATGGCATCGGCCAAGGGGTCAATCGTCAAAAGGAACGGGTAGTTCCAAGGACTCATGATAAGCGTGTTTCCATAAGGAACCGCCTGCGTGAAGCTATGGGACGCGAACTGCGCAAGCGGCGTGTAAACCGTTTTGCGGCGCGCCAGCTTGCGCGTGTGCTTGATCATATAAGAGATTTCCGTGAGCGCCAGCCCGCTTTCGCACATGAAGCCTTCGTAAGCACTTTTTCCCAGGTCAGCGGTGAGCGCCGCATGGATGTCGTCTTCATGCGCTTTCACGGCGGCATAGAGTTTGCGCAGTTGCTCCAAGCGAAATTCCACGGGAATTGTTGCGCCGCTGTTGAAGAACGCGCGCTGCTGTGCCACCAGGGCTTGGATTTCTTCGCTGGTCACTTTTAGCTCCAATCGGATTGGTCGGCAACTTGCTCGTAAAGGCCGGCAAGCTCTTGCGCGGTCATCAGGCGGGGAACAGGATACAGCGGATTTGCCTCTTTTTCCGCCGTGCGCGCCAGATGCGCGATATCTTCGCGTTTGATGCCGCGAATCTTGTTAGGAATGTTCATGCTTTCATTAAGATCCCTGATAGCAGCGATGAATTGCGCAGCACCTTCTGCTGGCGAATCAAGCTCGGAACACACCCCGGCGGCACAGCCCATCTCGTGGAGCTTTTTCTGGGCGGCTTCTCCGTAGGCGTCCAAAACATAGGGCATGATAACGGCATTCGCCAGGCCGTGCGGAACGCCGTATTGTCCGCCCAGGGAATGGGCGATGGCGTGGATGTAACCCACGTACGACATGGAAAACGCAATGCCGGCTTTATACGCGGCGTGCAGCATGTTTTCGCGCGCTTCGTGGTTGTTGCCGTTTTCGTAGGCGAGCTCAATGTTGTCGAAAATCAAGCGGGTAGCTTGAAGTGCCAGATCACGCGTTTGATTTGTGGTCGAGCGTCCAATGTAGGCTTCCACGGCGTGAGTCAAGGCGTCCATGCCCGTGGTAGAGGTAAGGTGCGGCGGCAGCGAGTAGGTAAGCTGCGCGTCCAGCACGGCGTAGCGAGGGATCAGCGGAAAGCTCATAACGGCATATTTGTGGTGCGTGGCACTATCGGTGATAACGGCTGCCAGCGTGACTTCGCTGCCCGTGCCTGCGGTGGTGGGAATGGCAATGAGAACAGGAATGCGACGCAGCACGCGCAGCACGCCCTTCATCTGGTCCACGGCTTTGTTGGGATAGGCAACACGGGCGCCGACCGCTTTCGCGCAGTCCATGGATGAGCCGCCGCCAATGGCGATAATGCCGTTGCAATTGTTCTGGCGGTAGAGCGCCAGCGCTTCCTCCACGTGATTGACGGTGGGGTTGGGAAGCGTTTTGTCGTATACCGTGAACGAAACGTCCGTCTGGCGCAGCGCTTCTTCGAGCGGCGCGGTTAGGCCGTTTTCCGCAATGCCGCGGTCGGTAACAACAAGAATGCTGGTCAGGCCCTCTTTTTCAAGCACGGGTCCCAGGTGCGCACAGGAGTCGATGATTTCCGGTTCGCGATAGGGAAGTACGGGCAAAACAGCGCGAAAGCACAGTTGGAAGGCGCGGCAAAACGCCGCTTTCAGGAAAAACATGGGGGGGTTTGCTCTTTCTAGTGGTCGTTCTTTTCGGTGCGAAGGGACTCGTTTGCAGGCTCGCCTGTGTTGGCGTCCTTTGTGCTGCCGGACTTCGTAGCGGTGGAAAGGTTGGCAGGTGCAACAGCGGCTGCCGAGCCTGCGTTGCCTGTGCGGTTTGCGGAAGTGTTTGCGGCAGCAATGCCCTTGGGTTCGTGGATGGGCATATTGGCAATGGCATCAAGCCGGTTGCTGATGGCGGTCAGGCTGCGATAGAACGCCAGACGTTCTTGTTCGGTCAAACTGCTGTCAATCTCTTCGAGCACGGCATCAATTTTGGCGGCGATAATGCTGCTGGCTTTCATTCCCTTTTCGGTAAGGTGAAGCGGATGGCGGTAGCGTTTCGCATTTTTATCGGAAGCTTCCAGGTAGCCTTCTTTTTCCAAGTAATCCAATGCGCGTGATACGGCGGCCTTGTCTTCTTCGCAGCGTTCGCACAACTCGGCCGCAGTCAAACTGCCTGTGGAATACAGGTAGTACAGGCACGAGATATGAATGCTTTTCAGCTGGTAGGAGGCCATTTCCTGGTTTTTGATCTTGCGAATATTGCGATTGATCCTGCCAATAAGCACGGTGAACGTTTCAAAGCGCTCTTCCACAAACAGTCCTTTCAATGTTGATAAGTCAACAAATTCTAAGTACACCATATGCTCGTTGACTTGTCAACATCGAAACGATTTACATCATAAAACAGAAATGCTTCCTTGTGCAGGAAGCAGGAAAGAGGAAGAAGGAAGAGCGTTACCCGCCCTGTAACGGGGCGCCGCGCGTGGGACGTTGGGCGGTCCTTGGGCGTTGCCAGCCGCGCCCTACGCGCTTGCCAGGGCGCGAATGCGGTAGCGAACGCCCAGCTCATCGCAAATCTTTTGGCATGCTGCTTCCTCATCGTGGCTGATGGTGGTATCAACGGTGGTCATCACTACGTTCGGAACGTATTTGCGCACTTCACGGGCGAAATCAAGCATGGCGTAGAACGATTGCTCGCCGAATTCGCTGCGCACATTTTCCTGATATTTTTCTGCCGTAGGAGCATTCAGGCTAATGGACACGGTGTCGATGATGCCTTCGAACTCGGGGCAAATGTCACGCTTGTTGATAAGGCACCCTTGTCCGTTTGTGTTGATGCGCGTTGGCAGATGGTAGCGGCGCTTCACTTCGGCTGCAACCTGCTTGAGCACGTCAAATGCGCAGGTCGGTTCGCCGTAGCCGCAGAATACCACCTCGTTGTAGCGGCTCATGTCCTGTTCATCGAATGCGGCCATGACCTCGGTGAAATCTGGCTCATGATCAAGCCATAAAACGTTGCTTGCTCCGTTGCCGTCGCTGCCTACGCCGCTTGCCTTGCGCCGAATGCAAAACGTGCAGCCGCAGCTGCAACGATTCGTCAGATTAACATAAAGCCCCTGATAAACGGGGTAAACGATGGTTTGCGATGTTTTGTTTTCCATGGTCTTGCCGCTCTGTGATGCTCCCTTAGCGCGCACAGCTTTCCTGTTGCGCTGCTGTGCCGGTACTCCTTATTTGCAGATGTCGCTTACGCCGTTTAGGATAACGCGCGGCTTGAACGGATATTGTGCCACGGTTTCCAGGGTGGACACGCCAGAAAGTACGAGAGCGGTTTCCATGCCGGCTTCAATGCCGCCAATCATATCGGTGTCCATGCGATCGCCAATCATTACGGAGTCGGCGGAGTGAACACCCAGAATTTCCAAGCCCGTGCGCATCATCAGGGGATTTGGTTTACCTACAAAGTACGCATTCACGCCCGTTGCAACTTCGATGCTTGCCACCAGTGCTTTGCACGCAGGTTTGAAGCCGCCCTCAATAGGGCCGGTGATATCGGAGTTCGTGGCAATAAGCCCCGCGCCCTTATTCACCAGGTTCATGGCATTCTTGATGTGCTCAAAGCGGAAGT
>CAKTXN010000063.1 GCA_934630905.1 uncultured Eggerthellaceae bacterium
GGCTTGCAAAGGGAATCGACAAAAGCAAGAAGTATGTTGAGGCGGCTGTGTCCGGTGTGGCTGATGCCATGACGCTGACGATGCAGTCCGGGCTGAATGTTGACTTGGGCGGAATTTCCGGCGCAATGATGAACGG
This sequence comes from uncultured Eggerthellaceae bacterium, assembly GCA_934630905.1. Classification (GTDB taxonomy): domain Bacteria; phylum Actinomycetota; class Coriobacteriia; order Coriobacteriales; family Eggerthellaceae; genus CAKUOV01. The sequence goes on from CAKTXN010000063.1 coordinate 137, forward strand.
CACTCCCGCAGGAACGGTCATCAACAACTACAATAACGACAACAGCCGGACAGTGAATCAGACCAATAATAGTCCGAAATCGCTGTCACGGCTGGAAATCTATCGTCAGACGCGGAATGCTCTAAATGTGTAAGTGTATGGGGTGGGAGCAATCCTGCCCCAATTTATATCAGTCCGAATACTATACATCAATCCCGGAGAAAAAGCAAGGAAAAAGCTATATGAGTAAGAAAACAGCCGTATAGTGAATCAGACCAATAATAGTCTGATGTCGCTGTCACTGTATCGCATGACACGGAATGAAATAGGGATTTATCTCTCACTGTTATTCTTTTTATATTTTCTATATGAATCTCTTATGAGTGCATAGCAGATCATGTTTGATATTAGTTCAATTACATCTTTATCTTGCAATGTCCATATTCGGTTAATTGGTAAAGAGCCGAGATAGAATTTTTTTCCGGCTATTAAATCAGGAGCAACTGTTTCTACAACAGAACGCAGTTCTGATATTTTTCCGCTTCCGATATTTCCAATCCCTATTTTTCCATGATGATAAAAGTCACAAATACCGTCATGGATAATTATGTTATCTTCGAGAACCAATTGTAGAGAATGATGTGAGCTTTCATCGTTGTCAATAGCGACATTGATTGCTGTTTTTTCAATATCTGATGAGTAACTGCCATATGTTGATACTCCAAACGACACAAATTCGGTATCCCCATTAAAATCAATTAAGAACGATCTGTATGGTCCATAAAAGACACCTCCCGAATGATTGCCGTAGCTAAGCATTCTTATTCCATAGTCTTTTATAAGTGTAAATACTTCATAATTTCCTGTTGGTATAGTAACACGATAATCAAGAAAACACTCCAATAAATTATGTGCGGGTAATGCCAATTCTATCGGAGTCATAGAACTTATATAATCATCATACTGATGATTATATACCAATTGCTTAAGCTTTTCAAATGGAGTTCTCTCTGGGTATTCTCCCCAATCGTACTCAATATATTCTCCGTTTAACATTTCTTTAAATGTGGGGATCGCATCTAATCTTATATACTCGTCTTCTTCATTACTGTATTTATACACAAACGTAGAGAAGCCATTAGTTACTATAGCATAAGGAGCATCTAAGCAATCACAGTAATTAAAAACTTGTTCATTAGTCTTATCGGATAGTGGTACATCTGGTGCTTTACACTCAATTATGCATAATGGGTACTTATAACCCTTTTCGTCGTTACCGTTGATAATAATATCAGCTCGCATTTTAGAATTAATGCCATAGTGCGATAATTTTTCTTCTACCGAAATCAGCTTTTCTGGAATTTTCATATCATTCAATATGAATTGAATCATTTTTTGACGGACAGTTTCTTCAGGTGTAATGAGAATTAGTTTTCTTCTAATAGGATCTAAATAGTATTTTTTATTATCCCTTTTGAAAATATCAGGTAAGTTTTCCGTTTCAAAATTAAAAAACATATTAACACCCCCGTTGTTGTTATACTATCACTTTTCTTGATTTTTGTCAAATTCATATTTAGGAGTTGAAAGAGCATGTTCTTTTCTCTTGTTCTAGAAAACAAAAATGGTCAGAAAATAGACCTTTCGCTTACTGCGAATAAATATATGTTTTCTAAAATTGAAGGCTTGAATCCTCCGCCTGGAACGATCAGTACCTCATCTTATGCAGGCATGGACGGCAGCTACCTGAACAACGCATTCATCGAAAAGCGGAATGTGGTGATTCACTTTGAGATGCGGGGGGTAGGCGTAGAAGCCCGAAGGCATCAGCTATACAAGGTAGTGAAACCGAGCAGATATGTCAAAGTGTATTATCGTACCGCAGGCATAGATGTGTTCACTGAGGGCTATGTGGAAACCTGCGAGATCAGCAACTTTGAGCAGCTAGTCACGGGACAGATATCTATTCTCTGCCCGGATATCTACTGGTATTCTACAGAATCCGTCATGGCGTATTACAGCCAGATCACGGGTGCATTCACTTTTCCTTTCCCGACAGAATCTAATCCGGAACCGTTTGTGCTGGGCAAATATAATACGCAGAACATCATGGAGATCATCAATGATGGTGACGAGATCGGCTTCACGCTTGTGATTGAAGCTCTCGAAGATGCAAGATCGCCCACGCTGTATAATGCGGATACGGACGAATATCTGCAAATCACCGGAGAGATTCTTGCAGGCGACATCATTACCGTGACAACCAAAACAGGCCATAAGACGGTAACACTGGACAGAGGCGGTGTCAAGACCAATATCATCAACCGACTTGTTTCCGGCTCAACATGGCTGACACTGCGTGAAGGCAGAAACCGCTTTTACCTGCGCGGCACGGGGTTGCAAAATCTGAGGGTGACCATCGTTCACACGAACGCTTATCTGGGGGTGTGATATGCAGATTGAAGTGTATAACATGGAAGCAGATGAAAACAATCTGACAATCACACTGGAAGCGGTGTGCGACAGTTTTTCTTCGCTCCTCTGGGATATTGAATATTACGACTGCGGACGGTTCGAGGTGTATATCGCTGCCAATCCGCAGAATATTGATATTTTTCAGACCGGGCGTATCGTAGGACGGGATGATGACAGCCAGCATTTCGGAATTATCGAGTCTGTGCAGATCGACACCGATGCAGAGAACGGCGACTATCTGATCGTAAAAGACAGATTCCTCATGTGTCTGTTTGAACGCCGTATCATCAATCCTACGCTCTCTATCACAGCGGATACGGCGTATTCGGATATTGTCCGAAATGCGGTAACTCTGAATGCAATACAGCAGGATAACCGCCGTATTCCGGGTCTTTCCCTCGGAACTGTGTCCGGTGCCTGTTGGGAGCAGACAGCAACCTTGCAAGTCAGCTACGCCAATCTTATGGAATGGGTGTATACCATCTGCGAGAGGATCGGCGGCACAGCAAATATCCGGATTGTGAAGAACAGCGGCGAGACCTATAAAATGGTCTTTGATTTATCTGAGGGAACGGACAGAAGCATCACACAGGACGATGAGTCGCATATCATCTTTTCCGATGCTTACAGCAATCTGCTATCATTTTCCTATGCTTCCGATTCAGCTATCACACGCAACTTTGCCTACATCTATGGGCATGGTGAAGGTTCAGAGCGTAAACACACAACATATTGTGTCGGAGAAGAACCTGCATATTTGTCTCGCTATGAGCTGTATGTGGATGCAAAGGATATCTCCGAAGAAGAACAGACCGAGGGTGTGACAGTACCGATTCCTGAAGAGCGATATATCGAATTATTAAAGTCTCGCGGCTCAGAAAAACTGGTCGATCCGAAAACAGCCTCAGAATCGGAGATAGCGGCAGATTCTACACAGTATGTCTACAACCGTGATTATTATGTTGGTGACTATGTGACCGTGGAGCATAAGCGTTTCGGGATGATCCAGCCGAAAGTGCAGCTCATCGGCATGATCGAGGCTTTCGACCAGAACGGCAGGAGCCTTACACCGACCTTCAGAAAGGAATGATAACATGGCATTTTCATGCGGCTTTTTCAATTCAAAAGGTCTTGACAGAACCTATACAGCGGAGAACTTCACTGAGCATCTCAGCAGTATCATCTGCAACGGTATTCTCGATACCTACGGGCAGAATTTCAAGCTAACGTCAGCTTCTTCCGGCTTGAAAGTAATTCTCGGCACGGGCAAAGCGTGGATCAACGGGCACTATTTCGTCAATGATTCCCGCTATACGATCGATCTGTCAGAGTATATGGACGAGTCCTTGCCGCGCTATGTGGGCATTGCAATTTATCTTGATACGACAGAATCCGTCCGCAGCGTGACGCTGAAGCTGTTTCCCGGTACACCTGCTGAAAGTCCGTCGCTGCCGTCTATCCCGCAGGATGCAGACCATGTGCGACTGCTCATGTATGCAGTGCGCCTGAATCCCGGTGCAACGGAATTGTCCGACCGTGACTGGTGGGATTACCGTGAGGATTCAAATGTCTGCGGGTACTGTAAGTGCATCCTCGGTAAATGCAAGATCACGGAACTGATGTCACAGATGGCGCAGCTTATCGCAGAGGTACAGGAAAATAATCAGACGATTGAGAAACTCACCAATAAGGTGGAAGAACTGACCGCCGAGGTTGAGGATATCGGGGATGTGATCTTAGCTGGACAGTGCGGTGATAATGTCTATTATGTATTGTACTCCAACGGCAAGGTGCTGCTCAAAGGCACAGGACCGATGTACGAATACAATAGCTCCGACCGTTCGCCGTTCTACAGGAATGACGCAGTAAAGAAGGTTGTGGTATCTGAGGGTATTACTTCTGTCGGATACGATGCATTTTTGCGCTGTATGAATCTTGAATCTGCCTCGCTCCCGTCAACGCTCACATACATCGGAAGCGGTGCCTTCATGCCTGCGGATGAAGGAATGGGTGCTGCGGGAAAGCTGAAAAGCATCACCATTCCGGATGCAGTATCGACTATCGGCGGCGGTGCATTCTGGGGTGCTGCATTGACTTCTCTTACAATTCCGCACAATGTTTCTTCTGTCGGCAGCTATGTGTGCAGAGATTGTTCACGTCTGGTATCTGTGAGATATGAAGGCTCTGTGGTTGGCGCATATATGTTTGTGGGCTGCTCGGCTTTAAGTGAGTTCACCATTGCAAATACAGTTACGGAAATCAAGGAGCATTGCTTCAATTACTGCACGTCACTTGAAATCATCACTTATGAGGGTAGTCTGGCGCAGTGGCAGGCAATTTCGAAGGGTACAAGCTGGGACGGCAAAGGTGGCTCCGGACTTGCTGTATCCGGTCTGACCCGTATCCAGTGCCTTGACGGATTTATGGAATGGGATGACGAGAACCATGAATGGAAAGTTGGTGAAGAATAATGTGGAAATTCCTTATAAAAAACCAGAGCATTGAGATTGTGGAGCGAGAGATTCTTGCAGACCACCAAATTCAGTATGTGCAGTTCAAATTCACATTTGACGGTGACTGGAAGCATTTTCACAAGGTCGTGCAGTTCTCACAGTGTGATGAGATGTATTCCGTAGTCCTCGGCACAGAGGGAACGACCTTGTATCTGCCTGCGGAACTTCATGCAGGTGCGGCTAAAATGGCTGTATTCGGCTACGATACGGAAAGCGATACGACTGTGAGAGCAACGACAGTTCCTGTGACGTTGAATATCCGTGAATCCGGCTTTGAGGGCGATGATCCGCCGATCCCGCCGACACCTGATCTGTATGCTCAGCTTCTGAAGCGCATCGATGATGCAGAGCACGGTCTGGACGGCAAGAGTGCCTACGAGATCGCAGTGGAGCACGGTTATGTCGGCACGGAGGAGGAGTGGCTGGAGAGTCTGAAGGGCAAGGACGGCGAAACGCCGGATATGTCCGAATATCCGAAAACCTCAGAAGTAACAACGATTATTGAGCGTGAGATTGCACCTGTAGCGGAGGAGGCGCATACTCATTCCAACAAGGAAACGCTCGACCGTCTGACCCCGGAACTGATGCAGGAGCTTGACGGCTTGCAGCAATTTGAGGACAGCACCACCTATGAGATTCAAACGCTGAACGAAGCTGTGGAGAACCTCAGACCGAGTACGCACAGCCATGCGAACCTCGATGTGCTGAATGCCCTGACTGCTGCACTGCTTTCTGACCTTCAGGGCTTACAGCAGTTTGAAGATGCCACAAATTATGATATCCACGATATCCGTGAGGCTCTGCTTCCTATTAGCTCAGCGGCGCACACACATAACAACAAGGATGTGCTGGACACCATCACAGAGCAGTATATGCGTGATGAAGCCGCTTTCCATGCGCAGACAGCGGACGCTCTGCACGGACTCTCTACCGGACTGAGCGAGGTTTCCGCACAGGCACATTCTCACTCCAACAAGGCGGTACTGGACAGTATTACACAGGAAATGCTCGATGATATCGCATCCATCGGAACGGTTGTCGGACAGGCGCACTGGCACCACAACCTCACAACACTGAACAGTATCACAGAATCCCACGTTACACGCTGGAATGACGCATACACTACAGCTATGAATCTTACGGAGCGTGTGGGGGTCAATGAGGGTGTGTTCGAGCGTTTCAAGACGGAGATCCTCTATGATATGCAGGGCGCAAAGACATCAATCACGGAGATCAATACCCGTCTGGCCGCATTGGAGGAAGCCCTCTCCGGCGTAGAAACTGCACTGGCTGATATCGTGGAGGTGAGCGAATGAGTATCGGAAGTTATCTGACGGCCCTCGATGAGCAGAGAGACCAACTTGCAAGAAACCTTGTGACAATGGGCGTGCAGGCTTCAGAATCTGAAAAACTGAATTCGCTCGTGCCGAAGGTGCTGCAAATTCCGCAGACAAAGCCGGAAATCACGCTGTTCAGGGCTTCCATCGATGCTCTCCATGATTACGGCGAGAAGGTGTACACCTTTTATAATGACGGATATCGCAGCCTTGCAGGTTTTACCGAATCCTACGAGCATTTCTGCTGTGATGAAAACGGCTATGCGATCTACTACAATCAGCCTGATTTCAACTGGGGGGCTGTCATTTATACCATGTGTGTGGAGCCTGTTCGTATCAATGCTAACCGAAAAATACTTCTAAGCTACAAGTCAGGTGCAACTGATATCGGTGAGATGTGGCTTGTTCCGAAAAGCAACGAAGTGTTATCTCCGGCAGATACCGCCCGATATATTTCCGAGGTGATTCAGAATAATAACGCTATTTCTGTCTCATTCGGCTGGCTTGGCACTGGGGGCAATTATATCAATGTCCTGCACAAATGCAGCAACATCAGTGAAGGCGAGTATTACCTTGCGTGGAAGGCGGTGACGGACAACACAAGCCCGATGATCCGTTCAGTCAGAATTGTAGATACAGCAATTTGAAGGAGGACAAAATGAAAGAAAATATCTGTACCGCCGCTGGAGTCATCGGCGGTTTTTTTGCAGCACTGCTCGGCGGCTGGGATTCGGCTATGATCACACTGATTATTTTCATGGCTATCGACTTCACGACCGGACTGATTGCAGCATCTATGGGCAGAAGCAAGCACAGCAAGACCGGCAGACTCAGCTCCAAGGCAGGCTGGGTGGGGCTTGCAAAGAAGTTCTGCATTCTGCTTATGGTGGTTGTGGCAGTGAGAATGGATATTCTCATCGGTACGACATATATCCGTGATGCGACATGCATCGGATTCTGTGTCAACGAACTGTTGTCCATCGTGGAGAACACGTCGCTTATGGGTATCCCATACCCGGAACCGATTCGCAAGGGCATTGAAGTTTTACAAAACAAAGTCAAGGAGGACGACCATGATTAAGACCTATTCCTATTCAGACAACACCCAACTCTCTGCACATTTCAATGCAAAAGAATTCCGCTGCAAATGCGGCAAGGTGCATGAATTCAGTATCTCCAACGAACTTGTGGATAAGCTGGAGAAATTATACACCGCACTCAACTGCTCAAAAATCATTGTGACCTCCGGCTACAGATGCCCCACACATGATAAGAATGTGGGCGGCAGCGGTACCGGACAGCATACGCTCGGCAATGCGGCGGATATCTGCTGCTACGGTCAGGACGGACAGCCGATCAGTTCAAAAATCGTCTGTCAAAAAGCGCAGGATATTGGCTTCACGGGCATTGCCAACATTACCGCCGCATATATCTACACGCATGTGGATGTCCGCCCTAATGGTAAGTGGTACGGCGATGAAGTTCACAGCAACGGCTCTGTGACCGATGATTTTTACAAGTATTTTGCCGCTGATACTGCGGATAACCACAAAGAGGCTGATACTATGAAAGGTATCGACGTGAGCGTCCACAACGGCGATATCGACTGGGGCAAAGTGAAAACTGACGGTATCGACTTCGCTATTCTGAGAGCCGGTTACGGCAAGCTGGCATCCCAGAAAGATCAGAAATTCGAGCAGAATTACAAGAATGCAAAAGCTGTGAATCTCCCTGTCGGTGCGTACTGGTATTCCTATGCGATGAATGAGAACGAGGCACGGCAGGAGGCGGATGTGTTCCTTTCCGTCATCAAGGGAAAGCAGCTTGAAATGCCTGTATATTTCGATCTTGAGGAAAAGAAGCAGTTCAACCTCGGCAAGGAAAAGGTCTCCGCCATTATGAAAGCATTTCTTGAAAAAGTCGAATCTGCCGGCTATTTCACTGGGCTCTACGGTTCTGCTTCATCCCTCACTACCCACACTGCCGATGATATCAAGAGCCGCTACACCATTTGGCTTGCCCACTGGGTCAATCAGACCAACTACAGCAGTGCCTATGCCATCTGGCAGTACAGCAGCAAAGGCAAGGTTGCAGGCATCAACGGCAATGTGGATCTGGATATCTGCTACAAGGATTTTCCCACAGTCATCAAGAATAAGGGACTGAACGGATTCGGCAAGGAGAAAGATCTTCCTGATCCGCCTGTTACTACTGCGGATGACGGTATCGCTGTCGAGGTAACTGTGGACGGTCAGAAGTATAGCGGCAAACTGAATAAGGCTTGAAACCAAGCTGTCGGAGGAAACTTCGACAGCTATACATATTATATTTTTGGGGGAATCTTTTCTGTTGCATATCGATCCATTACTACAGACTATCCGAGGAGGCATTATGGAACAGCAGAAGATCATTGATGAGCTAAACTATTACAGAGCGCAGAAAATCACTGAAATGCTCTATGAACAGGGTATGATTTCCTTTGTAGAGTATGACAAATTAACCGAACTGAACCGCAGATCTTTCTCTCCGATGTTTGCGGACTTATTACCGAAAACACTTGATAAATCAACAGTGCAGAGTTAATATGGTGTACTGACAAAGGAGGTAATGACATGCTTATCAGAAAAATTGATGCACAGAAGCCCACTGTATCAAAGAAACTTCGTGTGGCTGCATACTGCCGAGTCAGTACAGATCAGGAAGATCAGAAAGAAAGTCTTGAAGCACAGAAAGCGCACTACGAATCGTGGATCAAACGGCATTCCGACTGGGAGTTTGCCGGTGTGTTCTATGATCTCGGCATCAGCGGAACAAAAGCTGACTCTCGTGATGGACTGCAAGCACTTCTTTATGCTTGCCGCACCGGAAGCGTAGATTATGTGCTGACAAAATCGGTAAGCCGATTTTCCCGAAATACAGCAGATTGTCTGTCGATAGTGCGCGAATTGCTATCCTGCAATATTTCAATCTATTTTGAAAAGGAGAACATTGATACCAGTTCAATGGAAAGTGAGCTGATGCTGTCATTATTAAGCAGCATGGCTCAAGATGAGTCGGAATCAATCTCCAAGAATGTGAAATGGACGATACAGCAGAAAATCGAAGCGGGAACATTCAAATTTGGATATCCTCCGTATGGGTATACAAGAGATGCTGACGGTAATTTTATTATTGACCCGAAAGAAGCAGATGTGATCCGGCTGATTTTTTCATATGCATTGAGCGGTATGGGAACATACAAAATTGCTCAGATGCTAGAGAAAAGGAAGATTCCGACCCGAAAGGGTGGAAAATGGGCTGGATCAACGGTCAAGGGGATTCTTGTGAACGAAAAATACTACGGTGCTGCAGCATTCCAGAAAACTTATACAGACAGCAATTTCCAGCGACACCACAATCACGGTGAAGTTGATAGTTTCTATGCAGAGGAACATCACGAACCACTCATAAGCAAAGAGGCATTTGACAAGGTTCAACTACTATTGCA
>CAKTXN010000064.1 GCA_934630905.1 uncultured Eggerthellaceae bacterium
TGCTCGGCAACTGAGTGGCAGTCCCGTAGAACATGAATGTCAATGCCCGGTAGGAAGTTGATAACGTCACCGTTGAGCAGGGTGATAATGCCTTCGTCGATCATTTGACGCATAGGCGGATAATCGGTTGGCATACAGGCTGGCAGCGTGGCCTGGGCGTATTCTGGTTGCGCTATCATGCGTTCCCAGGCTTCGAATTCTTCTTGTTGGATGTAAATGCGTGCGTTTCTGAAGCGTTCTACGCCGCCTATGTGGTCGATATGGGCGTGGGTGAGAATAACGGTATCGATGTCCTCGGGTTTCAAATCGACTTGCTCAAGTGCCCATACGACACCTTTGCAAGTGTCAATCAGCTGACTCCATAAAGCCTCTTTAGCTGGATCTTCGGTGTCTACGCCGGTGTCTACCAGGATATTGTGGCCGTTGCCCTGGATGACCGTTACGGAATGAATATTGTATTCGGTTTCGCCCAGCTTGGGGTTTCCGACCATGCCGTAGATGAATTCTGAGCCCCAAGGACCAATGCCGTATTCGATATTCGTGATGGTATACATAAGCCCTCTTTCTTTTGCATGCGGAACAGCTTATACGGGGAATGCTTGAACAACGCCCAGACCAGCGCAGATGAGATACGACCAGCAAACGGTGACGAATACGAACAGGATTGCCGCCAGCCAACCGCCCTTGGCAACTTCGCCAAAGCGATAATAGCCTTGTTCATAAGTGATAGCAATGGTCGGGTTGAGGGGGACCAGGAAGCTACCTGCAGTAATGGAGGCCATTACGAATACGGGGATTACCGTGGGAATACCAACTGTTTGTGCCCACGTGAGCAGTGGAGGTAGGAACAACATGCAGAGTGCCGGTGCAACAGGGCAAATGGTGTGGATGAGATACATCAGGTAGCCCATAATCAGCAATGCCAAGAAGGGATGAATGCTCAGAATGCCGCTTTCCAGCAGAAGTCCTGCAATGAAATCGGTGCCACCAGTAGATGAGATGGCGTTGCCCAGGCACATAACGCCGCCGAAGAACAAGAACACGTTCCAGCCCGCGATATCTTGGAATTGCTTCCAGGTCATAAGATTGATGCCCGGGAAGAAAATCAAAATAACGCCCAGCATGGCAACAATGGTGGTGTTGAGGAAGGGAATCCAATTGCTTGCCACCCAAAGGGCGGGCAGCAAGATAATAATGGCGATTTCCTTTTTATCCTGAACGCTCCAAGGACCAAAGGATGTAGCAGAGCTGCGAATCTCTTCTTCTTTGCTCGAAATGTCTTCCGGCGGGAAGGCGGTTGTCAGCAAAAAGCACGTAATGGGAAGCATGACAGCAAAAATGGGAATGCCTACAAGCATCCAGCCAAGAAAGCTGACGCTTTCGCCAACAGTGCTTTCCATGATACCTATCCCCAAAACATTCAGGGAATGCCCGCAGGGCATGGCAAAGCCTCCAAGCACGCCGGCGAAAGCAACACCAAGCATGAGGCATTTTGCAAGATTGGATGAACCTGGCTTTGCATCGATGGCTTTTAGAAGCGGCAGCACCATGCTCATGCCCAGAACAACTGCTCCCGTGTCGGTCATGAAAAACGATGCCACAGCGGTGCCCAACATAAAGGCGAAGACGAGTTTTCGGCTGTTTGCACCGGCCCAGGCAATAAGACGTGCTGTAAGGCGAACGCCCAAGGAACCGGTTTGCATAATTGCGGTCATGCAGAATACGCAAAGAATAAACCAGGTGGTTCCAGCGGTGAAGCCGGAAAGAGCGGAGCTCAAAGAGGGAACAACGCCAAGAAGCGTTAGCAAGATGATGCCTATGATTGAGGTGACCCCTTGCGGGAACGTGCCGCAAAACCATAGGGCGACGCATGCGAACAGGATGCCAATCGCCATGCGGCCCTCGTAGCTGAGCATTTCCGACCCAGGAATCATGTATGTTGCAACAAGTATGAGAGCGGCAATGATAATGCCAAAAAACCCTTTCGGATTATGCTTGAAATAATCCATTTTTATCTCCCCTAAAATGAATCAACCCAATTTCCGATGAGGGCAATTCTATACGGGGTCGCTGAAGAGGCGCTATTCAATTTAAGGAGCAGCGTGCGAATATTGGAAAGCAAGGCCGCGTTTCCAGGCAGCCCATTAGGGTGTCCTTCTCGGGCGCTTTTCCTTCTTTCACGCTAAACCCACGATTGCGAGAAGAAATTGCGCACGAACGCGGTTTTATCTTGCTCGGGCACAGGCCACAGCGTTGGCTCGAAATCGAAGATGTCCAGCATGTTCGTGTCCTCGAGCTCTATGGCGTTGTCGCGGCAAACGTGCTGGCATAGCTTGCAGCGAACGCAGCGCGACGCATCGAACTCGAAATAAGCGCCAGGTGCGTCTTCGCGCTCGATGGTGCTTTTCGACAGCGCCTTGGTTGGGCAGATAAGCACGCATTTTTTGCAAGACGTGCATGCTTTCTCGTTGACACTCAGCGTGGCGAATCGACGAGAGGAAACAACCATATCTTGCGGTTCTCCCAGCTCAGCGAGCGCGTTGAGCATGTCATCGTGGCGTTGCGGCTCTTCCTGGATAGCTTGCGCGACTTTCTTTGTTATGTCGATACCCGTTGCCTCCTTGAGGCTGACCGACGCGATGGTGCGTGCGGTTTCGGCGGCGGCTTCCTTCGTGTGGAAGAATAGCGAGCGACGTTCTTCGTTGAGGTCCTGCGCGGTGAAATCGCTGTGAAGGTTTTCGGGCACGCCTGTCATGCACTGGATGCGCACGGGGTTGCCCATGCCCATCAGCAGCTCGCTTGTCTCATAGGCCAGGTCGTGAGCGAGTTTGCCGCACTTTTTGAATTTACAGGTTGTGCAGTCGCCATCGGCCAAAATAATGGTGTCAATGCCGTGTGCCACCAAGCGCAGCAGCAACGATTCCTCGATGCGCGAAAGGCAATCAACCGCGACAACCTTTGTCTTGTCCGGTCCGCGCCGCGCCATGATGCGTGCGCACGCGAAGCACGCAACACCTTCGGCGGCCTCAATGGCGCTCACGGCTTCTTGTGCGAGCTCGGTATCGGTTGGCGTCAACGGCATAAGTGCCTGAACAGGGCAAACGGTGGTGCAAGCACCGCAGTTCACGCATGCCGACTTCTCGATCTCAATCGTGCGCGGCATAAGCTTGACGGCGCCCGTGGGGCAGGCGTCTACGCAAAGGCTGCATTTCGAGTACGTGTTACGCAGTGGCATGCAGCGGCGCTTATCAAGAACCGTGTGGTCCTGGACAAGCGCGTCGCTCATTTCAATGAGTTTTGAGAAATCGGGCATGGCGGTGTCTTTCCGAGCGTTAGTTTTCTTGGTGCGGCGGTTTTCGTGGAGGTGCGTGGAAGCTGTGCTGCCGTGCGGGCAGCGGGTGCTGTGCCCATGCTTTGCGGGCGACGTTGCTGTTACGCGCCTCTATCTTCCGCTGGCCCTTCCACGTGCGGGCTTTCTTGCCGCCGCTACCTTCCAAAGTTAGTCGAAGCAGATGTCTTCCAGTCGCGCAAGCTCCTCGGGCGTGTTCGCGTTCACAAAGCAGCCGCCCATGGGGGAGGTCTCCAGTACGCGCGCCTGGGGGAATTCTTCCACGTTGACCAGGTCGAAGAACGATTGCGCGCGTTTGTTGCCCTCGTCAAGGCGCTGCTTGATAGCGGGCAGGCACGTTTCCTTGCGGTACAGGGCGTGGAATGGTTCGAAACCGTGCTTGTTCACGGGCACCACAACATCGGTGCCTTTTTCGTTCATCTCAATGGCTTCGCCGCGCACCAGCGAAGCGCTGGCAAGCACCATATCGCACGCCACTACGGCAACATAAGGGCTGGTGGCGGACTTGATTGCAGTGTAAAGGCCGGGTAGCGCGCCGCGATAATCGCACTCGTCTTTTACCAAGCGAATACCTAGATCGGGGTACATCTCGTGAACGAACTGCAGGCGCTCTGCTTCGTTCGTGGTGATGACCAGCTCGTCGGCGGCGGGTGAGAGACGTTCAATCAAACGGCAGATCATGGGGCGTCCGCCAAATGGCACGGTCGCTTTGCTCTGACCCATGCGACGGCTTTCGCCGCCTGCTTGAATGACCACGGTCACGCGGGGGCGCACGTAGTACTTTTCGATGAAGTTCACCAGCGGCGTAATGTCGTCCAGCGGGAACGCCTGGATGCCGTACGTCTGCGCCGCATCCACCACTTCGGGGATATCGGTGACCACGGCCACGGTGTTGCTTGCGGGCATTTTCTGGGCAACGTCAAGGGCAAGGTCGCCGGTGAGCTGCGAAACGGGCGTTTTTGCTTCGAGCGCTGCCTCGATCAGGGCTTGGTCATCGGCGTTGTTCGCAGATGAAAGACCGCGTACGAACTGCGTGAAATCGGTCTCAAGGGAAAAGCCGCGCTTGGCGCCTTCCACAAATACGCGCGCAACGTTGGCGTCGGCCTTGTTGCCAGAGCGCATGATCTCAATGGAGGGCAAGCCGCTTTTGCGGTAGCCTTCGACCACAACAATGTCGTGACCAGGCATGCTACGTACAATTTCGATGCATTCCAGCTCTTCGTCGAGCGTTTTTATGCGCGCAAGCAGGGTTGGAGACGCAATGACGGTCTCCGATGCGCCCGCCGCGCGATGGCGAAACGAGTCCTTGCCCGGATGGTCGATTTCGAAATTCGTGTGATGGTGGTGTTTGATGCTGCCAACGTCGTGCCCGCGGGAAACGAGCTCGGCAATAACGCGTTCAATCAGGGTTGTTTTGCCTGAATTGTGACGCCCCACAAAGGAAATGGCAGGGCTGGGAATATACATCGGTCCTCCCCCCGAGTGCTGTTTATCTTTAACCGCGAATTATACCATTCTCGGATGATGTTGCACGGCTTATGCGTCGGCGTGGTTGACGCGGAGGGGTAGCGCGTGGCGGTTACGGACGTGGCGGGTCGGGAAGGGGTGTGGTTTCTGCGGACGATTCCTCTGTTTCTGTGGCATGTTGTTGAAATTTGGGCTTCAAATTCGAAGTTGATGCAGGTTGGAAGTAGGTCAAGGGTGCGAATCGAGGTGTTTTCTAACAAACGCGCTGTTTGCAGAAAAGGAGACGAAGAGAAGTCCCAGTTCAAAGTTATTCTCGAAAAGGTCATATCTCGCAACTTGCTTCAATGCGAATTACGACCTACTTCCAACCTACCACAACTTCGAATTTCGACCTGGTTTTCCAACAACATGCCTCGAGATACGGGAAAGCGCGCTATTCGTGGGCGATTTGGTGGTGGTTTCGCGTCCTGGAGCGTTTGTGTGCGTGCTCGTTTTTCGCAGCTGCGGATTTCCTGAAAAGACAACGCCTTCGTTTCGGCGATTGCAGCTTGCCGTTGCCGCTTGAAAACCGTTCGCGGAAGTTTTTTCAAATATTGTTGCACAGTCGAATACTGTGTTATACTTCGCAACGTACTTTAGCACGGTGGAGTGATGGAGTGCCCCAAGAGATCGCTGGAAGTAAAAAAGCACGGTAATCAATCGAAGGGCGGCGCCACGAAAGCGCGGGTAGAACGTCTCCAATCACTTGCCGAACTGAACTTACCTAAGAAGAGAACAAGAAAGGAAATATACCATGAAGAAGAAAATCGTCGCCGCCGTTGCTGCGTGCGCTGCTCTTGCTTTGAGCGCGTGCCTGCTGGCGGGCTGCTCCAGCTCGTCGTCGTCCGCCTCTGCGAGCGCATCCGCAAGCGCTTCAAACGCCACTAAGTTCGTGGTGGGCTTTGACTCCGAATATCCGCCGTACGGCTACGTGGGCGATGACGGCAAGTACAAGGGCTTTGACCTGGATCTTGCTGCCGAGGTCGCTCAGCGTAATGGCTGGGAGTTTGACGCTCAGGCAATCGACTGGAACGCTAAGGACTCGCTGATTGAGGCAGGCACCATCACGTGCCTGTGGAATGGCTTCACCATGGAAGGTCGCGAGACCGATTACGCGTTCTCCGAGCCGTACATGAACAACAGCCAAGTGATTATGGTAAAGGCTGGCTCAGACATTAAAACCGAGGCTGACCTGGCTGGAAAGAACGTTCTGACTCAGGCTGGTTCCGCTGCCGAAACGCTTCTTGAGGACGACAGCGCCGATGGGAAGGCAACTCTCGCTGCCACGTTCGCCGGCGGCAAAGTGAATACCATCGCCGACTACACGAACGCCGTTATGCAGCTGGAAGCTGGCGCCGTTGACGCTATTGCATGCGACAGCTCCATCGCTGATTACTTCATGGCTCAGAAGCCCGACACCTACACCGTTGCAGTGACGCTTTCCAGCGAGCACTACGCTGTTGGCTTCAAGAAGGATAACCAGGCAATGGCCGATACCGTGACTAAGACCTTGAAGGAAATGGTCAAGGATGGTACCGTTGCAAAGATTTGCGAAAAGTACGCAGCGGAAGGCATCAACGCTGACGCCTGGTGCCTGGAGGCATAAGCTCGCGGTACAAAGCTTGCGTCGCAGGCTTCAGAGGTCAAGCTGCTTCGCATTGCCGCGTGGCCTTCTGTAGAGAAACGCCGCGAAACTTCTGCGGAAATCGCAGCTGATTTGAATGTTCATAGTGGATGGTCGGCAAGGGTGCGCCCCTGCCGACCATTTGCGCGTAACAAGGGAAATGAATGGAAACCACAATTTTTACCAGCATATCTCAGTTTCTGGGTTTGAAAATGGACTTCGGTGTGTTCATGGGGCTGCTTTTTGACGGCTTCGGCTTTACCGTGGGCATTTTCTTTATCACGCTTATCGGCTCTCTGCCGCTGGGCATTTTGGTGGCACTGGCCCGCATGAGCAAAATCAAGCCCCTTTCCTTTATTATGGGCATCTACATTTCATTCATGCGCGGCACCCCGCTTATGCTGCAGCTCATGTTTTTCATGTTCGCGCCGTATTACCTGTTCGGTATGCCGCTGGGCGCTGATTGGAAATTCTATGCGTGCGGCATCGGCTTCATCTTGAACTACGCCGCGTACTTCGCCGAGATTTACCGCAGCGGCATCCAGTCTATTCCGCGCGGCCAGTACGAGGCGGCGGAAGTGCTTGGCTACACGAATACGCAAACGTTCATGAAGATTGTGTTGCCGCAGGTCATCAAGAGGATTTTGCCGGCTATGGGCAACGAGATCATCATGTTGGTGAAAGATACGTCGCTGGCATACGTGCTGACCATTGCCGAGATGTTCAGCGCGGCGAAGGCGCTTGCCGCAAAAGAAGTGAGCATGGTTCCGTACGTGGTGGCGGCGCTGATTTACTGGGCGGCATGTTTGATCATCGAATTCTTCTTGAACAAGATCGAGAAGAAGCTGAATTACTATCACGATTAGGGGGCAGCTGTGGTTGCGATTGATGCGAAAGAGTCTTTGGCGGCGGATTCTGGTGTCGCGTGCACCGATGCCGCGTGCGCGGGTGCTGCGGGTGCTGCGGGTGCGGCGCAAAAGTCCGAAGTGCTGCTCTCGCTGGAGCGCGCGAAGAAGAGCTTCGGCGATAACCAAGTTCTGAAGGATATTACGCTGCAGGTCGAAAAAGGCCAGGTCGTTGGCATAATTGGTCCGTCGGGCGGCGGTAAATCTACGCTTCTGCGCTGTGCCACCATGCTGGAAACGCTCGATGACGGTACGCTTTCGTACGGCGATTTAATGGTGTGCAAGAACGGCGCGTATTCGGGCAAAGAGGTGCTGCGCCAGGCGAAGATGCGTTTCGGTCTGGTGTTCCAGAGCTTCAATTTGTTCCCGCATTACACGGTGCTCAAGAACGTCATGGATGCGCCGCTCACCGTTCAAAAACGCGATAAAGCCCAGGTGGAAGCGGAGGCTATGGCGCTTTTGGAGAAAATGGGCCTATCGGGAAAAGAGAACATGGTGCCGTGCGAGCTTTCCGGTGGCCAGCAGCAGCGCGTGGCGATTGCGCGCGCGTTGGCCATGAAGCCCGACATTTTGTTCTTCGACGAGCCCACCAGTGCGCTTGACCCCGAGCTGACGCAGGAGGTGCTGCGCGTTATTCGCGAGCTGGCCGAAGAGCACATGACCATGGTTATTGTTACGCACGAGATGACGTTTGCGCGCGACGTGGCCGACCACATTGTGTTCATGGATGGCGGCGTGATTGTTGAGCAGGGTCCATCGGCCCAGGTCATCGATAACCCGCAGCACGATCGCACGAAGGCGTTCTTACGCAAGTACGAGTAGGCGCAGGGGAGCGTTCGGCTGCGGTTGTGGCTGTGGCGGCGCTTGCGGTGCGGTGCCGTGCGACGCGAGGTGCTTGCGGGCGCACGTGGTTCGCGGGGCGCGTAGTTGCAAGCCCGGGAGCGTTTGGCTGCGGTTGCGCGAAATGCAGGGTTGCGAAGCGGCTGCATTTGTGGCTGTGGTTGCGCTTGCGGTGCGCGAATTGCGCGGATTGCGCGAGTGTGTTGCGCGGATGCCACCCAGCACTTCATTCGATTGCCTTACGAAAGGTAGCTATGGCAGAGAAAAAGGAATACTTGGAGCAAGTTCTAGCGGGTCAAAAGCCGCTTCTTTTTGATGGCGGTTTTGGTACCATGCTGCAGGCGAGTGGTTTGAGCGTGCCCGGCAAAACCGCAGATGAGCTGTGTATTACGGCGCCTGACGAGATAACGGCAATTCATCGTGCCTACGTGGATGCTGGCTCCCAGGTTGCTACAACGAACACGTTCAACACGAACGCCCGAGCATTGGCGGCGGCGAGTTCGCCTTACTCGGTGGAAGAGCTGTACGCAGCCGCTGCGGGGTGCGCACGCAACTCGGGGGCGCTTTTCGTTGCGGGGGATATTGGTCCTATTGGCGAATTCTTGCAGCCATACGGTGAGCTTGAAGAAGACGAAGCATACGAGCTTTATGCGCGTTGTGCGCGTGCTGCCGAAGCTGCGAACTGCGATTTCGTTCTGATCGAGACAATGATGGACGCGAACGAGGCGTGCCTTGCCGTGCGCGCCGCTCGTGAAAACACCAAGCTGCCCGTTCTTGCCACGATGTCGTTCAACGAAAATGGCCGCACACTTTTTGGATCGACTCCCGAACAGGCAGTCGAAGGGCTGGTGGCGGCAGGTGCTAAGGCGGTGGGCCTGAACTGCTCGGTGGGACCCGTTGAAGCGTTGCCGGTGATTCAGGCGTACGCCGCGGCATTGCATGAAGCCGCAGACGGAGAAGGTTTTGCCGTGCCGTTGATGGTGCAGCCGAATGCGGGTCTTCCCGATATGAGCACAGGGCGGCCGGTGTATCGCTGTGCGCCGCAGGAGTTCTGCGAAGCGGTATCTTCGCTGGTCAATGCAGGTGCGACTATCGTCGGCGGATGTTGCGGAACAACGCCGGAGCACATCGCTGCTCTTCGTGATGTGGTTGCTGGGTAGCTCTTAGCGGTTGTTTTGGGTTGCGGATGTCGGGCTGATTCTGACCGGGCATAGTTGGGCGCTGGGTTGTTGCGCGGGTTGCGCGCTGAGGCAATGCGGTAGAATTTTTTTAAGAAAAAGCTTGACCCTGCGTCGTAAATGTATACAATACTTCTTGCCCAATTTTTTGGGGTGTTAGCTCAGCTGGTAGAGCGCATGGCTGGCAGCCATGAGGTCACGGGTTCGAACCCCGTACACTCCACCATAGAATTCTTACAGGTCCAGCAATGGACCTGTTTTTTGTTGCTCGCAAGTTGGTTATATGGGGCTCGAACCGATGAGGTGGAATTCCGTCAAGAAAACGTGCCGGTGGCACGTTTTCAGGAATTCGCCCGACCGAGCTTGCGAGGGAGGGGTCGGCCTTCGCCGAAGGCGAAGCCGGAACCCCGTACACTCCACCATAGAAATCTTACAGGTTCGGAAACGGGCCTGTTTTATTTTAAAAAGGCCGTTCTGACGAACG